>SXJR01000112.1 GCA_005779305.1 Myxococcales bacterium
GCACCGGTGGTGACGCTGCCCGGGATCGCGCGCGGCGTGGCGGCGGCGTCGGGTCAGCCCACGTCGCGGCGCACCGGCCAGGGCGGCACCGGCACCGGCGCCGGCAGCGGCGACGGTTCGGGATCGGGCAGCGCGCCGGTGGTCGCAACCTCGGTTGCATCGATCAAGACGCCGGCCGAGGCCAAGGATGGCTTCGACTATTTCGACGCGCGCAAGAGCTATCCGGCCGAAGCCCGCCGTCTGGGCATCGAGGGCAAGATCCGGGTACGGCTGGTGGTCGACGCCACCGGCAAGGTGGCCCAGGCCAAGCTCCTCGGCAGCCTCGGCCACGGCCTCGACGAGCTGGCCGTGTCCCGCGCCCGCGCGATCGAGTTCGTCCCGGCCCGGGACACCGACGACAAGGCGGTCGCGTCGGTCGTGGTCTGGACCTTCACCTTCACCCTGCCGTCGGATACCTGATCGCTACCCGTGTAGGCAGGGGTGGGCGTCACCCGCCGTATCGAACCCGACCGCCGTCGGGGTACCATCGTCCTCGATGAGCCTACGGGGGATGCTGGCTATCCTTGGGATGGGTGTGGGCGCGGGTGTCCTGGCGCCGTCGCTCGCGTCCGCGCAGTCGGATCCGGTTCCGTTCGATCCAGCGATCGACATCAACCTGTTCGAGTACGCGATCGGGCCCAAACGCTTCTTCACGGTCGCCGACGCCGACGTTTCGGCCAAGCGTCAGCTCGCCTTCGACTTCCTGGTCACCTACTTCACCCACCCGTTCACGATCTACAACGTCGATGACGACGACGACGTGATCACCGACGAGCGCACCGAGGTCATCAAGACCGCGCTCATCGGGGATCTGTCGGCCAGCTACGGCCTGAGCGACAAGTTCCAGCTCGGTGTCAGCCTGCCGATCGTGTTGCAGATGGCCGGCGACGGCCTCATGCCGACCACGGCCCGGCCGACCGCCGAGGGCATCAAGATCACCGGCACCGGCGATCTGCGCGCCGAGCTCAAGACCCGGCTCTGGCAGAAGCGGACCATCACGCTGGCCGGCGCGGTCGGCGCCACCCTGCCCTCCAGCTTCGGCTCGGGTGACAGCCAGTTCATCGGCGACGACCTGCCGTCGCTGCGTGGCCGCGTCATCGGGCAGTGGACCAACGCCGACGGCAAGCTGGCGCTGGGCACCAACGTCGGCCTCGCCTTCCGCAAGCCGCGCACGATCTACGCCTCGACCGTCGGCCAGCAGCTGGTCTGGGGCGTGGCGGCGGCGTACCGGCCCACCGATCGCTTCTCGCTGGTCGCCGAGGGCTTCGGCCGCACCGGCCTGGAGGGCCTCGATCTCGACGCCAGCCCGCTCGAGCTGGGCGGCGGCGCTCGGGTGCTCGCCACCAAGGCGGTGGCGGTGGTGGTGGGCGGCTCGGCCGGCGTGGTCCGCGGCATCGGCTCGCCCGACCTGCGCGTGTTCGCGTCGATCGGCTACGCGCCCGACACCCGCGACACCGACGGCGACGGCGTCGCCAACAACCGCGATCGCTGTGTGATCGCGCCCGAGGACAAGGACGGCTGGGAGGACAGCGACGGCTGCCCCGACGACGACAACGACGGTGACCGCCGCGACGACGCCGTCGACAAGTGTTCGACCCAGGCCGAGGACTTCGACGGCTTCGAGGACGACGACGGCTGTCCCGAGGACGACAACGACGGCGACGGCCTCAAGGACCTCGACGACACCTGCAAGGTCGATCCCGAGGACGGCAAGGAGCCGTTCCCCAAGGACGGCTGTCCGTACGACAAGCGCGACACCGACGTCGACAGCATCATGGACCACCTCGACCAGTGCCCGAGCGACGCCGAGGACGGCGACGGCTTCGAGGACTGGGACGGCTGCCCCGACTTCGATCAGGACAAGGACGGCGTCGCCGACGAGGACGACCAGTGTTCGCTGTGCGCCGAGGACAAGGATGGCTTCGCTGACGAGGATGGCTGCCCGGAGAGCGACAACGACGTCGACGGCCTCCCCGACACGGTCGACGCCTGCAAGAACGAGGCGGAGGTGCTCAACGGCATCGACGACTTCGATGGCTGCCCCGACGAGGGCGGCGCAGTCATCGCCCAGCTCGATGGCGATCGCTTGACCCTGCGCAGCCCACCCACGTTCGACCGGCGCGGCCTCAACAAGGGCGGCCGCATCATCATCGACCAGGTGGCGCTGACCATGCTCCAGCAGCCGCTGGTGACCAAGTGGCTCATCGCGGTGTCGGCCAGGAAGAAGCGCGACGCCGACGAGCGCGCCGGCTGGATCCGCGACCAGCTCGAAGCGCGCGGCGTCCCGGCCGAGCGCTTCAGCACCGTGACCAGCGCCGGCAGCGAGCAGGTCGGGTTCATCGTGCAGGAACGGTCCGAGACCGCGCCGGCCGAGGCCTGCCCCACCGGCAGCGAGGTCGTGCCGCGGGTGGCGCCCGAACGGCCGCCGGTGAGCGAGCTGGAGACGCCGGCGCCCACGCCCGCCCCGGTCAAGCCGCCGGTCGTCACCCCGTCTCCCACGCCCGTCAAGCCGCCGATCGTCACCCCCACGCCGACTCCGGCGCCGGCTCCGCCGGTGGCCACCGGCAAGGCGGTGCCGCCGGTGTTCCAGAAGCTCGAGGGCGTGACCACCAAGATCTCGTTCGAGGGCTCGAGCACCACGCTGGCCGGCTCGTCGTCCAAGACGCTCGATCTGCTCGCCACGCTGCTCAAGGGCAACCCCGACGTGATCGCGACCGTGGTCGTGGCCGGCGACGGTGCCACCGCCCAGGCCGACGCGGCGCGCGGCTACCTCATCGGCAAGGGCGTCGTGCCCGCGCAGGTCGTGGCCTCGGGCCAGGATTCGATGGATCCGACGTCGATCGAGCTGCGCTTCACGATGCGCTGAGCGGGGCCCCGGCGCGGGGACTCGACGATCGCGCCCGGCGGCCGAGACGAGGTTCATGAACCTCCGCCGGCTCTCGTTTTCGCTCGCGCTCTCCCTGACCGCCGTCGCCGGATGCGACGCTCCCGAACCCGTTCCGGTCCCGACCTGCACCGATCCGGCGCTGATCGCGATCGTCGCCCCGTCGGGCATCATCAGCACCGACGTCAACGCGGCGGCGGCGGGTGTGCAGACCTCGGTGAACGTTCGGACCAGCTTCGCGGCAGGCGTCGAGCTGACTCTGGCGATCACCCCGCAGGGGGGATCGGCCGCCCTCACGACGGCGGTCACTGACGGGAGCGGCAACGCCGCGTTCGCGGGCGTGACGGTCCCGTCCGGACGCGTCGAGCTGCGCGTGAGCGGCGAGGACGAGTGCGGCCCGGTCGAGGATCTCCGCGAGGTCATGGTGGTGGCGGGCGCCGGCTGCGAGGTGCGCTTCGCGATCACCCCCGAGGCCAACGACTTCTACGCGCCGGTGGCGGTGCTCGACGCCGAGACCGACGCCGACGCGGCGCCAGGCTTCCAGGGCGAGGTCATCGTCACCACCATGGCCGGCTTCGACATCAACGTGTACCGGTCGGGCGCCGGAACGCTCGAGGCACTGGTCGGCAGCGGCCGCGCCGGCGCCGAGGGCGGGATGAGCCTGGCCATCAGCCTGCCCGAAGGACAGAGCGACGTGCGGGCCGAATGCGTCGGCCCCGACGGCGTGGGTTCGCGCGCCTCGCTGGCGACCTCGGTGTTCGTCGACACCGTCGCCCCCGCCTGCTCGATCGCGTCGCCGGTCCCCGGCACCAGCTTGACCCCGGCGCTCGACGGCGATCAGGATCGCGACAACGGCCTCCAGGTGACCCTGGGTGGTCACGTCGCCGGCGCCGACGTCGCTGGCGAGCCAGCTAGCTTCATCATCACCGCGCCGGGCGGCGGCACCACCACCGTCACCGCCGGCACCGTCAACGGCGTCGGCGCGGCCAGCGCCACCGCCACCTTCGATCCGCCGGCGCCGCCGTCCAACTACGGCGTCGCCTTCACCGCTCGCGATCACGCTGGCAACGGCTGCACCACGGACCACAGCTACCGCGTCGTCTATGACGGCTGCGCCATCTCGGTGGTGGCGCCGTTGACCGTGACCACGCAAGACGCCGACGCCACCGCCGGCAACGGCGCCCAGGTCGACGTCGTGCTCGACGTCGCCGACGAGTGCATCGGCCGGACCGTGACCTCCGACTGCGGCACCAACGACGTCTCCGGCACCATCGGCGCCGGCGGCGCCGTGACCCTGCGCGCCGATGTGTGCGGCGCGGTGCCCTGCGAGGCCAGCGAGCTGTGCACGGTCCGTGTCGTCAGCGCCGACGGGATCGAGACCACCGCCGGTGTCGCGCTCGGCTTCGACAATCAGGCGCCCAATGTCAGCGTCCAGGTCGCGGCCCCCAGCGGGATCACCTGCGGTGGTGTGGTCGTGCCCGAGCAGGATCTCGATCCCGGCGTGCCTGGCATCCAGATCGCCATCCGCGTGGTGTCGCCGGCCGCGGCCGACAAGCAGCTGCGCATGATCAACGCCAGCGGCACCGCGTTCTTCGACGCCGACACCTCGGGCAGCGAGGTCCGGGTCACGATCGACGCCGCCGCCAACGACTTCGCCGGCGTGGTCACCGACGCGGTCGGGAACAGCGCGACCTCGTCGACCTGCCGGGTGACGCTGGCCGACGTCGCGGTCGGGTTCACCGGATCGCCCGCCGACGGCCTCGTCGGCCCGCCCGACGGCACCGGCGCCGACGCCGGCAGCCTGAGCTTCGTGCTGTCGGGGACGACCTCGGCCAGCGGCGCCAGCGTCGCCGTCAGCGTCGACGGCGGCGCGGCCACCGCGGCGACCGTGATCGGAACGTCGTGGACCCTGCCCATGACCCTCGCCGGCCGGACCGCCCCCTACACCATCACCGCGGTCGCGACGTCGGGCCCGCGGATCGGCTCGGGCACGCTCGCGCTGGTGGTCGACCTGACCCCGCCGCCGCCGGTGGGCGCCCCGTCTGGCACCGCGGACACCCGGCAATCGGTACGCGTCGATTTCACCGCGCCAGGTGACGGCGGGCAGGCGGTGGCGGCCTACCAGGTTCGCTACGCGACGGCGCCGTTCACCGACGCCGGGTTCGACACCGCCGGCACCCTTGTCGTGGCACCGACCCCGGCCACGCCCGGCGCCGCCCAGTCGGTGCGCATCACCGCGGCCCGCACCGGCCAGGCGTTCTGGATCGGCGTTGCCACGGTCGACGCCGCGGGCAATCGCTCGCCGGCGGCGATCGTCGGACCACTGACCCCGGCCTTCGACGCCACCGCGCCCGAGGTCGGCCCGTCGGGCAGCGGCCTCGGTCACGCCATGGTCCGCGGCCGCTTCGACGCCGACGGCTTCGACGACGTGGCCGTGGCGGCGCCGTTCGCGACCTCCACCGGCGGTGCCGGCGCCGGCGAGGTCCGCGTGTACTTCGGCTCGGCCAGCGGCCTCTCGCCCACGCCGGGCCTGATCATCCGCGGCACCAGCGCCGGCGGCTCCCTCGGCTCGTCCCTGGCGCGCGTGCGCTGGCGCGACGCGACCCACGACGATCTGGCGATCGGCGAGCCCTTCGCCGATGGCGGTAGCGGCCGCATCATGATCTTCCACGGCGGCGCAGCGTTCCCGTCGGGGCTCGTCGACGCGACCGCGGCGCCGACGCGGATCAGCGTCAATCCGATCTCCAACTGGTTCAGCGGCAGCGCCCTCGGCTGGCAGCTCGCCACCGCCGATCACGACGGTGACGGCGTCGACGATCTGGTGGCGACCGCGGTGTTCGGCGCCGCCGGCAACGCCGGCGCCGCTCTGGTGTTCTACGGCGGGACCGTGCCCACCGGGCCGGTGCTGATCTCCGATGCCACCGCCGCCGGCAGCGGCACCGCCGTGATCCGCATGTACGAGCAGGTCGGCTTCACGCTGTTCGGCTACTACGCGCGCTCGCTCGGACCGACCCAGGGACCGGCCGACGCCGCCGACGACATCGGGGTCGCCTTCGTCGAGGACGGCGTGCCCGGTGGAGACATCGTCGTCCTCCGCGCCACCTCCGGCCGCCCGCCGGCACCGGGCGTCACCCAGGAGCCCTTCACCGTCGGGCGGGATGTCCGCATCCGTTACGCGACCTCCGACGACACGCTGGAGTGGGGCTCCGACATGACGTCGATCGCCGACCAGAACGGCGACGGGGCCCGCGACCTGGTGTTCGCCGACCACCGGGCCGGCAACGACGTCGGCGTGGTGTTCGTCGTCGACGGCGACACCACCGGCACCGCCGGCGTGGCCTCGCTCGCCGACGCGGGCGTGGTGATCAGCACCTTCACCGGAGACGCCGCCGGCGCGCAGTTCGGCATGGCGGTGCTCGACGACGCGGGCGCGACCGCGCCCGACGTCGACGGGGACGGTCGCGAGGACCTGGTGATCGCCGGCCGCGTGTCGGGCCAGACCCAGGCCGCGCTCCTGGTCTGGTTCGGTCCCATCCCACACGGATCGGTATCCGCGGTCGGCGCCGATCACGCGATCGTGGGCCCGGCTTCGTTCCAGGGCGCCGCGCCGTCGAACGGCGGCACGGCCATGGCGGCGATCTGGGCCGGTGACGTCAACGGCGACGGGCTCGACGACGTGTGCTGGGCCGACAAGACCAGCGCCAGCGGCGCCGGCAGCTTCCAGGTGCTGTGGGACGATGGCCTCTGAGCTGTCCACGGGCCGGCGTTCGCGCCGCGCGAGTCAGCGCAGGACGCGGGCGCCGGCGGCGGTGAGCTCGAGGGCCTGGGTGGGACCGCCGTAGTACTTGGCCAGCCCCACGTCGATGCGCCACAGCGCGCCGTCGCACGCCGACGAGACGCCCGCCTGCTGCGGCGTGTGGCCGATGACCATGCGCTTGACGCCGAGCTCGGCGAGGGCCTTGCCGAGCAGGGCGCAGTCGACGTGCTCCCCGCCGAAGGTGCGATCCCACAGCGGCCCGCCGTCGTCCGAGGCCACCGCCGGCAACGGCCCCTGCCCGGCCAGCCAGCAGCGGGCGGCGTGGTTGGCGTCGTCGAGGCCGGCGGCGACGCCAGGCAGGATGCCGCCGTGGACGAAGGCGGTGTCACCGATCACCGCGGCGATGCTCTGGCCGGCGAGCACGCGCGCGTAGGGTCCGCCCGGGGCGAACGCCGCCAGCCGGGCCCGCGCCTGCGCCGGCGCGTCGGCGAAGTGGTCGCGATCGAGGCCGGGCACGTCCTCGAAGTCGGTGAAGCCACCGGGGGTCACGTAGCGCAGATCGCCGGCGGCGTTCATGAGCTCGTGGTTGCCGTCGAGCCAGACCAGGCGCCCGCCGGCCGCCTCGGCCTCGCCCTCGAGGCGCTCGAGGTCGTCGATGATCTGCTGCTCGTCATCGCCGCGATCGAGGAGGTCGCCGGTCTGCACCAGCCACGCCGTGCCGCCGGTCCAGCGCATGTCGGCGTCGACCAGCCCGGCCAGACGCAGGACCCGCACCAGCGCGGCCCGATCGCCGTGGACGTCGCCGACGGCCACCACCCGGGCCTGCGCCGGGTGGCGCCAGGTCGCGCGCTCGAGGGTGCAGCCGGTGGGGGCTGCACGGCCAGCGGCGGCGGCGGCCTCGGCGGCGGTGCCGCGGTCGGCGGCGGTCACCGCGTCGGGGAAGAGCACGCTGGGCGGCGCGGTCTCGGTCCGTGGCTGCTTGCGCTCGCAGGCGAGGAGGCTCAACGCGGCGAGCACGAGCGAACGCATCACGAGGTCTTAGCAGATAGACTACCGCCATGGGTGAAGGCCTCGACCACGGCGACGATCTGCGCCTGGCTCGGGCCTGTGCCGAGGGCGACCCGGCCGCGCTCCGCCGCTTCGACGACGAGATCCTGCGACCGGCGGTGGCCGCGGTGCGCTCGATCGACGCCGCACCCGCCTTCGTCGACGAGGTCACCCAGCGGCTCCGCGCCCGGCTCCTGGCCGGCGACGGCACCGCCGACGGCGTCCCCGCCATCGGGCAGTACGCCGGTCGCGGCGCGCTGCGGGCCTGGATCGGGGTGGCGGCGGTGCGGACCGCGCTCATGATGAAACGCACGACCCAGCGCCAGCGCGAGGTCTCCGACGACGACTGGGCCGGCGCGCTGTCGCTCGCCACCACCGGCAACCCCGAGCTCGAGCTGCTCAAGCGCCAGCACGCCACCGCCTTCGCGGCCGCGCTGCGCGACGCCGCCCTCGCGCTCGAGCCGCGGCTGCGCGCGGTCCTGGCCATGCACTTCGCCGAGGATCTCACCATCGACGAGATCGGCGCGGCCTACGCCGTCCACCGCGCCACCGCCGCCCGCTGGATCCAGCGGGCGCGCGAGCTGCTGTTCGAGCAGACCCGGGCCCACCTGATCGAGCGGCTCGCGCTGTCGCCGACCGAGGTCGACCGCCTCACCGCCCTGGTGCAGAGCCAGGTCGACGTCAGCCTGTCGCAGCTGCTCGGCTGACCGACGGCGGCCCGGCGTCAGCCCATCACCGGCGGCTGCAGCTTGACCTTGTACTTCGCCATGAAGGCCACCGCCTTGACGCCACGCGCCGCCCAGAAGAACACGCCGAAGCCGATCACCAGGAGCAGCGGCGTGCTGAGCAGGAGCATCGACCAGTTGACCTTTTCGGCCGCGGTCGCCGACGCCATGATCTTGCGCTCGATGGCCTCGATGCCGAAGCGGGCGATGAAGACGTAGACCAGCGGCAGCAGCTGGGCCAGGAGCACCGCCGGGATGCCCCAGGTCCACCAGCGCGTGTGGGCCGCCAGCGGTACGCCCTCGTTGAAGCGCTGCTGGAAGACCTTCTGGGTCTTGCCCAGGAAGAACGTCATCGACAGGATCACCACGGCCAGGTTGAGGACCAGGAACAGGATCACGCCGAACAGCATCAGCGCCACCATCCCGGTCGACGCGCCCTGCACGAACTGCAGGTAGTCGACGGCGCGGGCGAAGCAGGTGATGAGCGCGTCGAGCGCAGGTTTGACCACGACGCCCATGACGAAGCCCGACACGAAGGTCATGACCACGAGCACGCCCAGCGCGCACACCGTGGCCACCATCTCGCCACCGACCCGACGCATGGCCCGCTTGACCACGTCCTGCCCGGCGGCGGCAGCGCCGGCAGCGGCGGTGGCCGGCAGCTTGACGATCTCGATGAGGGTCGGCTTGATGGCCAGGATGAACAGGAAGAGCGTCACCGCCAGGAGCACGATGGGCAGGACGCCGAAGACGAAGTTCACCTTCTTGAACATGCTGGCGATGTTCTTGAACACCGAGGCCTGCTTGACGATCTTCTGGCCGTTCTCGATGAGCAGCACCGCCGGCTGCTCGTCGCTCTTGCCGTTCAAGGACTCGAGCGTGGGCGCGAACAGCTCCTTGCCGGTGGTCACGTAGCGGGGCGCGTTCTCGTCGAGCGCGTCGAAGAAGCCGGCGGCGATCTTGAGCTGCGGGTTGGTCTGCTTCGAGACCGCGCCCTGGGCGGTCTTCATGCCCAGCATGATCACGCCGAACAGGTTGACGGTGACGATGAACGTCGCCGCCGCGATGGCCGAGTACTTGAACAGGTTGCCCATCTGGCCCGGGTACTTCTTGTTCAGGAACAGCGGCATGGCCAGGAGCAGGAAGCCGGCCAGCGAGAACAGGAAGATCATGGTCGAGATCTTCCCCATGCGCGCGTCGGCCTTCTTCTGGATCTTGGCCTCCATGCGCTCCAGCACCTTGCGCTTGGCCAGGCGCACCAGCTTGCGGAACTGCTCGATGGTCAGCGACGGCAGGAGGTTCTTGCCGGCGGGACGGGCGTCGAGGGCGGCGTCTGTGACCTCGTTGGGGATGTCGGCGAAGGCGCCGTCGTACTCCTGCTCCTCGGCCAGCTCCTCGGCCGAGACCTTGCCGTCGCCGTCGCTGTCGGCCTCGATGTAGAGCTCGCCATCCTCGTCGACGGTCTCGGCCACGTCCTGGGCATCGTCCTCGGCGGCGTCGGAGATGCCGTCGTTGTCGTCGTCGTTGTCGGCCGCGTCGGGGGTGCCGTCGCCGTCGACGTCGGTGTCGTCGCCGATGATGCCGTCGGCCGCGTCGGCGTCGGCGGCGGCGGCGTCGGGCGCCTCCTGGTCGTCGGGCGTCCCGTCGTTGTCGTCATCCTTGTCCTGCGCGTCGGGCGTCCCGTCGCCGTCGGCGTCGCCGGTGGCGGGCTGGCCGTCGTCGGGCTTGTCGTCGCCGGCCGCGGGCTGGCCGTCGTCGGGCTTGTCGTCGCCGGCCGCGGGCTGGCCGTCGTCGGGCTTGTCGTCGCCGGCTGCGGGCTGGCCGTCGTCGGGCTTGTCGTCGCCGGCCGCCGGCTGGTCGTCGGGTGGCGGCGGATCGTCGGCGGGCGGCGCCTGGGGCGCCTCGTCGTCTTCCTGCGCGGACGCCGGCGTGCCGATGGCGGCAAGCCCGATGAGACCGAGTGTGAGCGCGAGGACACGCAGCCAAGCGAGACGAGGGGACATTCAGCTCTCCTTCAATGCACCGATGCCGAGTGTCGCCAGATGTCGCATGGTGGCAAGCGACCCGTCGTCCGGAGTGCCGCGCCAAACCGACATTTCTGCTTGCCCACACCAAGGCAGATCACGGCCGCGGTTCGCCGGCGTGTGCCGTTCCGGCGGCTCGGCGGTTCAGACCACGCCGGTGATGAGGAGGTAGTGACTCCCGGTGACGAACACCCGGCGCCGGTGCTGCTGGAGGTACTTGCGATAGAAGGCGACGTCCTTGACCAGCACGCCCAGCTCGGGCTGGCGCAGGTTCTTGACCCGCGCGCCGCCCAGGATCTCGCCGTCGACGTGGCGGCAGTTGGGCATGCCCAGGATGACGGCACCCTCCGGCGTGAGGTGGTCCTGGACGACCCGGCGCAGGACCTCGCGGTCGTCGACGCCGGGGCTCTGGAAGGTCCCGATCGAGACCACCAGGTCGAACCGGCCGAGGTCGTGGGCGGCGAGGGTGGCCAGATCGGCCTCGACGAAGCGGGCGGCCGGGAACCGTGCCCGCGCCACCGCCAGCGCCGTGGCGCTGTGATCGACGCCGACCACGCCGGCCTCGCTCAGCGCCGGCGCCAGCGCCAGCAGGAGCTCGACCTCGTCGCCGGTGTTGACGCCGAGATCGAGCACGCGGGCGCCGGCGGCCGGGGCCACGCGGGCGAGCGCCTCCTCCAGGTCGAGCACGAAGCCGGGGTCCTCGCGCTTGTCGATCCGTGCAAACGCCGACCCAGCGCCGTACTTCTCGGTGGGATCGTCGACGGCGGCGTCGTGCCAGCGGGCGCCCGGATCGAGCCGCTCGAAGCGAAGCTCGACCAGCGGTGGCGACGCCGGCCGCGGCGTGCACAGGCGCAGCTCGAGCCGCTGGGCCAGGGCCAGCCACGCCGCCAGCGGCCGGTGGACGTGGGTGACGCCGTCGATCTCGAGGGTCTCGCCGGCGTACAGGCCGCGGCCGCGATCGGGGTCGAGCACGCGGATCGTCACCTCGCTCGCGCCACCCGCCAGCGCCGCCCGCAGCTGGGCGATGATCTCCCGCAACCCGCGCTCACCCGCGCTCAGTCGATCTGCTCGTTGGCGATCATCACCGCCACCACGGTGACGTTGTCGTCGCCGCCGCGCTGGTTGGCCAGATCGACCAGTTGCTGGGGCGCCCGCCGGAACCACGTGGTGGCCAGGATGTGCTCGAGCTCGCGGTTCTCGACGTAGTTGGACAGGCCGTCCGAGCAGAGCAGGAAACAGTCGCCGGCCTCGCACGCCACCGTGCGGCTATCGGCCTCGACGTCGCGCTCGAAGCCAACCGAGCGGGTGATGACGTGGCGGTAGCGCGAGGCCTTGGCCTCGGCCTCGGTCAGGTTGCCCGAGCGGACCTGCTCGGCGATCCAGGAGTGGTCGTCGGTGATCTGGCGGATGGTGTTGTCGCGGAACAGGTAGCAGCGCGAATCCCCGGCGTGGACCACGTGCATGCGGCCGTCGTCGTAGAGCATGGCGGTCAGGGTCGTGCCCATGCCGCGCAGGTGGGGCGAGGCCAGGGCCGCGTCGAAGATGGCGAACGACGCCTCGCGGGCGGCGGCGCGGATCACCGACACCGCCGGTGCCGGCGGGGCATCGATGAGCGGGCTGGTCGGGGTGTTGGCGCCCCAGCCGGTGTCGGTCTTCTCGGCCGGCTCGTCACCACCGCCCTCCTCGAGCCGCTTGAGCAGCTCTTCGCGCCGCGACGACTCGATCTCCCTGGCCGCCTTGACGATGTCGACCCGGGCCGAGGCGACCCGCTGGTAGACCACCTGGAGCGCCAGCCGGCTGGCGTGCTCGCCGCCCTGGTGGCCGCCCATGCCGTCGGCGACCGCGAACAGGCCGAGACCCTCGTCGACGAGGTAGCCGTCCTCGTTGTGATCGCGCTTCTTGCCGGTGTCGGTCTTGGCCCAGGCGATGAGACGCATCGAAGAGGTGAACCCCTGGCGCCGATCTTACGCCGGGAACTCGGCAGATTTCTCGGTGATGTTACCGTCGTCGCAACGGTACATCTTGCCCTTGCCCTCGACCCGGGTGAGCAGGCTGACCGGCCGGGTCCACACCTTGTAGAGCGCGCGCAGGGTGTCCTTGGCCTGGCCCAGGTCGAGATCGGTCCCGTCGTGGGCGTGGCGAAGGAGCAACTCGGAGCGGTTCTCGAGGTTGGCGTCGTCGACGTAGATGAAGGGCTGGCCGCGGTTGGTCAGCATGCGCAGCATCTGGTCCTTCACCTTCTTGAACTCGCGCGACTGGATCTCCCAGTTGCCCGAGCGCTCGCTGAACCCGAAGCTGTAGAACTTCTGCTCGATGCAGAACTCGAGGGTGAAGTACTCGTCGAGGAACGTCACGTCGTTGTGGAGGCGGCGGACCTCGAAGATCTTGCTCCGGCCCAGGCCCAGGCGCCGGTCCCAGTCGCGCTTGGCGTCGAGGCTGTCGCACTCGTCCCACTCCTTGCCGAACTGGCCCTTGTTCCAGCGGCTCTCGATGTAGCGGAACAGCTCGATACCCAGCTTGTAGGGGTTGAGCCGGCCCGGGGCCGTGGCCAGGACGCCGGCGGTGGCGTCGGCGTAGTCGATGATCTCGGCGGCCGTCGCGGCCCGCTGGGTCATGATCGTGGAGTGCCAGTAGGTGGCCCAGCCCTCGTTCATGATCTTGGTCATGGCCTGGGGCGCGAAGTAGTAGGCCTCGTTGCGGACGATCTCGAGGATGTCGCGCTGCCAGCTGTCGATGGGGGCGTTGTGGATGAGGAACTGGAGGACGTCGCGCTGCGGCTCCTCGGGGAAGCGGCGGCGCTGCTTCTTCTTCTCCTCGTCCTTCTTCTTGCGCTGGGCCTCGAGGTACTCGGGCGGGTTGATGAACTTGTCCATGTACTGCTTGGCCCGCAGCCTGGGCACGTCGTCGCCGCCGTCGCCGTCCTCGGCGTCCTCGTCGCGCGGCGTGGGCACGCGCGTGATGTACGGTGACATCGGATCGACGAGGTTCTCGAGGGTCAGACAGGTGTCGATGAAGTCCTCGACGACGTCCTGGCCGTGACGGGCCATGTGCCGGCGCACCAGCGCGGCATGGTTGGCCATGCCGTCGATCATCTTCCGGTTGGTCTTGGAGAAGTAGTAGTTGTTCTTGAAGAAGTCGACGTGGGCGCAGACGTGGCCCATCACCGTCTTCTGATCGACCAGCGAGTTGCCCTCGAGCAGGTAGGCGTAGGCCGGGTTGGTGTTGATCACCATCTCGTAGATCTTCTGCAGGCCCCACTCGTAGCCCTTGGCCAGCTGCTCGTAGTCCATGCCGAAGCGCCAGTGCGGGTAGCGGGTCGGGAAGCCGCCGTAGGCCGCGACCTCGTTCATGGTCTTGTAGTCGAGGACCTCGTAGATGATGGGGAAGAAGTCGAGGCCGTAGGCGCGAGCGTGGCCCTCGATCTCTTCTTGCATCTCGCGCAGGTACGGCGGGAAGCGGCGCAATCCGGCCACGGCTTATCGACCCTTCCCGAGGAACTCCTTGATGGAGTCCATGATCGCGTCCTTGCCCTTGATCTCCGAGGTCACCACCCGCTCGTCCTCGTCGAAGTGCTCGGACAGGTCCTTGATGAACTGGCCCGAGCCGTAGGGGCTCTCGACCTGACCGTAGGCGAACAGGTTCACCGCCGGCAGGATCTTGTGCTTGAGCAGCTCGACGCAGGCGTGGGTGTCGTCGATCGACCAGTTGTCACCGTCGGAGAAGTGGAACGGGTAGATGTTCCACAGCTCGGCCGGGTACTCGTCCTCGATCATCTTGGCGCACAGCTTGTACGCGCTCGAGATCATGGTGCCGCCCGACTCGCGGGTGCGGAAGAAGGTGTCGCGGTCCACCTCCTTGGCCATGGCGTCGTGGATGATGTAGCGGCTCTCGATGCCGTGGTACTGCGAGCGCAGCCAGGTATCGATCCAGAAGCTCTCGATGCGGACGATCTCCTTCTGCTCGTCGCCCATCGAGCCCGACACGTCCATCATGTAGATGATGACGGCGTTCGACTGCGGCAAGGGCTCGCTCTTCCACGAGCGGTAGCGCTTGTCGTCGCGGATGGGGACGATGACCGGGTTCTTGGGATCGTAGGTGCCGAGCGAGAGCTGGCGGCGCAGGGCCTGGCGAAAGGTGCGACGGAAGTGGCGCAAGGACTCGGGGCCGGTGGTGCGGACGCCGGTGAACTTGTCCTTCCAGGCGATGATCTTCTCGGTACCCTTGGGCTGGATGCGGGGCAGCTCGAGCTCCTCGCCCATGATCTCGGCCAGCTCGGCCAGCGAGACCTCGAGCTCGACCATGTGCTCACCGGGCCGGTCGCCGGCCTCGCCCTGCCCCGGCTTCTCCTGGCCCTGGCCCAGCGCATCGCCGGGCTGACCGTCGCCCTGGCCGACGCCACCCGACTGCTTGTCGCCCCACTTGAAGCGCGGCAGGTCGACCTGGGGCAGCGGGATGGACACGGTGTCCTTGCCCTTGCGCGCGATCATCTCGCCCTGCGAGATGTACTTGCGGAGGTTCTGCTTGATCTTGCCGCGGATGATCTGGCGGAAGCGGCCGTGGTCGAGGTCGATGCGCTGGCTCATGGCTAGAACACCACCTCGGCGGCCTCGCCGCGATCGTTGACGAAGCAGAGCCGGCCGCCGGTGCGGCGCGACTTCTGGGCCAGGTCGAACAGGCCCAGGGCGCGCGACAGGACGCCGAGGTAGTCGTCGGTCTCCTGCTCGACGCAGAGCCGGGCCAGGAGCTCGGCCAGGGTCGGGTTGAGCTCGATGGCGACCGGCGCTTTTCCGCGCGGGTCGCTCACGGACCGCTCGCCTCGCGGCTCACGTCCCGTCCGTCGATCGATCGCCCTCGGCGCGGACGCCTCGTTCGATCTGAGTCTGAGAAGAGGGCTCGCATGGCTCGCCTGGGGTCAGGACTTCACATCTCCGCGGGCGAAGATCGACGCGACGTAGTTGAGGACGTCGGTGGCCGAGACCTCGTCGTAGCCGAAGTTCTTGATCAGGCGCTGCTTGACCACGTCGATCTTGGCCTGGGTGTCGCGGTCGACGACGCTCGACACCAGCGAGGTCAACTTGATCGAGTCCTTCTGGTCCTCGAACAGCTTGGCCTCGAGCGCCTTGTGCAGCCGCTCGTTGGTCTTGTAGTCGAAGGTCCGGCCCTCGATGGCCAGGGCGCCGATGTAGTTCATGATCTCGCGTCGGAAGTCGTCCTTGCGGCTCTCGGGGATGTCGATCTTCTCCTCGATCGAGCGCATCAGCCGCTCGTCGGGCTCCTCGTCCTGGCCGGTGTACGGGTTCTTGACCTTCTCCTTCTGGGTGTACGCCTTCACGTTGTCGATGTAGTTGGCGCACAGCTTCTGGATCAGATCCTCGTCGGCGGAGATGGCCCGCTGGACCTCGTTCTTGACGATGTCCTCGTACTCCTGCTTCACGACCTGGAGCAGCTCGCCGAAGCGCTTGCGGATGTCGTCGCTGGAGATGAGCGAGTGGTGGCGCAGGCCACTCTCCAGCTCGTTCATGACCATGAACGGGTTGACCGCGCCGTCACCCTTCTCGCTGACCAGGGCGTTCGAGATCTTGTCCTGGATGTAGCGAGGCGAGATGCCCTCCATGCCCTCGCGCGCGGCCTCCTTGCGCAGCTCCTTGATGTTGTCCTGGGTGAAGCCAGGCAAGGTCTTGCCGTCGTAGAGCTTGGCCTTCTGCAGCGGCGACAGGTTGCCCTTCTTGGGGTCCTCGAGGCGGGTGAGCACCGCCCACAGCGCGGCCACGTAGAGCGTGTGGGGCGCGATGTGCTTGCCGACGCGGTCGGAGGTGTAGTCCTTGGCGTAGATCTTCACCTCTTCGGACACGCGCGTGATGTACGGGATGTCGACCTTGACGGTGCGGTCGCGGAGCGCCTCCATGAACTCGTTGGAGAGCAGCTTCTTGTACTCGGCCTCGTTGGTGTGGCCGATGATGACCTCGTCGATGTCGGTCTGCGCGAACTTCTTGGGCTTGATGCGCTTCTCCTGGGTCGCGCCCAGGAGGTCGTAGAGGAAGGCGACCTCGAGCTTGAGGATCTCGACGAACTCGATCACACCGCGGTTGGCGATGTTGAACTCGCCGTCGAAGTTGAAGGCGCGCGGATCGGAGTCGGCGCCGAAGATCGCGATCTTGCGGTAGTTGATGTCGCCGGTCAGCTCGGTCGAGTCCTGGTTCTTCTCGTCCTTGGGCTGGAAGGTGCCGATGCCGATGCGGTCCTGCTCGCTGAGCAGCAGTCGGCGGACCTTCACGTGTTTCATCACCTTCTCGAAGTCACCGCCGTAGTGGCGCATGAGCTCCTTGAAGATCATGCGGCAAGCCGGGTTGACCTCGCCGTCGATGCGGATCTTGTGGCTGTCGTTGCCGAGGTTGAGGCGCTTGATGGTCTCCTCGCGCCACTCGCGCGGGATGAGCCGCAGCGGCTCGTCATGCATCGGGCAGTGGAACACCTCGCTGCCGCCGGCGTGTTCGGCCAGCGGCCCGGGCAGCTCCCAGTAGTAGGTGTAGAGCGCGCCCTCGGGGGTGCGCGAGTACTGCTCGGCGCCGTGCTTGAGCAGACGCACGATCGTCGACTTGGCCGAGCCGACCGGGCCATGGAGCAAGATGATGCGGCGCTCGGTGCCGTAGCCCTGGGCCGCGCTCTTGAGCACGTTCATGAGCCGCATCAGCGGCACGTCGAGTCCGAAGACCGCGTCCTTGCCGTTGTGGCTCTCGTCGCGGAAGAACTTGTAGCGGACCAGCTTCTTCTTGTTGTCGATGTACTCCTCGACGCCGTGCGACAGCACCATGTCGTAGAGCCGCTGGTACGCCGTGCGCGTGATCTGGGGCCGCTTGCGGACCAGATCGAGGTACTCCTCGAAGTTGCCCTCCCACGCCAGCTCCTTGTACGACGCGTAGTTCTGCAGCGAGGCGATCTGTCCGACCAGGCTCATGGCGGTACGGTACCATGCGTCGTTCGTCCAGGGACGCTCGTGGATCCGGGCACCTACCCGAAAACGACGGCGCGATCGGCGACCGGGATTGCCGCGTCGTTCGCGACGCGGGACCGCCGTCAGCGCTCGCCATGGCGCTTGATCAGCGCGTAGAGCGACATCCGGCTGATGCCGGCGGCCCGAGCCGCCGCGGAGACGTTGTCGCCGTGGACCGCAAGCAACCCCTCGAGGTAGCGGCGCTCGAAGTCGTCGAGGACCCGCTGGCGCGCCTCCTTGTACGGGAGGCCCAGGTCGATCGGCGCCGGTGCCGCGGTCCGCGGTGGATCGATGCTGCCGGGCGCCGACGCGGCGCCCAGCACCGCGCACTGCTCGAGGAAGTTCCGCAGCTCGCGCACGTTTCCGGGCCACGCCGCACGCCCGAGCGAGGCGACGAACTCGGAACCTTGCAGCTCGAGCGCCACCTCCGGCGGCACGCGACCGGCGCGGCCAAGATCGCCCAGGATCGCTTCGACCAGGAGCGGCAGATCCTCCGGGCGACGGCGCAGGGGCGGCAGCTCGACGCGTACCACGGCCAGGCGGTAGTAGAGGTCGGCGCGGAATCCGCCGCTGTTGACCTCGGCGCGCAGATCGCGATGAGTCGCCGCGATCACGCGCACATCGAGCGGCGTGGGCGTGGCGGCCCCGACGCGGCGAACCTCGCGCGCCTCGAGGACGCGGAGCAGCTTGGGCTGGAGCTCGAGCGGCAGCTCGCCGATCTCGTCGAGGAAGACGGTGCCGCCCTGCGCCGCCTCGAAGGCGCCGACGCGGCGCACGGCGGCGCCGGAGAACGCGCCCCGCTCGTGGCCGAACAGCTCGGCCTCGATGAGCGTCGCCGGGATGCTGCCGCAATCGATGACGTGGAGCGGCGCAGGGCCGCGCCGACCGGCCTCGTGCAGCGCGCGCGCCGCGCCCTCCTTGCCGGTCCCGGTCTCGCCTTCGATCAGCACCGTGACGTCGCTCCCTGCCGCCCGCTCGAGCACGGCGAACGCCGCCCGCATCGCCGGCGACCGCCCCACCAGCGACCCGAAACGGGTGCGCTCCGACAGCGGAATGGCGACGGTGCGGTCGGCGAGCTCGAAGCGCAACACGGTGCGCCCGCAGCGGATCAGGCTGCCGTGCCGCAACCGCGCCTCCTGGATCGTGACTCCGTCGACGGAGGTGGCGTTCTTGCTCCCCAGATCGCGAACGCGGACGCCACTCTCGCCGCCCTCGACCTCGCAGTGGAAACGGGACACCGTCGAGTCCTCGATCGCGAGGTCGTTGCTGGCGGCCGAACCGATCGTGCACCGCGCCTGGTCGCGCGCCCACACCGCGCCCGCCGCGGGGCCCTCGATCACCTCCAGGCGGAAGCCGCGGACGCGGGGCTCGTCGTCGCCGGCGATCAGGTCCGTGGCGCCCGCGCTCATGGCAGCACCGCCAGCCGGGCGTCGGCGGCCTTCACCAGCGGGTCGTCGGGCCGACGCAGCCGGGCCAGGGCATCGCGCTCGGCTCGGGCGCCGGCGCGATCACCGGCGATCAGCGCCGCTTCGAGCCGCCACATCCGGCAGCGCCCCACCGCGCCGCCCCAGGCAGACACCATCCGACGCGGCTGCACGATCCCGCCGCAGGTCGCGGCGGCGGCCGTCACGTCGCCCTGGGCCCGTTCGAGACGGGCGATCTCGACCAGCTCGAGGAAGGCGATGCCGGCGTCCGACTCGCCGTCGAACGCGCGCCGCCACCCTGCCACGGCGGCGGCCAGGTCCCCCCGTCGCTCGGCGGCGCATGCGCCGGCGGCCGCCGCGATCGTGGCGACCGGCGACGCGAGGCTTCGCTCGAGCTCGTCGACGTCGCCGACCCGGCAGGCGAGGAGGACTCGCAGCGCCGAGACCACGAGCCCCTCGCGTCGCGACGGATGGGTGGCCTCGCGCACCTGGTCGAGGATCGAACGTAGCTCCCGCGGGTCCCGCTCGGAGACCAGCGCCACTGCGGCGAGCATGCCGACCCGTACCGACCGCTCTAAGCCGGGGACCGCGACCGCCGCAGCCTGGCGCACGGCGTCGTCGGCGGCGCGCAGCGCGACCGGCTCCCCCTGGGCCGCGGCCAGCATCCAGCGGTGCTCGATGCTCTCCTGGGGGAGCACGGCGCTGATCTCGCGGGCGAACTCGAGCTGTCCGCGCAACGCGTACGCGGCCACCGCCCCGTCGATCACGTAGTAGTAGCCGGAGTCGGTGCGACCGGCGTCGAACCGGGCCTCGAAGCTGGCCAGCGCGGCGTCGTAGTCGCGGCGCGCGATCGCCACCAGCCCCTCCCAGCTCTCGAGCACGCGCCCCTGCGAGACGTCGATGCCGTCGAGCAGGTCGGCCAGCTCGGCCGGCGGGGCGTGGAGAAGGCGGTACTCGAGGACGTGGATGATCCCGGTGAGGAGCTGGGGGTAGTGACCGCGCAGCCGATCGTGGACTGCCATCGCGGCGCGAGGCTGGCCGGCGTGGAACAGCGCCTCGAACCAGCCATAGAGGATCTCGCGGTCCTCGGGGTAGCGAGTCGCTTCGCGCGCGAAGTGCTCGACCGCCGCCGCGTAGTCGGCGTCGAGAAAGAGCTCCAACCCATCGACGAAGGCGCGCCGGGTCGGCGCCAGCCCGCTCCGATCGATCCGGTCGAGCTGTCCCTTCACCTCGCCCGGAGCGCCGCCGCTCCACCAGAGGGCGATCGCCAGGTAGTAACGGGCCTCCTGGTTGCGGGCATCGAGCTCGACGGCGTGCGAGAGCGACGCGGTCGCGGCCGCGAGCTCGTGGCGCTCGAGCGCGGCCGCGCCTTCGATCATCGCGCGTTGCGACGCCTCCGCGGGGCTGGGCTGCACCACGGCGCGGGCACCGGTCAGGCGCTCGACCAGGGCCGGCGCCAGCGCGCGCATCTCGGCCGACACGGCATCGCGGCTGACCCGCGCGCGGTGCGTGAACACCTGGTGGCCACGGCGGTCGAGCGCCTGGACCTCCACCTCGAGCTCGCCTCCAACGGCGTGCAGCGCTCCACTCACGACCGCGTCGGCGCCGAGCGCGTGGGCGGCCTCGCGCCAGGCGACGGGGCTGGCATCCGGTGAGGCCAGGCGGGCACGGATGCGCGAGGCCTCGATCACGGTGATGCCTTCGACGCGGAGCATCTCGCTGGCGAGCACGTGGGGTAGGCCGTGCGCGCTGTAGTCGAGCGACGGGTCGCCGGTGCGGTCGGCGAACGGGACGAAGGCGATACGGCGGGCGCCCAGGGGTTCCTGCCGGCCCCCGGCGGACGCGACCGATCGCCGCTGGGCGAGCGCCAGCCCGGCGACCAGCGCGGTGACGAGGATCGCGGCCAGCACCACGGTGCCGGTGCGCCGGACCGGCGGCACCAGCGCGGCCTGGAGCGCGATGGCGTCGGAGAAGCGGTCGGCGGCCCGCTCGGCGACCGCGCGCGCCACCGTCCGCGCCAGGCGCCGATCGCCGGTCGCCGCATGCACCGCGCCGGCGACGTCGGTCGCGCGCTCGCCGTCGACGTGCAGCGGCTGGCCCGTGAAGAGCTGGAACATCGTGGCACCGGCGGCGTAGACGTCGACGCCTGGCTCGGTGGCGCGGCCGCGCAACTGCTCGGGCGCCATGTACGCCGGTGTGCCGACGCGGACCCCGGTCGAGGTCAGCTCGCTGTCCGCGAAGGTCGCGACGCCGAAATCGGCGAGCTTCACCCCACCGTGGCGGTCGAGCAGCAGGTTGGCCGGCTTGACGTCGCGGTGGACGATGCCGGCGCCGTGGGCGGCCGCCAGCGCGCCGACCAGGGCGCTCGCGATGCGCCGCGCCTCGGGCAGCGCCACCCGCTCGCGGCGGAGGCGCTCGGCGAGCGACTCGCCGTCGACCAGCTCCATCACCAGGTACTCCCCCTCGGTGTCGACGTCGTGGATCGTGACGATGTTGGGGTGGTGCAGCATCGCGGCGGCGCGCGCCTCGCGCACGAAGCGCACGCGATGCTCGGCGTCGCGGCGCTCCGGGGCCAGGCGCTTGAGCGCGACGGTGCGGCCGAGCGTGCGATCGACGACCTCGAACACCTCGCCCATGCCGCCCCGCCCGAGCAGGCGCACCAGCTCGAAGCGGCCAGGCAAGGACGCCGCGATCGCGGCGAGGTCGGTGGTCTCGGCGAGCCGGCGCGCTGGCGCCTCCGCCGACCCGGTGGGCTGCGGGTCGGGATCGAAGGTCTCGGTGGGGTCTCCACCCTCCCCCCGGTGGGCCGACATCGAAGGAGCGTATCGCGGCAGGCGGCGCGGCGATACCGAGCGGCTCGGGTCAGATCGGCCGGGGTCGAGCCCCGGTCCGGCGGCGGAGGACCACGAGCGCGAGCAGCCCCCCCGCCAGGCTGGCCAGCGCCAGCACGCCGAACGGGAGCGGCGGCGCGAAGCGCAGCTCCACCTCGTGCCGACCGCTCGCCAGCGGAAGGCCGAGCATGGCCGGGCCGGCGCGCACGACCGGCGCGGGACGACCATCGACGCGCGCCCGCCACCACGGGTGGTAGGCCGCCGAGACCAGCAGGAGCCACGGTGGGCCGGCGGTGTCCGGCACGTCGAGCCCGAGGTCGATGGCCGCGGCGGCGGCGCGGCGAGCGATCAGCGGGCGCGGTCGCTCGGTACTGGCCGCGGCGGCGGCCATGAGCGCGGCCTGGGCCGCGCCAGGGTCGGCACCGTCGATCGACCCGAGGTCGCAGCGGCGACACACCACGGGCATGACGCCGCGGGCGAACAGCCGCGGCGCGATGTCGTTGATCACCGCGACCGCCTGGCTCCGATCGGCGCGCAGCGGCGGCGTCGTGCGCACCAGGTGGAAGCGGGTCGGCGGTGTCTCGCCGACCACCAGCGCGTGGGTGTCGTCACGCCAGGCGACCGACAGCCCGGATGGCAGCTCCGGAGGGACGCCGCGGGCGACGATTGCGACGACGCCGTAGAGCGCGAGCCCCGCCGACGACGGCTCGAAGTCGATCACGTAGGCGGTGGACGGCGAGTCGTGGAAGCCCCGCGACATCGAGAGCAGCGGCGGGCGCCGCGCCAGCGCCGGCAAGGTCGCCAGGTACGGCACGGTGCGGGTCCTCAGCTCGGGCAGCGTCATGATCCGGCCCTCGCGGTGCGCCAGCTCGGCGGCGAGCGTGCCGAGCGCCCCGGCGTGGCCCGGGTGCAGGCCGCGCTGCGTGGTCCAGGCTCGACCCGCGATCAGCGACACCGCCAGCGCGCCGACGCCCACGGCGGCGATCGTGTCACCGCGCGAGTGATGGCGCGCCGACCAGCGGGCGATCGCCGCGGCGCCGGACGCGACGGCCACGGCGGCCGAAACGATCGCGCACGCGTGCACCCCCGCGACGAGTCGCACCGGCTCGATCACACCGCCGGGCAGCCAGCGGAGCCCACCCGCGAGCGCGGCCACGGTGAACCCGACCGTCACGATCAGCGCGCGCCCGGCGCCGCGCCCGGGCGCGGCCCGGCCCACCACCAGGCCGGCGAGGGCGAGCGCGCCCACCCACGGCGTTCGGCCGGCGTCGGTGAGCTCGCCGCGGGCGAGCGCGGCGAGGACGCCACGCCAGTCGTGGTGTCCGGCGACCGGACGAGGGGCGAGCAGCCCACCCTGAGCGTCGAGGAGCGCGACCATGGGGATCCACCACCACGCCGTCAGCAAGGCGGCGGCGGTCACCGCCCACAGCGCCCGCGCGCGATGCGGGGTGCGCTCGACGCTCACGTGCACGGTGACCGCGAACAGGCACCACGCGCTCAGCACCGGGTGGCAGAGGATCAGCGCCGCCAGCGCGGCCGCCGCCGACCGCACGCCCGTCCCGTCCCGCGCCGTCCGCACCAGGCCGCCCCAGGCCAGCGGCAGGAGGGCACCGGCCCACACCTGGCTGACCAGGCCCGACCCGGCCAGCGTCCGCAGCCCGAGGCCGAAGCCGTCGGGGTCGAGCACCATCGGCGCGAGCAGGCCAGCCGCGATCGCGGCGCCGCGGGTCAGCCCGAGCCAGCGCGCACCGAGCCACCAGGCTGCCGGTGTGACCGCCCACGCCAGCGCCGCCAGCGACATCACGATGACCGGCGCGGCGTCGTCCCCGACCACGGCGACGATCGCCGCCGCCGTCAGGAGCGGCAACGGCTGGTACGTGACGACCAGCGGATACCCGAGGTTGGGCCCGTCGTACCAGGCCACCAGCTCGCCGCGGCGCAGGGCCGCCGCCAGCGCCTGCACCTCCGCGATCGCCGACGGCAGGTCGCCGTCGGTGGGCCAACCCGAGAGCGCCCAGGGCAACGCGGCCGCGAACAGGGCGACGGCCATCGCGGCGATCAGCCACTCCGGCCGCGGCAGCGCCGACGCTGCGAGCCCGCGGGCGCTCACATGCCGTCGACCTGATAACCCCACGATCCGGACGTGTAGTGGCCGGCCGTGGGTTGGCCCCAGCCGCCGCCGAAGACCCAGCTTCCCACCTTCTTGCCGAGACCCGAGTCGACGGTGGCGAGGTTGCTGTCGGTCCCAGGACGCGTCGAGGAGCTGGAGCGATACATCCCGCACACGCTCGTGCAGACCTCCTTGACGTGGTTCGCGATGGTCGGACCCACGCTGGGAACTGCGCAGCTCCCCTGGATCTGCGCGGCGAGCTGACCGCATCGACCGAACATGGCTGCCTCCGCGAGGGCGTCGGTGTTGCTGTTATGACCGAACTCCGGCACCGCGAACGGGATCCAGTAGGTACCGCTGCCGGCCTTGGCGTTGTCCCAGGCCGCCCACCCGTCTCCGCTGTACACCGCGCGGGCGGAGAAGAGCGCGAACCACGCCGAGCCGTCCTCGGGGCCCAGGTGCAGCGCGGGCGGGGCCGTGTAAGCATCGTTGCCGCAGTTCCGATCGCAGAAGCCGTCGGTCATCGCCACGCCGACGCACCACTCGATCGCGCCGAGGCGGGGACCATCATTGGCCCCGCCCGGGGCGCGGAACACGAACGCGGAGATCGACGACGCGTTGGTCATCTCGTGGTTGACGGTGGCAGAGCGAAGCCCATCGGTGTTGATGGTGCGCCCGTGGTTCGCGGTGCCAGCGCCGATGCTGCGGCTCGGGTAGCCGTAGAGCTGATCGCCGTTGTACCACTGCGGCCGGTTCTTCCAGCCACCGTATTCGTCGTACGCGATCGCGCCCTGCTCGCGGATCACGCCGAGCCCGACGTGCCAGCCGACGACCGTGTGCAGCAGCGCATCGAGGACCGCGCGCAGCTCGCTCACCGACGAGAGCGCCACGGTCACCTGGTTGCCGAGCGAATAGACCGGGTAGTTGGTGCCGGCCAGCGTCCAGGTGTACTTGGTCTCCGCGTACCCGGTCCCGATACAGCTGGTGGTGCACGGCAGCGGGTTCGGGCAGTTGTACGGCGGATTCGTACACGGACAGGCCGCGTTGCCGGCACCGTAGCCTCCGCTGCCGCTTCCGCCGCCCTCCTCCTGGATCATCTCCGACAGGTCGGGGTCGACGTCGTCGACGCATCCCGAGGCGCAAAGGAGCGCGAACATGACCGCCACGTGGATGTTCCTCATGCGATGGCAGTGGTGCAACCGAGATGCCCGCGGCGGGAGCCATGACCGACGCGTGGTTGCGCGACGGCGCGCGCGTCCGCTGATTGGCGCGGCTGACACCTGGTGCCGACGAGTGTCAGGCGCGCCTTACAGGGCGCGGCCTCGACGCACGTGGCCATGGCCTGGGCCAGCCGGTTGCCGATATCACGCGCCACGCTCCAAGCTCGGGTGAGCGCGAGGCTGCTCGGCGCGGTCGTGGGCGGCGTGGTCGGGGTCGGGGCGATCGTGGCAACGCCGGCTCCCGCCGACGCGTGCACGTGTGACCGTCTCACGCTAGCGGAGGAGGACGCGCGGGCGATGGCGAGTTGCTGGGCGGCGCGTGGGTGGTCGTGCCCGCGGCTCCTGGGGAGTCCCGCGAGGGCGTCCCACGTCACGCCGGCCGAGGTGTCGTGAGCGCGGGGATCCCTCGGCCGCGAGTTCCGCAGCGGCCCCGCCCGGGCACGTGACTGCGTGGTGTCCAGGGTCGAGGGCAAAGCGCTGTGCGTCTCGTACCGCGAGGACTGTCTGAGCGGACGAGGGCCCCCGCGCTCGCGGCGCCGACGGCCGGCGAGCCCGAGGTCTCCACCGCCCTCTCGTGGAGTGTGCCCTCCGTCTCGGCCGCAGACGGCCTCGCTCAGGGCGGCCGGGGCGAGCGAGGGCGGCCGACCTACCGCATGTACTTGTCGACGGCGGCCTCGTGCTCGGCCACGGTCTTCGAGAAGACGTGGGTGCGCGGATCCTTGGCGACGAAGAAGAAGTAGTCGCTGCCGTCGGGCTTCATCGCCGCCTCCATGGAGGCGCGGCCGGGGTTGCCGATGGGTCCCGGGGGCAGGCCCTCGTGCTGGTAGGTGTTGTAGGGGTTGTCGCGATCGTCGAGCTGGGCCCGGCGCAGGCGTTCGCAGCCGTCGGGTCTGGGCGGCACGGCCTTGCGGCAGGGCTCGTTCCACGCGATGCACGCGGCGCTTGGCGTGGGTGACACCAGGCAGCCGTACCGGATCGTGGGATCGGTCTCGAGCCGCTTGGGCTTGAAGGTCGGCGAGACCATGCGATTGACGAAGACCTGGGCGATGCGCGGCCGCTCGGCCGGATCGACCGCCTCCTTCTCGACGATCGAGGCCAGGATCAGGACGTCGCGATCGCTCCACTGCAGCCGATCTTTCAGCTTGCCCAGCGCCTTGCCGTGCTCGCGCGCGAGCCCGTTCCAGGTCGCCCGGTGAGCCTCGATGAGCCGCTCGAGCACCTTGCGAGGCGCGGTCGGCACCACGAACTTGTAGGTGTCGGGGAAGAGCAGGCCGTCGACCGAGTCGCCGGCGATGCCGTGCTTGCGCAGGAACTCGGCGTCGCGGGCCAGGGCCTCGAGCTCGGAGGCCTTGGCGACGCCGGCTTCCTCGATCAGCGCGAACAGCTCGAGCATGTTCTTGCCCTCGGGCAAGGTCACCGCCACCGAACGCGCCTGCACGCCGGCGATCAGCGCGTCGAGTACCTCGTGCGGGGTCATGTTGTCGCGCAGCGTGTACTCACCGGTCTTGACCGCGGTGGTGGCGCCGCGGCGCATGGCGTAGAAGCGGAACCACGACGGGCGATCGATGATGCGATGCTGGGCCAGCCGGCTCGCCACCTGCGGGAACGACATGCCCTTGTCGATGGTCACCTTGACCTCGACGCCGGTGCCGGCGTGACGCTGGTCCGGATACTGGTAGAGCTGCCAGCCGTACCAGCCGGCGACGCACAGCGCGATCGCCAGGGTGCCGAGCACCACGAGCAACGCCGTACGGAACGCCTTCTTCGACATCAGTCTCGTGGAGCCTACGTGATCTCTCGTCGTCGTGCGTCGAGCCAGCCCTGCAAGATCACCGCGGCCGCCTGCTTGTCGATCACCTGCTTGCGCCGCGCCCGCGACACATCGGCCTCGATGAGCACGCGCTCGGCCAGGGCGGTGGTGAAACGCTCGTCCTGCTCGTGCAATTCCACCCCGGCCGGCAGCGCGGCGCGCAGCGCCTCGGTGAAGACCTGCACCCGCTTCGCCCGCGGACCGATCTCGCCGGACAGCTCGTAGGGCAAGCCCACGATGACAGCTCCCGCCTCGCGGGCTTGCACCAGGGCGATGACCGCGGTCACGTCCGCCGCGGTGCCGCGTCTTGCCAGCACCAGCTCCGGATGCGCGGCGAGCCCGAGCTCATCGGACACGGCGACGCCGATGGTCTTCATCCCGACGTCGAGACCGAGCGCGCGCATCGCTGCTTCCTAGCACGAGCTGGCTCGTCGAGATGTGGCGTACTCACCGACGCCGACTCACGAAATTCGAGTGGCTACTCGAGTTGCCGCTGCTGCGACGCCCCTGGCGCAGTGCCTGGCAACTCCATCAGCCATTTCGTCAACGGGTGGTGACACGAGGTGACAAAGCTGCAGAGGTTCGAGCCGTAACGCCGCGAAGCTTCATCGCGCGATCTCGCGCACAGAGTTGGAACGCGTGTTGCTCTGGTTTCGGTCATGATCAACGTGACTCCTTGCCCACGCGCCCAACCGGCGGTGCAAAAGGCGCGGAACACACGCTGAGCATCAGACGAAGCAACTCCTCGCGAGCTGACGCGTCTGAGTATTGGAATCAGTCCGCACCCTCTGCCGGTTGTACAGGCAGCCCTTCAACGCACCTCCCCCGCACCCTCCGAGGCACCTACCCCCCCTACACACGCGCGACATAGCGAGAGAAAATTTCGACTCAGTGGCGCCGAACGGTCTCCCTCCCCCTCATCCCTTTCGGCATCCCCCTCCCACTTGAGGCAACCAGTATCTCGTCGTGATCAGCGCCCGGCGCTGCATGGTTCCCCCCACTGCAGCGCCTTCTTTTTTTCGGGGCCCGTGGACATCAACCTCGGAGCCCACGGCCCCACGAGGCAGGATCTGGCACCCGGACGTACGAAACGTGATCGCGCTGACGTCAGCGCGAGAACACCACGCCGAAGTTGAAGAACGCGCCCGTGTCCCACGGCGACGGCCCGGTGGCCATGTCGCACGGCCCGGCGCAGGTCGGCGGCGCGTCGGCCTTGTAGGTCGGGTCGCGCGCGACCAGGCCGCGGAACGCGTAGTAGAAGCCGACGTAGTTGGGCTTGTCCTTGCCGACCCGCACCGTCATCTGACCACCGGCGCCGAAGGCGAGATCGCGGCGCGAGAGCTCGCCGCCGCCGTACCACTGAACGAGCTGGTTGCCGACGCCGCCCTCGACCCAGATGTCGCCGCGGATCGGCACGTCACGCCCGCCGAACGCGGCGATCGAGTACCGCACGTTGGCGCCGACGCGATGGAGCACGCCGCGGATCGGCGCGTCGTACTCGTACGCGCTCTGCCCGTGGGACAGGAAGTCGTACTCGCCGAGCAGCGCCAGCTTGCCCGAGCGCATGCCGCCATCGACATGAAGGCCGACCGCGGCGCCGCCGACCGGGCCCACGCTGTAGCCGCCGGCCAGGACCCCGAACGCGCCCTCGAAGCGGGGCTTCGCCCATGCCTTGGCGCGGGCGTCCTTGCAGTCGCTGTCCCAGCAATCGGCGGCGGCAGGGGCCGCGGCCGCGGCGAGAGCGATGACGGACAGTGACGCGGTCGCGAGCGTTGCCATGGTGCCTCCTGACGCACCAACGCGGCGGTGGATCCAAACTTTCAGCTCGCGCGGTGTCGCCGCACGCGGCCGACGACGAACCACACCACCACCACCCCGACCACCACCGCGATCGCCACGGTGGTGTAGGTCGTGACCAGCCGTTCCAGTCGATCGTAGTTCGCGCCCAGCGCCAGGCCCGCGCCCATCAGCGCCAGGTTCCACAGCAAGGACGAGAGCGCGCCGTAGACGTAGACCGCGCGTCGCGACATGCCGGCCAGACCGGCGGCGACGAAGAACGCCGAGCGCACGCCGGGCACGAAGCGGTTGAGCATCAGGTAGACCGCGCCGTGCTTCTCGAAGCCGGTGATCAGGCGATCGAGGCCGGCGCTGCGCTTGCCGCCGCGGGCCGCGCGCCGCCGCGCCCACCACACGCCGACCTCGAAGGTGATCGCCGCGCCGATCACCGAGCCCACCATGAGCGCGCTGAGCACGCCGAACCAGGACCACGACGCCGCCACCACCAGCGACGCCGCCAGCACGGTCACCACGTCACCGGGAAAGGGCGGGAACACGTACTCGATCACCGCCGAGCCCGCGAGCGCGAGCCAGCCCAAGGGGCTATCCTCGCGTCCGACCCACGTGGTGAGCGTCTCGACGATCGACATGGTCCGTCCGCCCGCGCTGCGCCCGGGCGATCTCATAGGGGTGTGCGCTCCCGCCGGCCCTGTCAACCCCGAGCGCTTCGCATCCGGCCTGGCGCTGCTCGGCCAGCACTTCCGCCTGCGCGTGCCCGACGGCCTCGAGACCCGCACCGGGTTCCTGGCCGGCTCGGACCAGCGCCGCGCCGACGAGCTGAACGCGCTGCTCGCCGATCCCGACGTGCGCGGCATCGTCTGCGCCCGCGGCGGCTACGGCGTGACCCGCATGCTGGCCGCGGTCGACCCGGCCCCGCTCACCGCCGACCCCCGGCCCATCGTCGGCTTCTCCGACGTCACTGCGCTCCTGTCGTGGGCCGCCGCCGCCGGCGTGCGCTCCATCCACGGCCCCATGGTGAGCCAGCTCGGCGACGTGCCAGCCGAGGACGTGGCGTGGCTGGTCCGTCTGCTCACCGATCCCACGCCGCCGGGCCGACTGCCATGGACGCTGGCGCCACTGGGCGCGGAGCCGCCGGCCGCGCCCGTGACCGCGCCGCTCGTGGTCGGCAACCTCACCCTGTTCGCCCACCTCATCGGCTCGCCGTGGCGGCTCGATCTCGACGGTGCGGTCATGGTCACCGAGGAGGTGACCGAGAAGCCGTACGCGATCGATCGATACCTGACCCAGCTCGCCCACGCCGGCGTGTTGCGCGGCTGCCGCGGCGTCGTGGTCGGCGATCTCACACGCTGCACCGATCCGCCGACCCCGGCCGGCACCGAGGACGATCCGAGAGCGGCGCTGGCGGTATTCGCCGAGCGCCTGTCCGCGTTCCGGATCCCCGGGCTGGCCGGCGCACCGCTCGGCCACGCCGCCCGCAACGTGGCCCTGCCCTTCGGTGGCCGCGCCACCGTCGACCTCGCCGCTGGCACGATCGAGCTGGTCGACGCCGCCGTGGCCTGACCGTCGCGGACCTGGGCGCGGGTGTGAGCCCGGTGGGAGGTCAGCCGCTCGTGCCGCGCTTGCTGCGCTTGCCGCGGCGCTTCTTGCCCTTGCCGGCGGCGGCCGGGCCGTCGCCGGTCGGACCGTCGTCGGTGCCGTTGCCGCCGTCATCGCCGTTGACGGCCCCGCTGGTCTCGGTCTCGGTGGCCTCGACGATCGCCGACACGTCCACCGCCGACATCACCGAGGTGCGCTTGCCGTCGTCGACGATGCCGTCGTCGTCGGTCTCGCCGGCCAGGCCCTCGATGGTCGCCGGGTCGACCGCCTCCATGACGTCGGTGGTGCCAGCGTCGCGATCGTCGGCGTCGTCGGCCTTCATCGCCGCCAGCGCGCGCTGGACCTCCACCGTCGACATGGTCAGTGTGCTGCGGGCGACGATGTCGGCGCGCGGATCGTGCTTGTTGCCGTTGCCGGCAGCGGCCGCCAGCACGGCGGCCGGGCTCGCCGCCGGGGTCGGTGCCAGGTCTGGCGCCGCGACCACGACCGGCGCGGGCAGCGCCTCGGCCCGGGTCTTCCACCACGCCTTCGCCGCTCCCTCGAGCGAAGGTGCGATCTGCATGCCCGGCGACTCGTTGGTCCCGCCTACCTGCTCGTGCACCCGGGTCACCGTGGCGGAGAACTCGAGCCCGTCGTCGGTCTTGATCGACAGCAGCGTGCCTACCGGCATCGGCGTCGCGTGATCGAGGTAGCCGTCGCCGGGATGGATGCCGTGCAGCTTGACCCGCTTGCCGACCTCGAGCCCACGCCAGGTGACGTCCACGAAAGCCTCGTTGCTCACGATCCCTCCGGGCTCATGGGCAAGGATCGATCGATCGGTCCCCGGCGAAGACGCCGAGGGCCGATCTCAGTCTGAGGGCGGCTCGCGTCCGCTCGCCTGGGCATGGGGGATCGACGCTAACACGACGGCTGCGCGCTGGTCTAAGCTGCGCGCATGGGCGTCACCGACTGGCTCCGCCGCCGCCTCGACAATGCCGTCGAGGATCGACTTGGCGACGATGTCGGTGCGCGGACCCGGGCGCTGGTCTTTCGCGGCAACGAATACGGCTACGACGCCTACGGCCTGGGCCGCGACCACCTCAAGGTCGCGGCCCTGCTCGCCGGCTGGGTCTACCGCCACTACTTCCGCTGCGAGGCCCACGGCATCGAGCACATCCCGCCCGCCGGCCGGGTGCTGTTCATCGCCAACCACTCCGGACAGCTGCCGTTCGACGGCGTCGTGATCGGCTCGGCCTGTTTCCTCGAGCCGCCGGTGCCCCGCCTGGTGCGGTCGATGGTCGAGACCTTCGTGCCCACGGTGCCGTTCGCCAGCTACCTGCTGCCCCGCTGGGGCCAGATCACCGGCACCCCCGAGAACTGCCTCCGCCTGCTCGAGGAGGACGAGGCCATCCTCGCCTTCCCCGAAGGCGCGCGCGGAATCTCCAAGCCGTTCTCGCGCCGCTACCAGCTCGAGCACTTCGGCCTCGGCTTCATGCGGCTGGCGCTGGCCACTCGCACGCCGATCGTGCCGATCGCGGTGATCGGCGCCGAGGAGCAGGCACCGGCGGTGAACGTGAAGCCGCTGGCCCGACTGCTGGGCGCGCCGTCGTTCCCGATCGTGCCTTACCCGCCGTTCATCCCGCTCCTGCCGCTGCCGGTGAAGTACCGGCTCTACTTCGGCGAGGCCATGACCTTCACCGGCGATTCCGACGACGAGGACGAGGTGCTCGAGGAGAAGGTGCGCGCGGTCAAGCACCGCATCGAGTCGATGATCCACCTCGGCTTGCGCGAGCGCAAACATGTCTTCTGGTGAGCCTGTCCCGCGCGGAGGCGACGGGCCGCGTCGCAAGAAGGTGGTCATCACCGGCATCGCCGGCCGCCTCGGCCGCGTGGTCGCGCGCGCCCTCCATCACGACCCGCGCTTCCTGATCGAGGGGCTCGATCGCCGGCCCTTCCCGGGCAAGCCCAAGGACGTCATTCACCACCAGGTCGACCTCCGCAGCAAGAAGGCCCGCGACGTGTTCCGCACCGGCGAGGTCGACGCCCTCATCCACATGGGGGTGATGCACGATCCGCGGGCGACCACCGCCGAGCTGTACTCGTGGAACGTGGGCGGCACGTCCAAGCTGCTCGAGTACTGCGCCACGTACAACGTCCCCAAGGTGGTCGTGCTGTCGAGCGCCAACGTCTACGGCCCGCGCCCGGAGAACCCGCAGTTCCTCACCGAGGAGGCGCCGCTGCTGGCCGCCCAGCGGTTCCCGGCCATGCGCGATCTGGTCGAGATCGATCACCTGGCCTCGACCTTCTTCTGGAAGGCGCGCGACATCGAGACCGTGATCCTGCGCCCGGTCCACATCCTGGGCCGGGTTCACAACGCGCCGTCCAACTACCTCCGGCTCGATCCCATCCCGATGCTGCTCGGATTCGATCCGATGGTGCAGGTGATCCACGAGCGTGACATCGCCGAGGCGGTCACCTGCGCGCTGACCCCGGGCGCACGCGGCATCTACAACATCGTCGGCCCGGGCGAGGTGCCACTGTCGGTCATCGTCCGCGAGCTCGGTCGCCGCACCCTCCCGATCCCGCACCCGATCGCGAAGCCGCTCTACGCGCTCGCCTTCCGCCTCGGGCTGTCGGGGTACCCGGTTGCCGAGTTCGACTTCATCCGCTACGTCTGCATGGTCGACGGATCGCGCGCCGAGAACGAGCTCGGGTTCCGCGCCCGCGCGACGCTCCGGGAGACGATCCGAGCGGTCGACGACCCCGACTGACCGGCCGGGAGGTGGGGCGGTAAGGGGCGGAAGGACCACACCGACTGTGAACGGATTGCTACACCCGACCGTGGACGAACGTTGACGCAGACCGTTTGACGGTTTTCGCGCGTGTCAGGCACCAAGGGATCGCAACGTGACGGATGCCCCGATCCAGGCCCGCCCGGTTGGGTGGGCAACCGAAATCCCGGACGTTTCTGTCATAGGTCAGGCGGTGGCGATGGATTTCCACCGGTACGACCACCCAGGACCGCACTGATTCCGCCGCGTTCGATCTCCCTGACAGACTGGCACGACGACTGCTTTGTCGTTTGTCCGACCTACCAACCTCGCACCCGCTCTGCTCGCCAGGACCACCCGGAGGACGCCATGAAGAAACTGCTCGCACTCGTTGCCTTGGTCGCGCTCAACGCGACCGGCTGTACCCTCTACTTCGGGGAGAGTGACGACGACGACGTCGTGGTCACCAACTACTGCGAGCCGTCCTCGAACGGCACGGTTTGTTACACCTGCTACGAGTACGAGGACGGGTGGTCGGAGTGCTTCCCGGACAGCTACGGGTGCAGCAGCGACAACGACTGCGCCACCGGCTGCTTCTGCGAAGAGAGCACCGGCGAGTGCAACGAGGCCGGCTGGTGCGCGAGCGATTCGGACTGCGGTGGTGGACTGGTGTGCGACTGCTCCGGCTCGTGCGCCGACCCGAGCCTCGGCGCCCGCGACTGCAACTCCTGCCAGGTCTCCGGCTGCCCGGTCGGCTTCGTGTGCGCCGCCAACGGCTCGTGCGTGCCCGACCCGAACCAGCCCGGCTGCACTGACGACGACCAGTGCGCCGCCGGCTGCTTCTGCCTCGACGGGTACTGCGAGGAGAGCTCGATCTGCACCAACGACAGCCAGTGCCCGTCGGGTCAGACCTGCGACGAGGTCCGCAACACCTGCGTGCCCGGCACCCCGCCGCCCCCGCCCCCGCGCCCGCCCCCGCCGCCGCCGCCCCCGCCCCCGCCGCCCCCGTCGTGCGGTGATCTGACGAACCAGGCCGCGTGCGACGCGCGCTCCGACTGCCGCTCGATCATCGGTGGGACCAACTGCCACCGCCCCGATGGCAGCACCTGCCAGATGAACGACACCAACTGCATCTGCGAGCCGCCCTTCACCTTCCAGGGCTGCGTCCCGAGCTGAGCTGACTGACGGTCGCAAAGACCCCGCGACGGAGCCGGATTGGATTCGGCTCCGTTCTGCGTTTAACAGGTACGCTACCTCCATGGGCTTTGGCTTCGAGGAGACGATGAGCGGAACCTGGACCCGGGACGGGGTTGAGCGGCCCTTCTCGTTCTCCGTCAGGGTGCGCTCGGGGCCGCTGCGCCACTTCCGCAAGGACCAGGTGGCAGACATGGAGGGCACCGTCGACGCCGGTGGGCTGGCCAGCCGGCAGCCGCTGCGAGGGACCCTGCTCCTCAAGCCCTTCCTGGGCCGGGTCATCCGCTACGAGTTCGACTTCACCGGCGACGACGGCCGGCCCTACTCCTTCGCCGGCCAGAAAGACATCCGCTGGCTCTCGCCGGTGCGCACCTGGACCCAGCTCCCCGGCGAGGTCCGCAACGCCTCCGGCACTCTGGTCGGCACCGCCATGACCCACTTCGACATGAAGAAGGACGGCGTCACCTTCATCCGCAGCTGGAAGCCCGCCTGAGGGGACGGTGTCAACTTTGTCAACTTTGGCGGCGGGAGCGGGAGCGGCGGCGCTGGCCGTGGCGCTGAGCGCCTGCGGCGGCGCCGATCTCACCTGCGAGATCCTCTCCGACCCGACCAACTGCTGGGCAACCGCGGCCGCAGCCGCGAAGGCGTGCCTGCCGGCCGGCAACCCGGCCCAGCAGGGCGTGCTCGCCGCTGACCGGACCTCGTGCACGTTCGCCGATGGCACTCGCGTGGTCTTCGACGAGGCCCTGCCGACCGACAACCTGGATCTGGAGCGCCTCGGCTTCGCGATCGAGAAGGACGGCGTCCGCTGTGCCCACTTCCTCGACACCTTCGCCAACCGCATGGAGCTCGAGGCCGGCGGCAAGACCGTCGTGTCGGAGCTCCACCCGGGCGGCGACTTCCACCTCCACTGCGACGGCGGCCCCGACTACGAGGCCGCGTTCGACCTGCTGTTCACCTGCCCCGGCGGCACCGCGCCCACCGATGGCTTCACGGTCGACGCCACCACCGTCTCCTTCACGATCGTCTCGGTGAACAGCCCAGGCTTGCTCTTCACGTGCAACGCGCCCTGAGCGGTCGCCACCGGATCGGGCAGGTGCCTCAGGTGGGCGGAATGGCTAGAGTCTGGCAGGTCACCTGCGCCCGCCTGCCCGTGCTAGAACCCGCCCGGATAGCTCATGTCCTTCTTCCAGAAGATCTTCGGTAGCAAGAACCAGCGCGAGCTCAAGCGGATGCAACCCCTCGTGGTCCGCATCGGAGAGCTGGGGAAGGGTCTCAAGACCAAGTCCGACGCCGAGCTCCGGGCCATGACCGGCGAGTTCAAGCAGCGGCTCGACAACGGCGCCTCACTCGACGACATCCTGCCGGAGGCGTTCGCGCTGGTGCGCGAGGCCGGCACGCGCGCGCTCGGCATGACCCATTACGACGTGCAGCTCATCGGCGGCATGGTCCTGCACTCGGGCAAGATCGCCGAGATGCGCACCGGCGAGGGCAA
>SXJR01000113.1 GCA_005779305.1 Myxococcales bacterium
GTCAGGTCGTGCGGGCGAGGGCGGCGGAGGCGGCGAGGGCGGTCTGGGGACGGTGGGCGGGGTCGATCGCGAGCATGGAGAGGAGGACGGTGGAAAGAGACGGGGAGAGGGGAGGGAGGTCGGGCGGGAGGACGGGAGGGGCGACGGGCGTCTTCATGCGGGCCATGGCGCCGCGGACGCCGGGCATGGGTAGGTGGCCGCTGAGCATCTGGTAGAGGACCATGCCGGCGGCGTAGATGTCGGCGCGGGCATCGACCGACGAGTCGGCCATCTGCTCGGGCGCCATGTACTCGATGGTGCCGATGGTGCGGCCGGCGCGGGTGAGCTTCTCGGTGCCGGCGCGCAGGGAGCGGCCGGCGCCGAGGTCGATGAGCTTGAGCACGAAGTCGTCTTCGACGGTGACGAGGACGTTGGCCGGCTTGACGTCGCGATGGACGATGTCGGCGGCGTGCAGCGCGGCGAGGCCGGCGAGGATCTGGCAGATCCAGTCGACAGCCAGGCCGGCCGAGAGGGCGCCGCGCTGGCGCAACAGCGCGTCGAGCGGCCGGCCCCCGACCAGCTCGAGCACGATCACCGGCGTCAGGCCGACCACGCCGTGAGCGAGCATCGCCACCACGTTGGGGTGGTGGACCCGCGAGAGCAGCGCCGCCTCGCGCGCCAGCCGCGTCGCCGAGTTCACGTCCGGGGCGGCCGCGTCGATGAGCTTGACCGCGACCTGACGGCCGTCGGCGCCGACTGCGCTCCACACCGAGCCCATGCCGCCGACGGCGATGACCTCCTCCAGCACGTACTGGCCCAGCACCACCTGGCCGGCGGCGAGACTCACGTGACGAGTCTGATGCGTCGAAGGTGGCTCACGGGGTAGCGGTGGGGTGCTGGGAACACCGATCTCGAGGAAGGTCGCGACGCCAGCCGGAGTAACGCTGTGCCATCCGCTACTTCTTGAACAGCTTGTCCCAGGTCCGCTTCATCGCGCCCGGCTTCTTGGGGGCCTGATAGTTGTGGTTCTCGTAGGCCAGGCGCGCCGACGGGTCGACGCCGTAGTGGACGTAGAGCGAGATCAGGTCGTGCACCATGTTGGAGATGCCGGTGGTGCGCAGGTCCCATGACGTGCAGTAGCTGTCCGGCTTGTTGCGGACCATGGCCTTGGCGATGATGATCAAGATCACCGGGTCGATCAGCTCGCCGTTGCCGTCGAGGTAGTGCTTGTAGGAGAAGAAGCGATCCTCGGGGGCGAGCTCGATACCCTGGCCGTCGGCGCGCGGGGCCCGCATGTTGGCGATGGTGCGGTACTCGTGGTCGATGTACCCGGCGACCGTGTTGGTCTCGTCCTTCTTGTCGTACTCGACGAACTTGCGGAACGCGTCCGACAGGTTCTTGGGGTTGGCGTAGGCGCCGCTCACCAGGTAGTAGAACAGCGCGCCCAGCGAGTAGATGTCGGCGGGTCGACCCACGCTCTTGACCACGCGGCCGCGCACGTTGGTCTCGCTCGGTTCGGCGAACGGCCGGTTGAGCAGGATCTTCTTGCGCACCCGGTCGGCGCCCATGATCAGGTACTGCTCGGTGCGGTTGAACAGCGAGAACACGTCGTTCTCGTAGATGTCGATGTAGAAGTCCTCGAAGAACTCGACCTCGGGTGAGCCCTGGGTCGCGTTGACCAGCACGTCGAAGGTGTTGATCTCCTGCTCCGGGCTCTGGAAGAAGAGCGTGCCCGGCACGGCCTGGAAGCGAGTCATCGACAGGTCGACGTCGGGGTCGGCGACCTTGCCGACGTTGAAGTCGGCGAGCTTGACCCGCATCTGCGAGCCGCGCAGCGACGGGTCGGGCAGCTTGATCAGCACGTTGGCCGGCTTGATGTCGCGGTGCACGGTGTCGCGCACCAGGTGGGCGAACTCGATCGCCGTCGCCACCGGGATCACGTACTCGAGCACGCGGAAGATGCGCTCGCGCAGCGGCACCGCCAGGAGGTCGTCGCGCCGCCGCTTCTGGCGCGCGCCCTTGAGGCGCTCCTCGAGCGACATGTCGAGGAGCTCGAGGATCATGAAGTCGTTCTCGACCCGGTCGCGGATCGGCGGCGGGATGAAGGCCGGGCTCTCGCCCTCGCCCGAGGAGAGCAGCTCGATGATGTTGGGGCAGCCCTGGACGCGCTCGAGAATCTCCTTCTCCATCTGGAAACGGAGCTGGTCCTCGCCCGACACGCCCTTCTGCAGGATCTTGATCGCGACCGGACGGCGCAGCGTGGTCTTGCTCTCGACCCAGCGCTCCTCGCCCAGGTAGGCCTTGGCGAAGCGGCCCGAGCCGAGCTCGATGGGCAACCCGTGCTCGTCGACGATGAAGGCGTAGAGGCGCGACCGGGTGACGTAGGGCGAGATCGTGCCCGACACCTGCATTGGGGCCAGCGCCGGCGACGACAGCGGCGCTGGTATCGGCGCCGGCGGCGCCGGCGGCGCCGGGATCTGCTGCAGCGGCCCGCCCGGCGACGTCCGATCCTCGAACTCCTCGAAGGTGCCGAAGGCCGGCGCCTCGGCCGCGCCGAACTGTCCGGACGCCGGACCGCGCGGCGGCCCGCCGCCGGGAGGCGCCGGAGGAGGCGAGTGCGGCATCAGTTGTGCCTCCGCTTGCGGCCGTGGACGGGCTCGGGCAGGACGCCGGGCGTGTACACGAACGCGGCCTCGGCGCCCTGACCGAAGTCGGCCAGGATCACGTCGGGACACTCCTCGGTGCCGATGGCGATCTGTTCGTCGCCGAACCGGAAGACGGTGTGGCCGGCGGCCGGCGTGCCGACCGTGATGCGGACGCGGCCGACCGCGGTGTTGCCGGGGCCGACCAGATCGATCATGGCGTCGTCGTCGACCTGCACCGCTACCGTGGGCCGGCCGCCCGGTTTGGCCACGAAGCAGGTCATGCCCTTGACGTGGACCTGGCGCTTGCCGGTGGCCGAGGGCAGGAGCGTGATGCGCAGGCGGGCGGTGCCGCCGAGGCCAGCGACGTCGGCGACGCCGTCGGTGACCGGGGCGAAGCGCGCGGTACGGCCGCCGACGTCGACGGTGCCAGGCGCCACCGAGACCCGCCGCGTGCCACGCGCGGCCGCGCGTATCGGCAGCCGCTCGTGCGAGGTCGGCAGCTCGATGGCGGCCAGCTTGGGCAGGGGCGCGGTCTCGAGCCTGGAGTCGGAGTTGCCGGTGACTGGCTCGAAGGCGTCGGTGAGCGCCAGTCCGAACTCGGTGGCCTGCTGCGGCCGCGCGTTTGGATCGAACGCCACCGCCTGCTGCAGGAGCGTCACCGCGCCGCGGGGCAGGCCGAGCGGCTCGAGGGCGAGATCGACGATCGATGCCGAGCTCTTGCGCTTTCGGTAGCCCTCGTAGACGTCGTCGTCGGTGAAGATGGGACGGCCGATCAGCATGTAGATCGCCATCAGCGCCAGCGAGTACACGTCGGCCGACGGGCCGACCGGCTGGCCGGCGAGCTGCTCGGGTGCCGCCCACGACGGCGAGTACATCGCCATCTTCTGGCCCGAGACCACCTGGGTGTCGCCGGCACGGGCCGCGAACGAGTCGCGCTCCCCGGTGAGCGCGTCGTCGGATTCCTCGAGCCACTTGGCGATGCCGAAGTCGGCGAGCTTGGCCAGGCGCGAGTTACCCAGCGCCGCGAACAGGATGTTCTGCGGCTTGAGGTCGCGGTGGATGATGCCGACCGTGTGCGCCTCGGCGAGGGCATCGGCGATGGCGTGGGTCACGCGCAACATCTCGCTGGCCGGCTGCGCGCCGCGCTCGCGAACGAGCTGGGCCAGGGTCCCACCGTTCATGTACTCGGACACGTGGAACGGGATCTTGTCGTCGTCGCCGTTGGCCGGATCACCGGGCAGGTGACCGAAGTCGTAGATGCGCAGGGTGTTGGGGTGGGTCAGGCGTGAGAGCGCGAACGCTTCCTGGACGAAGTGCTCGTAGCTGGTCTGCGAGATCCCCGGATCACCGGGGAAGCGCGTGAACACCTTGATGCAGACCGGCCGTGCCAGGCGTTCGTCGCGGCCCAGGTACACCACGCTGTGGCCTCCGTTCGCGATGTGCTCGACCGCTCGATATCGATCGAGCACCAGGTCGCCAAGGCGAAGCGGTGTGGATGAGTGCACCAGGGTCCCCGGAAAGATCCTAACATCAACAGATCACGGCTCGCGCGACGCTGGGGACGCAGATGTAGGGCGACGTCGCGCCATGGCGGGCCATGGAGGCCGAACCAATGGGGCCAGACCAATTGTCCGGTTCGCGGTCAGCCGCGTGCGCTCAGGTGCCGGCGCCGCGCTTGCGCCGGTCACGCCGGCTCTCGTGTTCTTCATCGACGAGCGCGACATAGTCGAGGGGCGCGATGGTCTCGGGCCAGGGCAGGGGCGGGGCGCCCTTGAGCTCGCGCACGCGATCGGTGAAGGCGCGGGCCACGTCCTCGAACGGGGGCAGATCAGGTCGGTTGACGGTGTCGGGGGCGGTCCGCGCGACCTCGCGCAGCTCGTCGGCGAGCTTGACCGCCGTCGGCTGGGCCAGGCGGTTGCGGCGGATGAGATCCTGAAGCGAGTTGGCGAGGATCGGCAGCTGGTACTGCTTGGAGTCGATCATCTCGAACGCGATGAACAGCACCTGGCGGGCGTCGAGCAGGCCGTCGGCGTAGAGCACCAGCGCGGCCTGGAAGTAGTTGTAGACCGGCACCAGGCGCGGGCCGAAGCGGCGGAATCCGGCGGTCGGCGAGCGGCGATCGAGGTGGATGATCACGCGCCGCACCACGTCGCCGCGCGGGACCCGCTCGGCGGCGGCCATGGTGCGCTCGACCTCGTCAGGATAGGCCCGCGCCGCCAGCAGGATCCGCTCGAGGTCGTTCATCGGCACCACGCCGGCCACGAGGTCGGCGTAGAGGCAGTAGATGATGGCGTCGGCCTCGGCGTCGTCGCCAAACAGGGTCTCGCCCGGAGCCGGGGCGAAGCCGGCGCGGCTCTCGAGCAGGGCCGGCAGCTTGTAGGGGATCTGGGCGCGCAGGGCGCGGAAGCGGCCGCGCAGGATGTTCTTGAGGTTGTTCTTGAGGACGAACTCGTCGAACTCGACGCCGTCGAGCGCGAGCTTGGCGGCCAGCACCGTGCGCATCTGGCTGGGGCTGCCGCTGATGATGCAGACGCGGTGGCCGTCGCCGGCGCGCAGCGCTCGCATGAGCGCGGTGGCGCCCGGATAGGCCTTCTTGTCGGCCGCGGTCTCGATCGCGCTCTTGATCAGATCGCCGAAGCTATCGAAGTCGGTGCGCAGGTACGTCTTGTCGAGATCCCAGCGGAAGACGTGACGGGGACCGCTCGGGCTCACGCGGTGCCCTCGACGGTGGGGCTCCCGGGCCGCTGGCGCGCGATGACGTCGGCGACCCCGCGTGCGATGTGGCCGCACAGATCGCCGGCGTGGGCCTTGGCCGCGACCTTGATGGCGTTGGTGATGGCGTGGGCGTTGGAGCGGCCGTGGGCCTTGATGAACAGGTGCTCGAAGCCGAGCAACGGCGCGCCGCCGTACTGCTGCCAGTCAGTGACCGCCTTGAGCTGCGACAGCGCGCTCGACAGCGCCATCAGGCCGAGCCGCCAGGCCAGCTTCTCCTTGTGGGCGTAGCGGGCGAGGCGGACCACGGTCTCGGACACGCCCTCGAGCATCTTGAGCACCACGTTGCCGACGAAGCCGTTGCACACGATCACGTCGGCGACGCCGCGCGGGATGTCGAGGCCCTCGACGTTGCCGATGAAGTTGAGCTCGGTGGCCTCGAGCAGGATCTGGTGAGCGGCGACCACCGCCGCCGGGCCCTTGCCGGCTTCGGTGCCGTTGGACAGGAGCGCCACCCGCGGCCGCCGGTTCTTGGAGACCAGGCCGGCGTACGCCGAACCCATGATGGCGAAGGTCACCAGGTCCTCGGCCGAGGCGTCGATGGTGGCGCCGCAGTCGAGGATCAGCGAGAACGGGTCGTTGCGATCACCGCGGCGCAGCTCGGTCGGATAGACCGACGCCAGCGCGGCGCGGCGCACGCCCGGGATCAACTTCCAGCGGCGCGCGCAGGCCAGGACACTGGCGCCGGTGTTGCCGGCCGAGACCATGGCGTCGCCCTCGCCGGCGGCGACCAGCTCGGCGGAGACCACGATCGACGCGTCGGGCTTGGCGGCGATGGCCTCCGCCGGCTTCTCGTCCATCTCCACGTGCTGGCTGGCGTGGTGCACGCGCACCCGCGCGCCGTCGTGGCGCAGCCGGGGCAGGATCCCGCCCAGCGTCGCCGCGTCGCCGACCAGGATGATCTCGGCGTCGGCGAGCGCGATCGACGCCTCGGCCGCACCCTTGACGATCTCCTCAGGGGCCAGGTCACCACCCATCGCGTCGACGACGATCCGCTGCATCGGCGGCGCGATGATGGCACGCAGCGGCGCACGCCGCCAAGCCGGGCGAGCGTGCGAAGGTCGGTCCATGAGCGAAGCCGCCTCGCCGTCGAAACCGAATCTCATCCGCGCCGTCGATCACCCGTCACACGCCGCCGGGCGCTGGACCTTCTCGCACCCGCTCAACCCGGTCTCCCAGGTCGAGGGCCTGGCGCTGTCGACGCTGACCGGCCTGACCCGCGCCGCGGTCAACCTCATGTGGGTGCCGCCCGGCAAGGAGTCGTTCGCGTACCACCGCCACTGGGCGGAGGAGGAGTGGATCTACATCCTGTCGGGTCGCGCCATCGCCGAGATCGGCGACGACGAACACGAGGTCGGCCCCGGCGACTTCATGGCCTTCCCCACGCCCTCGGTCGGCCACCATCTGCGCAACCCGTACGACGAGGAGCTGATCTACCTCGCCGGCGGCGAGCGTCACCAAGTCGAGACCGCCGACTTCCCGCGCCACGGCAAGCGCCTGGTCCGGGTCGGCGAGAAGATCGCGATCCACGACATCGCTACCGCGGAGGCGCTGGGCGGCTTCGAGAAGCCGTAGCGAGCGATCGGCTCAGGGCGCCATCACGGTCTTCGACGTCGGCGACTTCACCAGGCGGCCGGTCTCGTCGACCTGCCAGGGGACATGCTGCGCCACGATCGCCGCGATCTGCTCCGGGCTGCGGGTCTCCAACGCCAGGTCCCAGATGCGGATCCGGCCGCCTTCGTAGGCGGCGGCGACCGCGCCACCATCGGGCCGGAAGGCGAGGCCGATCGATTGCCCGTCGTTGCCGTCGAGCGCCTCGAGCAGGCGTCCCGAGCGACCGTCAAAGATCTTGATCTCCGAGTGCGAGATCGCGACCAGGCTGCCGTCGATCGTGATCCCGCCTCCGAGGCTCCGGGAGGTCTCCTCGAACTGGAAGGGTGGCAGACCATCCCCGACCCGATACAGGCGTGGACCCTCGGTGAGGGCCATCGACCCGTCGCCGCTCAGGGCGAGCAACGATGTTCGTTTCTCGGGGAGCGAAGCCTTGATCGCGCCGGTGGAGGCGTCTCGGATCACCACCTGATCGCCGCCGGTGGCCATGACGTTCCCGTCGGCGCTCAGCGCGCCGGTGTGGCGATCGGGCACGGAGACGAGGAGCTTGCCGTCCCGCGCATCCCAGAGCTGCACGGCGAGGGCGACGGTAAGCAACCGATCCTGCTGCGCCCAGCGAACGTGAGCCACCTGACCATGGGTGGTGGAGATGGTCCGCTTCACCTCGCCGCTGCGGACGTCGACGAGCAACGCGTCACGTCCGCTGGCCACCGCGAGGGTGGCGCCGTCGGGTGCATACGACAAGCTCGCCGCGGCGGTGCTGGTCACGGCCCGCTCCGGCGCGCCGGAGCGAGCATCCCAGATCCGCACGCCGTCGCTCGCCGCGGACGCCAGGTGCGCGCCATCCGGGCTGAAGTCCAGCCCAACCCGCACCAGCGCGGGGTATTCGATGGTCACCGACCGGCTCAGCTCGTCGATCCGCCACACGTGGGCGGTGCGGCCGTGGCTGGTCACGATCCGCTGGCCGTCGGAGGCGATGTCGACGGTCCGCCCGCCGGCGCCGCGGAGCTCACCGAGCACGAGGCCACGGTCCAGGTCCCAGACCCGCAGAGTCAGGTCGCTGCCCGCGACCACGAGCCTCCGACCGGTCGGATCGAACGCCGCCTCCCCACCGCGTGCCGTGGCGTTCGACAGGGTCCTGATCTTGGCCCCGCTGCGCGGGTCCCACACGCTCACGTTCGTGGTCCCTTCGGCGATGGCCACCAGGCGATCGCCGCGGGCCGAGAGCGCCACAGCACCGAGGCGGGCCGATGTTTCCAGCGTCACCCGGCGGCCAGTCGTCAGGTCGTGGATGACGGCGTCCCCCTCCTTCGGTGCGATCACGACGGCCTCGCCGCTGGGGGTGAAGGTGCAGCTGGCAGGAGGCGTTGTGAGCAAGACCGCGCCGTCAGCCGCGCGGCGCACCGTGCAACCGATCCCGTCGTTGACCTCGGCGTACATGCCGCCGTCGTCGCAGGTCATGACGTAGCGGCCGTCGGCGCCAAGGTGGAGCTCGGGCTCGACCTCCGCGACGGTGAGTGACCACCGGGTGCGGCCGGTCCGTGGATCGCTCAGCCGCAGCACCTGCTCGTAGGTCGAGATCGCCGCGACATCCGCGCTGGCCGAGATCGCGACATGTTTGATGTGCGGGAGCGGATCCAGTCGCATCGCGGTGTGGCCGTCGCTCAGATCGACGATGGAAACACGGCCGCTCTCGACCCATCCCAGGATCGCGGTCGGGCTCCGCTCGGCGATCGCGACGCCGCCGACGAAGATGCGCTCGCCATCGTCGAGGTCGACGATCCGCTGGCCATCGCTGGCGTCGACGAGCCAGATCGCGTCGTCGCTGCGAACGACGATCCGGCTGTCGTCGGACGAGAAGCTGGCCGAGTAGGAAGGGCCGGGCACGTCGAGGGCCAGTCCCGACGTCGCCGGCATCGCCCGCGCCAGCAGGTAGCGCAGCGACGTGCTGGCGTTGCCCATCGAGTAGCTCTTGCTCAGAAACGCCAGCGCTTGCAGCGGCTGACCCACGGCCAGGCGGGCGCGGCCCTGCTCCTCGAGCAGCATCATGGTCTGAGCGCGCGACTTCTCGAGGTTTTGCTCGGCGGTGGTGCGCAGCTGGTCGGCGCGATGGCGTTCGCGCCGGGCGATGGCTTCCTCGGCGCCGACGCCGCGTACGTAGAGGAACAGGCCAGTGATCGCCGCGATGACGAGCACCGCGCCGGCACCGAGCAGCACCCTGTGGCGCCGCGCCCAGCGCGCCAGCAGCGCGCCCATCGTGTAGCTGTGCGCGCTGACCAGCTGCCCGGCGGCGAAGCGGCGCAGATCGGCGGCCATCTCGCCGGCGTCGCGGTAACGATCGCCGGCCGTGCGGGCCATGGCCTTGGCGACGATGGTGAGCAGATCGGCCGCCAGGTCGGGGACCAGCTCGGCCAGCGGGGTCGGCGCGGCCTTCTCGATGTGCTCGAGGAGTGCCTTGCCCCGCACGCCGGCCTCGGCGTGGGGCACTCGGCCGGCGAGCAAGTGATAGAGGATGGCGCCCAGCGAATAGACGTCGGCGCGTACGTCGACCTCGTCGCCGCGGGCCTGCTCGGGCGGCATGTACGCCGGCGTGCCCAGCGCCTGGCCGGCGACGGTGAGCTGGCCCGATGGCGAGGCGCTGGACTCCTCGGCCGGCAGGGTCGAGACCAGGGCGTCCTCGCCGGCGCCGCTGGTGCCGAGATCCTTGGCCAGGCCCCAGTCGATCACCACCGTCTCGCCGTAGTCGCCGACCAGTACGTTGTGCGGCTTGAGGTCGCGGTGGATGACGCCGCGCGCGTGGGCGTAGGCCAGCGCCTCGGTCACCGCGATCACGTTGGGCAGGAGCGCCAGGCGATCGCGCAGGGCGGGGCGCTCGGCGATGATCGCGTCGAGGGCACGGCCCTCGATCCGCTTCATGGCGAAGAAGGGCTCGCCGTCCTCCCAGGCGCCGGCCTCGTAGATCGGCACGATGGCGGGATGCTGGAGGCGGGCGGCGATCATGGCCTCGCGCTGGAAACGCGCGATCAGCGCCGGCGTCTGCTGCAGCAGCTCCTTGAGCGCGACCGGGCGGTCGTGGCGGACGTCGCGCGCCGCGACGATGCGGCCCATGCCGCCGCGGGCGATCTCGGGGCCGCGCACGTAGTCGGTGCGCGCGACCCGGCGCAGGTCGGACGCCGTGCGCGGTGGCTCACTCGCGGCGCCGGCCAGCAGGGTCGGATCCGGCGGCGGGCCGCCGGGAGGCTCGGTGGTGTCCCCGTTCATCCCACGGCCGATGTTGGCACGGCGCGCGCGCCGGTTACAGGTACGCCGGGTCGCGGTGCTCGCCGAGCACGCGGCGGAACTCGTCGCAGATCTCGCCGACGGTGATGTTGGCGCGGACGGCGTCGAGGATGGGGGGCATGACGTTGACGTCGTCGTGCTCGAGCGCGTGGCGTACGGCGGCGAGCTTGGCCTGCACGGTGGCCTCGTCGCGGCGGGCCTTGAAGGCCTTGACCCGCGCGATCTGGTCGCGCTCGACCGCTTCCTCGATCTTGAGGGTCGGGATGTTGTCGCCGTCGTCGTCAGAGAGGTGCTTGTTGACGCCGACGATGGCGCGATCGCCGCTGTCGACCTGGCGCTGGAATTCGTAGGCGGCGCGCGCGATCTCGCGCTGCGGGTAGCCTTCTTCCACCGCCTTCACGATGCCGCCCATGGCGTCGATCTTCTCGATGTACGCCCAGGCCGCGGCCTCGACCTGATCGGTCAGGGTCTCGACGAAGTAGCTGCCGCCGAGCGGATCGGCGACCGCAGCCACACCGCTCTCCTCGAGGATGATCTGCTGGGTGCGCAGGGCCAGGGTGGCCGCGTCCTCGGTGGGCAGGGCGTAGGTCTCGTCGTAGCTGTTGGTGTGCAGCGACTGGGTGCCGCCCAGCACCGCGGCCAGGGCCTGCAGGGTCGTGCGCACCACGTTGTTGAGCGGCTGCTGGGCCATCAGCGACACGCCCGCGGTCTGGGCGTGGGTGCGCAGGATCCACGAACGCGGCTCCTTGGCGCCGAAGCGATCGCGAACGATCCTTGCCCACATGCGGCGGCCGGCGCGGAACTTGGCCACCTCCTCGAAGAAGTCGTTGTGCACGTCCCAGAAGAACGAGAGCCGCGGCGCGAACTCGTCGACCGGAATGCCGGCCTCGACGCCGAGCTGCAGGTAGCCGATGCCGTCGGCCAGCGTGAAGGCCAGCTCCTGCACGCCGGTCGCGCCGGCCTCACGGATGTGATAGCCGCTGATCGAGATCGTGTTCCACTGCGGCATCGTCCGCGTGCACCAGCCGATCATGTCGCGGATGATTCGCATGTGGCCGCGGATCGGGCTGATCCACTCCTTCTGCGCGATGAACTCCTTGAGCATGTCGTTCTGCAGCGTGCCGCGCAGCTTGTCGGGCGAGACGCCCTGCTTCTCGGCGACGGCGACGTAGAGCGCGAGCAAGACCGCCGCCGGCGCGTTGATGGTCATCGACGTCGACACCTGGTCGAGCGGGATGTCGCCGAACAGCCGGGTCATGTCCTCGAGCGTCGCCACGCTCACGCCCTCGCGGCCGACCTCGCCCAGCGAGCGCGGGTGCTCGGGGTCGTAGCCCATGAGCGTCGGCATGTCGAAGGCGGTCGACAGGCCGGTCTGGCCGTTGGCGAGCAAGAACTTGAAGCGCTGGTTGGTGTCGTCGGGGGTGCCGAAGCCGGCGAACATGCGCATCGTCCACGGCTTGCCGCGATACATCGTGGCGTGCGGTCCGCGTGTGAACGGATACTGCCCCGGGTCACCCAGGTCTTTCTCGTAGGTCCAGCCGCGCGCCGCCAGATCACCAGGACCGTAGGACGTCGCCAGCGGGAGCCCCGACAGCGTGCGACGTTCGTCGGAGGTCGGCGCCTTCGGGTTGGAGTGCGGCTTCTTGACCGGGGCCATGACGACCGTTTACCACGTGGGCAGCGACGCGCGCTGCTCACGCTTTGAGGGTGATGGTGGATCTGGGAGAATCGTGACATCGTCCTCGGGCCGTGCTGGTACGCCCCTCCAGCGATCTGTCGACGCTGCGCGAGCGCATCCCGATCCCTTCGCAGCTTCAGGGTCGCTGGGCCGCGGCGCGGCGGGCGGCGCGGGCGGTGGTCGGCTTCGAGCCGTCGCCGATCGAGCTGGTGCTGTGGATCCCCGTCGCGGACTGGGCGTCGCTGGCGGCTGCGATCGGCGACGAGGGCCCGGCGGCCACGGTCGCGCTCCACGTCGACGCCGCTCGCAGCGTCGCCGGTGAGGTCGTCGCCGGCCTCTACGTCGAGGGGTTCCACGTCCGCGTCACGGGGCCGGCGTATCCGGCCGAGGTCTTCGAAGGAGGCGGGTTCACCGACGGGCGGGCGGTGCGGGTCGACGGTGGGCTCCTGGTCGGGCTGACCTCGGTCTAGCGAGCGGTCAGTCTGCCTCTTGGGAATTGACTCGCCGCGTCCGCCCGCCTATACCGCGAGCGGCGCGAATGACTGTCCACCTCCGCGACGTCGTGGCCCACCTCGACGCCACGCTCGAGATCGACCGCTTCAAGGACTACGCTCCCAACGGCCTGCAGGTCGAGGGTGCGCCCGAGGTCGACACCGTGGTGACCGGCGTGTCGGCCAACCAGGCCCTGTTCGAGCGCGCGCTCGAGCTGGGTGCCGATCTCATCGTGGTCCACCACGGGCTCATCTGGGGTGGCGGCATCGGCCGCGTCACCGGGCCGACGGCGGGCCGCCTGCGCCAGCTCCTCGCTCACGACGTGTCGCTCGCGGCGTACCACCTGCCGCTCGACAAGCACGCCCGCCTCGGCAACAACACCGGGCTCGCCGACGCCATCGGCCTGACCCTGGCCGGCCGCGACGAATTCGGCGACGTACGGGGGCACGCGCTCGGGCTCTCGGGCGCGTGGCCGCAGCCGCTCACCCGCGACGACGCGATCGGCCGCGTCACCGCCGGCGTGCTCGGCAAGCGGGCGGCGCCATTCGTCTTCCCGTACGGGCCCGAGGTGGTGCGCAAGGTCGGGCTGTGCACCGGCGCCGCCGGCGACATGGTCGAGGACGCGGCCCGCGCCGGTTGCGACATGTACGTCACCGGCGAGCTCGCCGAGCGCGCCGCCGAGCTGGCGCGCGAGCTCCAGATCACGCTGGTCGCCGCCGGGCACTACGCCACCGAGGTCTTCGGTCCCCAGCGCCTCGCCGACGAGCTGCGCATGACGTTCCCGGCGCTGTCGGTGCACTTCGTCAACGTGCCGACGCCGGTCTAGCCGCGGAATCGCCAGCCAACCATGACCACGCCTCCCAGTCCTGTTCGTCTGCCCGCCGGTGTCCGCGACTTCCTGCCGCGCGCCGCCGCGCGCCGCCGCGCCATCGCCGAGCGAGTGCTCGCCGAGCTCGAGAGCTGGGGTTACACCCGCCTCATCACGCCGGTGTTCGAGTGCGCCGACGTGCTCGAGCGCGGCCTCGGCGCCGACGCGCGCGCCGCCGCCCTGCGTTTCGTCGAGCCTGGGTCCGGCGAGGTGGTGGCGCTGCGCCCCGACTTCACGCCGCAGGTGGCGCGCATCGCTGCCACCCGCCTCGCCGACGTCGATGGGCCGCTGCGGCTCTGCTACGAGGGCGCGGTCAACCGGCTCACCAGCGCGAGCCGCGGCCCGCTGGCCCAGCGCGAGATCTTGCAGGCCGGCATCGAGCTCATCGGCGCCGGCGGGCCCGACGCCGACGCCGAGGCGCTGGCGGTGGCGTCGGCGACGCTGGCCCATCTCGGAGTCGAGGCCGCGCCGCTCGACGTCGGTCACGTCGCGCCGGCGCGCTGGGTGCTGGCCGCGGTCGGCGATCCGGCGCGGTCGGCCCTGGCCGGTGCGCTGGGCAAGAAGGATCGCCAGCAAGTCGCGCGCGTCGCCGCCGAGGCTGCCAGCGGCGCCGTCGCCGCGCTGGCCGAGGCGCTGGTCGGGCTGA
>SXJR01000114.1 GCA_005779305.1 Myxococcales bacterium
ACCGCGCCCACGATCATGATCGCCGAGAAGGCCGCGGACCTGATCCGCGGCAGCTGATCTCGAGCCCGTCGTCAGCTCTTCAAGCGCGCCGCGCGCTGCTCCCAGCGGGCCCGCCCCTTGGCGGCCTCGCCCTCGCGGGTCCGCGGCTCGCCTCGCGATTCGAGCGCCTCGAGCAGCCTGGTCGTCGCCGCCACCACCGCTTCGACCGCCTCGTCGAAGGCCTGCTGGTTGTTCTGGGTCGGGCGCGCGCTGCCGCTCACCTTCCGCACGTACTGCAGCGACGCGGCGTGGATCTCTTCCGGCGTCGTCGGCGGAGCGAAGTTATGGAGGACGCGGATGTTCCTGCACATGGACGCGGGGATACCACGCCCTGTCGGCGCCTTACACGGCCGTTCGACGCCGGAGCCCGGTGCTAGCCTGGCCTCGCGTGCTGCTCCCCGCCGACCTCGATCTCGACCAGCGTTCCATCGATCGAGCCGTGCGCGGCGGCCACGACGCCGGGGGCCTCGGCGCCGCCTTCGTCGCTGGCTACGGCGCTGCGTTGCAGGCGCTCGTCCCCGGCGCGCCGCGGCGTACCAGCCTGTGCGCGACCGAGCAGGGCGGGGCCCACCCGCGGGCCATCGCCACCACGCTCTCCACCACCGGCGCCGACGGCGCACCGCTCGAAGGCGACCTGCGCCTGGTCGGTCACAAGCGCTGGTCGACGCTGGCGACCGAGGCCGAGCTCTTGCTGGTGGTCGCGTCCACCGGCGTCGACGGCAGCGGCAAGAATCGGCTCAAGCTGGTGCGGGTGTCGCCGCGCGCCGCCGGCGTCACCATCACGCCCATGCCGCCACCGCCGTTCGCGCCCGACGTCGGCCACGCCGAGATCCAGCTCGACACCCGCGTCGCCGTGACCGCGGTCCTGCCGGGCGACGGCTACAGCGACTACCTCAAGCCCTTCCGTACCGTCGAGGATCTCCACGTCCACGGCGCACTTCTCGGCTGGATGCTCGGCCTCGCCGCCCGCCACGCCTGGCCCCGGGAGCAGGTCGAGCGCCTGCTCGCCGCCGTCGCTTCGATCCGCAGCCTGGCCGCGGCCCCGCCGCTCGCGCCGGCGACGCACCTGGCCCTGGCCGGCGCGATCGCCGTCACCCGCGAGCTGGTCGAGCGCGCGCCGTGGACGACCCTCGACCCCGACGCCCTGGCGCGCTGGCAGCGCGATCGCCCGTTGCTCGAGGTCGCCGGCAAGGCCCGCGACGCCCGCCGCGATGCCGCGTGGCAGGCGTCGGGGTCGGCGCCGGCCTGACGCGGGCGTCCACCCGGCGTCACTCCTTGTAGACCACGCCGCCCTTCATCACCCACCTCACCTTGGTGAGGGCCTTGATGTCCTTCACCGGGTCGCCCTCGACGGCGATCAGGTCAGCGAACGAACGGGGTGCGATCACGCCCACCGCCTCGCGCTCGCACTCGGCCCGCTCGGGTGGGCAGCGGCGATCGAGCAGGCTGCCGGCGACCGAGGTGGCCGCCCGCAGCGCCTGCGCCGGGGTGAGCCCGTAGTCGACGAGCGCCACGATCTCGCCGGCCAGCCCGTTCTCCCAGGGATAGCTGCCGGCGTCGCTGCCGTTGGCGATGCGGACGCCGCGCTTCGCCGCCCGTGCCACCGCGGCCTTGCCGAGGTCGATCACCTTCTGCAGCCGCGGGTTGGCGACGGGCTTCTTCGCCGCCTCCACCCACGGGGTGACGGTCGGCACGAGCGCCACGCCCTTGGCGACCATCCGGCCGGCGAGATCCTCGGTGAGGCCGTTGCCGTGCTCGATGCTGTCGACGCCGGCCTTCAGCGCGGCGTCGATGCCATCCCAGCCCATGGCGTGAGCCGCCACCTTGACCCCATGTCGGTGAGCCTCGTCGACGATCGCCGCGAGCTCATCGCCGGTGAAGTTGGGCATGCTGCGCAACGGCCTCGCCGGGTTGGTGGTCAGGTACATGCTGAAGTCGGCGTAGATCTTGATCCACCGCGCGCCGTGGCTGATCTGCTCGCGCACCGCCTGGCGTAGCGCGTCGGGCCCGTCGGCGATCTGGGCACCGGTCGGCACCATCACGTCCCAGGCGATGTCGTCGGGCAGGTAGCCGCCGGTCGGCGCCAGGCCGCGGGTCGCGACCTGCAGCCGCGGTCCCGGCACCACGCCACTGTCGATCGCTGCGGCCAGGTCGGCGTCGGCGTACATCGCACCTTCGCTCTCCACGTCGCGCAGCGAGGTGAACCCCGACAACAGCGCCGCCCGCGCCCGTGCCGTCGCGCCGATGGCGCGGGTGACGACGCTCTCCTTGATCAGGTGCAGCGCGTAGTCGTCGTCGCGGCCGGTCGACATGATGTGGGTGTGGGCGTCGATCAGACCGGGCAGGAGCGTCACGTCACCGAGATCGATGATCTTCGCCCCCGGCGCCGCCTTCTCGAGCGTGGCCACGCTGCCCATCGCGGCGATGCGATCGCCCGAGACCAGGACCGCGACGCCAGTCTTCACCGCGTCGCCCTTGCCATCGAACAACCGCGCCGCCTTGAGGATGATCGGCGGCGGCTCGGGCGGCGCGTCAGCAGGCTGGGCGTGCGCTGCGGCCGTGAGCAGGAGTGGCAGGATCACCAGCGACGCGGGCGAGGGCTTCATCGCCTGCGGTCATACTCCGACTTCAGGGTCGAAGCAGGCGCAGCGGGCCGCTACTCGGCCCGGCCGTGGCCGGTGTCCGCAGCACGACCGTGCGTCCGGCCTCGCGCCCCGCGACGTGCGCATGATTCATCGACACGCTGCGCCGGCGGGTGACGATGTGGGGATGGCGCAGCCGGTAGAACCGGTCGAGGTCCGAGTCGCCGACCCACACCAGCCCTTCGCGCTGCAGCCCACTGCGCTCGAACAGGAGCTTCTCGCGGAAGCCGCCGATCACGCCGGCCTGGTACTGGACGCGGTCGCGGCCGCTGCGCACGCGCGGATCGGCGCGGTTGTCGCGCCACAACCGCTCGGCGGTGGCGAGCAGGAAGGCGTGGACGTGACACGCCATCTCGACGTTGGGCCGGGTCCCGCTGATCTCGAACAGCGCGCCGGTCCGCGCCTCCCGCGGCAGGTACACCGGCACCCGGATCACCTTCACGAAGAAGAACTCGGCCAGGAGCGATACGATGTCGAGCTCGACCCGGTTGGAGCGCCGGCCGGCCTCGCCGAGGTGACGGATCTCGTAGGCGTGGTCCGCACCGAGGCTGTCGATGTTGTGGCGCAGCATCAGCTCGTGGGCCTTGCGCATGGCCAGCTCGGCCTCGTGCTGGTTGGGGCTCGAGGCCAGCGCCAGCAGCTTGCGCACGCGCTCGAGCGTGCGGTTGACCTCGGTCGCCGCCGCCATCGGCACGCCACCGGCGCGGGCGTCGATGCCGCGCTCGCCGCAGACGCGCTGAAACGTCGGTCCGTGTGGCGCCTCGTCGCGCACGCCCAGCACCTCGATCACGAACTGGTGCGCCATCTCGTGCTCGATGACGCTGGTGACCTCTGGCCACGGTCGCGTGATCACCATCGCGCGCGACAGCTCGAGGCGGCGGCCGGTCGGCACCCACAGCCCGAGCCGCGACGCGGCGTCGGAGAGCACCATCACCGGCGGCGTCAGCCGGCCGCCGAACCGCGTGCGGTTGATGCGCCCGTAGAGCTCGCGCAGCTCGCGCACCAGCGCGGCCTCGAACGCCGCCGTCAACGGCTCATCGGTGACCATCCCGCCACCCTAACGCGGCGATCCGACATACGACGCGCTGCGTGATGGGAGGCACCTGCGGGAGTGACTCTCTTGTCGTCTTGTCAGGGAGTCCCGGACCCGCGGTCGCTCGCAAGATGGGGCATGAGCTTGGTGCGGGATCCGTACGCGCGACGCGCGGGAGCAAACCTCCGACGCTGCGCCTCAGGGCGTATTGCCCATCCGGCGCTGGAACTCGAGCAGGTCGGTGGCGAGCCAGGCGCCGGCCTGCTCGGGCGGAAACCGCCACGGCGCGTTGTACGTTCCCTCGTACACGCCGTGATCGTGCCTCGCCTGCACCGACGCGATCAGCGCCTCGAACCACGCACGCCCCTCGCGCCCTCGCACGGCCGCCACGAGCCTGGCGTGCTGCTCGGCATCACCCTGTCTTCCGCAGGCGGGAGACCGCAAGGAGCGTGCGCCGCCACGCCGCCGTCGGCGGCTTCGATTGGCTCTTCATAGGTGTGGTCTACATCATCGCGGAACGCACCGCGGCCCCACCGGCTCCAGCTTGTCGACCGCGAAGGTCCAGCGCTCGACGCAGGGGCCGGGGTGGGTGCGGCGGAGCTGGCCGTTCTCGACGGTGAGCGCCCAGTCACGGAGCCGGTTGCCGGTGGTGTCGGCGAGCGGCGTGGCCACGGCGTCGGCGACCCGGAACGCCATCAGGTGGGTCACGCCGTACGAGCCAAGGTCGCCGCAGCCGTAGTAGTGCTCGTCGACGGCGACGATGGCATCGTCGCGGCCGTCGAGGTCGAGGTCGCCGAGCATCGCGGTCCGGAACATGAACAGCGTGGTGGTGTGCTCGCCGTTGTCGCAGGCGTAGAGGTGCTCTTCCCAGTTGCCTTCGACGAGCTGGCGCGGCACCAGCCCGTCGAGCTCCTTGCCATACATCCGGTTGCACCAGTCGACGCCCAGCACCGTGCACTGCCGCGGCGGCGGCGGCGTCGGCGTGGACGCCGGCTCTGCTGGAGGCAGCGAGGTGGACGTTGCTGGCGTGATCGGCGGTGACGCGCCGGGGCCGCACGCGCTGGTGGCGAACACGATCACGATGGCGCTGGCGCCACGGGCTCGAGTCTGGAACACGCTTCACTATCCGCGACGAACGCTGTCCTCGCCAGGTCCGAGTTCCCTCACCGGAGCTGACGTCGGGCGGATACGCTGCCCCCATGCGCGTGGTCCTCTTCGGTAACTCCGGCGCCGGCAAGTCGACCCTGGCCGCGCGCCTGGCGCGCGAGTCGTCGCTCGCCCACCTCGACCTCGATACCCTGGCCTGGTTGCCGGTGACGCCGCCGCGCCGCGCCCCGCTCGCCGACAGCATCGCCGCGATCGAGGCCTTCCTTGCCGACCACGACGCCTGGGTGGTCGAGGGCTGCTACGCCGATCTGCTCGCGGTCGTCGCCGCGCGTTGCACCAGGATGATCTTCCTCAACCCCGGCCTCGACGTCTGCATCGCCCACTGCCGCGCTCGTCCCTGGGAGCCGCACAAGTACGCGAGCAAGGAAGCGCAGGACGCCAACCTGGACATGCTCGTCGACTGGATCCGCGCCTACGCATCCCGCGACGACGAGTTCTCGCTGCGAGCGCACCGGGCGCTCTTCGATCGCTTCGCCGGCGACAAGATCGAGCTCGGCGAGCCCGTCACCGCCATCACCTGAGCCTATCGATCGGCGACGAACGATGACGCGGCCAGCTCCATGGCATACGCCGCGTAGCGGAAGTCGCGGATGACGGCGATACGATCGCCTTCCCAGGTCAGGAGCACGAAGCTGCCCGGCATCGGCGCGCCGGCCGGCGCGTACACCGCCAGCGCGGGCCGCCCGTCGAGCTTCCCGGGCACGACCCGCAGGTCGGGCAACGCCGCATACCGGGAGAAGTACTCGCCCACCGCCTTGCCTCGCCGTTCGGCGCGCGACACCAGATCGAGTCGGGTCTCCTCGCCGAGCAAGGCGCGCAGGCCGTCCCAGTCGCGCGCGTTGAAGCGCGCCGCGTAGTCGTGAAGCCGCGCCCGTTCGTCGGGGTCGGTCATCGCCGGCGCGACCCGGTCGTCGGCGTGGGCGCGCAAGGTGGCGCGGCCGCGGACCAGGGCCGCCTTCACCGCCAGCAAGGTCAGCCCGGTGCTCTCCGCGATCTCGTCGAGCGTGCAGCCGAGCACGTCCTTCAGGATCACTGCGCTGCGTTGCGCCACCGGTAGGCGCTGGAAGGCGGCCAGCGCCACGTGCACCACCGCCGGGTCGACGCGATCTTCGTCTGCAGCCGCGTCGGGGACGTCGGCCGCCTTGTCGGCGAACCGGCGTTCGTGGCGCCGCAGGGCGTCGATCCCCGCGTTGTGCGCGATGCGAAACAAGAGCGGTCGCGACATGTCACCAGCTCCGAGCGCACGGGTGAGGGCTTCCTGCACGAGGTCTTCGCCATCGACGATCGAGCCCATCAAGCGGGCGCAGTAGCGATGGAGATCGGGACGGAGTGCGTGGAGCTCGTCGGGCGTCACGGCACGATCACAACACCTCGAGGCCCTTGCCAGTCAAGCCGAGCCAGGTGGCGCCGGCGCCGGCATCGCCCCGGGCGATATCGAGGATGCCCTGCGCAGCCCCGGCGGCGTCGAGCGGCACCGGGAAACGCTCCATGTACTTCTCGACGGAGATCCCGGCCTCTGCCGCGTAAGCCGCGGCGGCCTGGGCGCCGATCTCGGTGCCGACGATGAGCTGCTTGGGCACGACCGCCACGAAGCGGACGCCGAGCGTCCGGGCGGTCGACTCGCGCTGGAGGTAGCTGGCCAGGAACATCTGCGTGCGCTTGGCGCCGGCGTAGCCGCCCGAGAGCGGGGAGCCGCCTAGCCCGGCGCCGCTGGAGACGATGATCACCGTGCTGCCCGGCCGCAGCGGCTGCTGGAGGGCGGTCCGACCGATCTCGAAGGCGAGCTTGACGTCGTTGTTCCAGGCCGCCGAGAAGTCTTCCCAGGAGAGCCGGTCGACCGGCGCCATGGTCGGGTGAACGCCGGCAGCCACGACGATCAGATCCGGATCGACCTCGGCCAGCAGCGCTCGGACGGCGCCCGGGTCGGTGGCGTCGAGCGCGCGTGCGTCGGCGCCGGCGAGGCCGGCGAGGCGGGCGCGATCGCGACCCACCGCGGTGACGCGGGTGCCGCGGGCGAGGAGCGCAGCGGTGGTGGCGCGGCCGACGCCGCTGCCGGCGCCGATGACGATGGCTTGCGTGGACATGGGTTCCTCGGGTTGGGGCTCTAGTGATAGGTGAACGTGACCAGCAGCGCCGGCGTCGCGATGCGGATCGTGTCGTCCACGCCGTACAGGCGATAGGCGGAGAGGCGGGCGAGCGCGCCCACGCTCCACTGATCCGAGATGAAACGGTCGTAGCCGACCCCGGCCATGGCGCCGTAGCCGACGCCGACCTGCGACGGCCGGGTGTCACTGCCGTCGAGGTAGCCGGCGGCGAACAACAGGCCGCCCTGGACCTGGAGCCCGCCGCGTGCGTCGAGCCAGTAGGCGACGAACGGTCCGGTCGCTGACACGTGCTGGCCTCCCGGATCCGCGTCGTCGTAGCTCGGCGCCGGTGACACCATCGGGAAGGTGCCACCGCCGATCACCAGCCGCGGCCGGATGGTCGTCCCGACCGCCAGCTCGGTGCCGACGCCAGGCCCGCTGGCGTCGCTATCGCCGCCGGTGTCCGGCGTGAAGGTGGCGATCGGGAAGGCCGGACCAGCGCCGGCGCGGAAATAGAAGCCGTCGTGGCGGCGGGGCTCGGCCGCCGCGGTCCCGGCCAGGCCGCCGAGGCACAGGATGAGAAGAAGAGGGCGCATGCCTCCACGACGTCCGGGCCCGCCGAAAGGATGCGCTCGTTCGGGAGATTGTTCGAGTGCCATCAGGGCGGCGCCGGCGGGGGCGATCGGCGCCAGCACCAGGACGGCGGCGCGGGCGCGAACCATCGAGGGGTACGACGAATGTACGGGACCGTACTGGATGCTGCACACTCGCTCGGTGCGCCCCGCGCCCGAGCTTCCCGAGCCGATCGCCGTGCCCTGGACGATGAAGCCGCTGTCGTCGGCGAAGACCGCGATCGAGCACCTCGACAACGGCCGCCTGCGTATGTCGATCGAGCACGACGTCCTCCACGGCGTCACGCCGGCGATGCTGGTGTGGTGGTTCCGCAACCTGGAGGGCGACGTCGAGATCGAGGGCACGCGCCATTCGCGCTATCGGGTCTGGCATCCGCGCGATCACGTCGCCGTGCGCTACCACCGGTTGCCGCCGGGTGGGGCCGGGCCGGGCGCGGTCTTCCACATCCACGAGGTGCTGGCCCGCGACCCGCGCTACGTCGTGAACGTCCTCACCGACGTCATCCGTCTCGACGAGGGCGGCTTCGCCCACCGGCCGCGCCGTTTCGGGCTCCACCCTGCCGCCATGGACTACACCTTCGAGCGGGTCGCCGGCGGTACCCTCTACAAGAACAGCTTGACCGTCGGCCTGGGCCTGCCGCGCCCGCTCGGCTTCGTCAATCGCGCCATGGTGCGCCGCGAGTTCGACGAGGCCCACGGCCGCGCCTGGCTCCTCCACAACGTCGAGGAAGTGGGCAACCTCGAGCACTTCCTTCCCCGGCTCTTCGCCGGTGCCGGCTGACCGCGTCTGTTATCCTGCGACCGTGGCTGACGACGACGATCGCGACGGGCCGAGCAAGCGCCAGCTCGCCAAGAAGGAACGGCGCGACGCCGGCTCTCGCTCCGGCGACCTCGCCCACAAGCTCATGGAGATCAAGGACTCGGCCCTGGCCGCCCTCGATCTCGACGAGGAGCTGCGCGACGCCATCGTCCGCGCCCGCAAGATCACCGCCATGGTGGCGCGCCGTCGCGCCGAGCGCCAGCTCGCCGGCGACCTCCGCCGCTTCGACGTGGAGGACGTCGAGAAGCGCCTCGCCAACGTCCAGTCAACCGGCGTCGCCGAGCCCCAGCTCTTCCAGAAGGCCGAGCGCTGGCGCACCCGCCTGATCGAGGAAGGCGACGACGCCCTTGCTGCCTTCCCCGGCGGTCCCGTCGACCCGCTCCCCAAGCTGATCGCCAACGCCAAGCGCGAGAAGCTCACCGGCAAGCCTCCCGGCGCCGCCCGCGCTCTCTTCCGCCAGATCATCACGATCCTGCGCGCGGCCCCTCGCTGACCCCGCTCGTCCGGGCCAGCGCCCGTTCGTCCCGAGTCGGAGGCCCCACCGCCTCAGAAATCTGAGCCGTCCCCGACGAGGATTGCCACATCTTTTCCACCCTCCGCGTTAGCTCCGTCACTCCCTCTCCGCCGGCGCTCACGTACGCTTCCCCCATGCGCCGCTCCCTCACCGTCCTCGCGCTCGCGCTCACCGCCGCCGCGTGCGTCGACACCGACTCCACCGACCCCACCGACCCCACCGATCCCACCGATCCCACCGACCCCACCGATCCGCCGCGCACCATCAGTGTCACCCTCGACCACCTCGAGCCGGGCTGGCTCGTCACGACCAGCCGCCTCACCGGCTCGGCGCCGCCGACCGAGACCACCCTCATCGCCGACGGCACGCCGCTCACCCTCACCGGCACGTCCACCGACGTCTTCGTCGCCACCGTCACCGACGGCGACGGCGCCCTCGTCGACACCCAGTCGATGCAGTCCACGTCGTGCCTGTCGCCCACCGCGCGCCGCCTGAACGTCCCCGCCGACTACCCGACCATCCAGGCGGCCATCGACGCCGCCGGCCCCGGCGAGGCCGTCAAGGTAGCCGCCGGCACCTACACCGAAGCCGTCCGCATGAAAGCCGGCGTCTGCCTGCTCGGCACCGGTGGCCGCCGCACCATCCTCGACGCCGGCGCCGCTCCGCACCGCAACCTCGTCGATCTGACCGACGCCCCCGGCGCCGTCGTCGCCGGCTTCGTCTTCCGCGGCGTCCGCACTCCGGGCGGCTGCGCCGACCCGTCGGACGTCTTCGCGTGCTCCGGCAACTGGTACCGCGCCGCCGTCTACCTCGGCGGCACCGACTGGTTCGATCCTACCCAGTTCGCGCCGCCGGTGATCTCCAACAACGTCTTCGAGGACAACGAGATCGCCGTGATGCTGTACTGGCGCGGCGTCTCCATCATCCGCAACAACGTCTTCGAGGCCAACCGCACCGCGTTCATCGCCAACCACTTCCAGAGCCGCACCCTCGTCGCCAACAACGTCTTCTACGCCAACACCTCGCTGGCCATCGGCAACCAGGCTGCGTACCTCGACATCATCAACAACATCCTGGTCGGCTCCGAGACCGCCGTCCGCTTCATGTACATCCAGACCGGGTTCATCCGCTGCAACCTCTTCTGGCAGAACACGACGGTCGCCAACGAGTCCCGCTTCGCCATCGGCGCCGGCGGCAACATCTCCGCCGACCCGCTCTTCGTCGACCCCCTGAACCACGACTTCCGGCTGCAGCCCGGTTCGCCCGCAGCCAACACCGGCTGCCACGCCTCGGCCGCGTTCGAGCCCGACGGCACCGCCCCGGACCTCGGCGCCTTCGGCGGCCCGCTCGCCGCCTCCGTCGCGTTCTGACCACGCCCGGCCGCGTTCAGCGTCGCGCCATCACCGCGCCGAGCGGGAACGTAACGCCGTTGATCACCGCCTCGATCACGTGCCGCCCCGGCCGGTGCGTCCGCGTCGTCAGATCCTCGAACGACACCCGCCCGTCGAGCCGGACCCGCTCGCCCGGCCCCAGCGCCACCTTCCGCAGCTTGAACACCTTCGGCCGCGCCTCGCCGTTCGCCTTGACGAAGTGCACCGCGTAGTCGACGAGCAGCCCCTGCGCCTTCCGCGACCGGCTGACCACGTCGAACGAGAACCGCAGCGTCGCCCCCAGCCGCACGGTCCTGGGCACCTCCGCCGCCGCGATTGCCACCTGCGGCGCGCCGGCGAACCCCATCGTCGCCAGCGCGCCGCGGTCGCCGCCCTTGATCAGCGAACGCAGCGCGTGTCTCACGATCCATTGCCGCCCCGGCGTCGCGTCTTTCGACCACCGTCGGCACAGCGCCACCGCGACGTCCGGGTGGTCCTTGGCGATGTCGTTCACGTTGTTCGCCACCGAGCGCTGCACGTACCTCTCCGGATCGTCCTTGAGCAGTTCGAGCAGCTCGATCACCGGCCGCGGATCGGCCTGGAACTCACGCAGCCGCGGCGCCCATGGCAACCGCGGTCGCGTCCCCTCCGACACCAGCCGCCGCACGTGCACGCTCGGATCCCGCGCCCACACCCGCAGCCTCGCCAGCGTCGCGTCCCGGTGCTCGACCAGGAACCCACGGATGCTCCACTCCGCCGTGAACCGCCTGGTCAGCTCGTGCTGGGCCCGCATCGATGCCTCGAAGTGCTCCAGCCCGTAGGTCCCGATGAAGCACACGTGCGGCAGGTACCGGAACGGCGCCATCCCCGACGACTCGCCGCCGTCGCTCTCGGGCCCGAGCGATCCCACGATCACCTCCGCCGCCCGCTCGAAGTCCTCGGGCAGGTGCCGCCGCATCACCTCCGCCACCCGCCGCCCCCGCGCGATCAGCTCCAGCTCGTCCAGTCCGTCGACACACTCCTTCACGAACGTCCGGAGCTTGAACCCGGGTACCAGTTCCTGGAACGACGCCCCGATCGATCGGATCAGTTCCTCGTTGAAGAAGTGCTTGAGCGCCTCGGCCATCCCCCTTCCTACCGCGCCCGCCAGCCAGGATCGGTCAGGTTTCTCGCTCCCTCCCTGTCACCCCTCCCCGAGATCGCCGGAAGTCCTACGCGCCATGCCGATCCGCGTCACTCACGCCCTCGTCGATTGGG
>SXJR01000115.1 GCA_005779305.1 Myxococcales bacterium
CCCGCACCCGCACCCGCACCCGCACCCGTCGTCGCGCCGGATGCCACGCCGGCGGTGCCGGCAGAGGAGGCCGGTGTGCCGGCGAACTACGACGTCCACATCACCGCGCTGCGCGAGCGCCTCGCCGGGCTCGGGCTCGGCGAGCTCGCCATCCACGTCGAGGCGCCGTTCGTGGTGGTGGGCGACGGCGGCGTGGACGTGGTGAAGCGCCGCGCCGGGACCGTGCGCTGGGCGGTCGAGCACCTCGAGGCCGACTTCTTCGACGCGCGGCCGGCCCGCATCCTCGACATCTATCTGTTCGGTGACGCCAGGAGCTACCAGCGCGGCGTGCGCGCGCTGACCGGTGAGACGCCGGACACGCCCTACGGCTTCTACTCGAGCGCGCACGGCGGGCTGTTCATGAACATCGCCACCGGCGGCGGCACGCTGGTCCACGAGATCGTGCACCCGTACGTCGAGGCCGACTTCCCGGGCGCGCCGGCCTGGCTCAACGAGGGGCTGGGCTCGCTGTTCGAGCAGAGCTCCGAGGAGGGCGGCCACATCGTCGGCGAGACCAACTGGCGCCTGGCCGGGCTGCAGGAGGCGATCCGCGCCGGCGAGCTGCCGACCTTCCGCGCGCTCACCGCGACGAGCGAGCACGCCTTCTACAACCGCGATCGCGGCACCAACTACGCGCAGGCCCGCTACCTCCTCTACTACCTCCAGGAGCAGGGCACGCTGCGCGGGTTCTATCGGGCGATGCGAGCGGCGCGGGCTAGCGATCCCACCGGCTACGACACGCTGGTCACGACGCTCGGCGAGTCCGACATGGCAGCGTTCCAAGGGCGGTGGGAGGCGTGGGTGCTGACCTTGCGGTTCGGCGGGTGATCAGCCCGCGGCCGCCCAGCTCGCATCCAGCCATCCCCGCAACGCCATCAGATCCGCAGCCAGCGGCGCCTCGACCACGAGCGTCCGTCCGTCCGTCCGCTCGACCTCCAGCCGCGCGGCGTGGAGCGCAAGTCGTGCGCACGGCGCGCCCTCCAGCATCCCGCGCAGTGTCCGCTTGCCATACAGCGGGTCGAACAGGATCGGCGCCTCCAGGCTGCGCAGGTGGACCCGGATCTGATGATGGCGGCCGGTCTCGGGCCGCGCCTCGAGCAGGGTGACGGCCTCGCCGGTGCTCCGCTGCCAGCGATGGAGCTCCCCGAACCGGGTCACCGAGGGCTTCCCCCCTTCACCGACCCCCGCCGGTCGCGCCTTGCCGCGGCGAGCCTCGACCAGAGCGACGTCGACCACGCGCTCGCCCGGCAAGTCGCCGGCGGCGAACGCCAGGTACCGCTTGTTCACGCGCCGGGCTGCGAAGGCGTCGTTGAGCCAGCGGTGCGCCGCCGCCGACCGCGCCAGCACCACCACCCCCGAGGTGTCCTTGTCGATGCGGTGAACCACCCATAGCGGTTCGCCGCGCGCGGCCTCGAGCATGTGCCGGACTGACACAGCGGGGTCGCCGCTCCGTTCGGGGATCACGGCCAGGCCAGCCGGCTTGTCGACGGCCACGACCTCGGCGTCCTCGAACAGCACGTCCACGGACCTCGATACCCCAGCCGCGTCCGCACCTGCAACTACACCGGCTCGGCCGGCGGAAGCACTGGCGATTTCGCACCGTGTCGCATCGCGGGCGGCGCGGACCGGGTGGTACGATTCCAGCCGCATTCGGGGCCGTTAAGCGCGCCGTCCGCACCGACGGGAAAGGTGCCGGCGGCGGGCGCGACCCCACGAGGGCTCATGGCCAAGAGCGACTCTTCCAAGGGCGACTTCGAGACCGCGTCTGCCAACGTCAAGAGCGCGCCGCATTCCACCGCCGCGTGGGATGCGATCGAGGAGCTCGCGCGCGAGCACGAGAACCCCGACCAGGTGGTCGCGCTCTATCGCGACGTCTTGCAGAAGGGCCTCGATCCGCAGGTGGTCGAGATGATCGGCGAGCGCGCCGGCGCCTTCTGCGACGAGTGGTTCGGTGACGATCCCAAGGTCGCCGAGCAGATCCTCGGCAAGGTGCTCGACCTGGCGCCGCAGTCGGAGTCGGCGCTTGGTCGCCTGTCGGTGCTCTACACCCAGAACGAACGCTGGGCCGACCTGCTCCGCCTCTACGACCGCGCTCTCACCGCGGTCAAGGACGCCGGCCGCCGCATCAAGCTCCTGCGCGAGGCCTCGCAGCTGGCCAAGGACGTCGCCAACCAGCCCGAGAAGGCGATCAGCTACCTGCAGCGGCTCCTGCCGCTCACCCCCGATGACGCCCAGCTCAGCCAGTCGCTCGAGCGTCTGCTCGAGCGCTACGAGCGCTGGGCCGATCTGATCGCGCTGTGGGAAGGCCGCATCGAGCGCCAGAGCAAGACCGAGCGCGAGAAGAGCCGCGCCCGCATCGCCGCCTGCTACCTCGACAACCTGCGCGACTCGGCCAAGGCCCTGGCCGCGGTGCGTCCGTTGCTCGCCGAGGCCGACGACGACAAGGAAGCCTGCGCGCTGCTCGAGCGCATCATCGAGGCCGCGCACACCGCGGCCGAGGTCCGCGAGGCCGCCCTCGACATCCTGCGCGCCCACTACGACGCCACCGCGCGCCCGCGCGAGGTCATCCGCGTCCTCGAGCGCGTGATCGAGCGCGATCCATCGGGCAGCCAGGCCCTGCGCGAGGAGGCCGGCGCCCGCCTGGCCGAGCTCGACGACGACGGCGCCGCGATGGACCACTACGCTGCGCTGCTCGCGCTCACGCCAGACTCGTCGGTGACCCAGGAGAAGCTGCGCCAGCTGGCCCAGCGCTCCAACGGCTACGCCCGCTACGCCGCCGGCGTTGCCACCGCCGCCGAGCACGCCATCATGCCGGCTCGCAAGGTCGAGCTGCTCAGCGAGGCCGCGCGCACCCGCCTCGATCTGCTCGACGACGCCGGCGGCGCGATCGAGCTGTACCAGCGCGCCCTCGAGCTGCCCGGCGCCGGCGACAAGGAACAGCTCAACGTCTGCCGCCGCCTGTCCGAGCTGTATTCCCGGGTGGATCGCCCACGCGAGCGCTTCTCGATCCTCGAGCGCCTGGCCGCGCTCGAGCCATCGGACAACGCCCGCCGCGGCGTCATCGGCGAGGCCGCGCGCCTGGCCGAGACCCTGGGCGAGACCGACAAGGCACTGTCGCTGTGGCGGCAGCGCATCGATCGCGATCCCGATGACCTGGGCGCGCTCGACTCGTCGATCCTCCTGCTCGAGGGCGCCAGTCGCTGGGGCGAGCTGGTGGGCGCGCTCGATCAGCGGGCCGGCAAGAACGTGTCGGCGGCGCAGAAGCGCGCCGATCTCACCCGCATCGCCGTCGTCCAGCGCGATCAGATCAAGGACGCCGAGAAGGCGATCGCGGCCTGGCAGCGGGTGCAGCAGGCGTTCGGCGACGATCCCGAGACCGTCGGCGCGCTGACCGATCTGCTGGCCGAGGTCGGACGCTGGCGCGAGCTCACCGATCTGCTCGAGCGCACCAGCGATCGCGACGTCAAACGCACGACCCACCGCTTGAATCGTCTCGGCGAGGCGCTGGCGACTCATCTGGGCGAGCCGGTCCGCGCCCTCGCAGCGTTCCGCGCCGCGCTGGCGATCGATCCGGTCAACGACGAGGCCCGCAGCGGCCTGCTCACGCTCCTCGAGGTCCCCGAGCACCGCAAGGCCGCGGCCGACGCGCTGGCCGCGAGCTACCGCGAGAACCAGGACTGGGGCGGCTTCCTCAAGCTGTTGCCGGCGCGGCTCGCCGACGCCGCCGACGAGCGCACCCGGCTCGCGCTCCTGCGCGAGGCCGCATACATCCAGCTCAACAGCACCGGCGATCTCGCCGGTGCGTTGCACAGCCTCGCCATGGCGTTCCCGCTGGCGCCGCGTGATGGCGTCATGGAGGGCCAGATCCTCGACCTCGCCGACAAGACCGGCAACCTGGCCATGGCCGACACCGCGCTGGCCGCGGCGGTCCGCGCCCTGGCCGAGGATCCGGGCGAGACCTCTCGCCTGCGGCTGGTCCGGGCCGAGCTGCTCGAGAAGCGTCTCGACGACGAGGCCGGCGCCCTCGCCGAGTACCTGACCGTGTTCCGCCGCGATCGAAGCAACCAGATCGCCGCCACCGGCATCGTCTGGCTGGCCCCGCGCCGCAACCAGTGGAGCGACGCCGCCGAGGCCGTGCTTGGCTTCGCCGCCGCCAAGGAGCGGCTCGACGACGGGCTCTTCGGCCGCTACGCCAAGGCCGGCGAGGCCGCGGTCGACGCCGCCGTCGCGGCCCTCGAGCAGGCCGCGCCCGCCGCCGGGCTGCCGCCGGCAGTGGCGGCCCAGGTGTGGTCGCTGATCGGCACCTGGCATCGCGATCGCAGGAACGATCGCAACGCCGCGGTCACCGCCTTCAACAAGTCGCTCCACGCCGGCGGCGATCGCGCCGACACCTTGCGCTCGGTGGCCGAGTTGCTGCGTCCGAGCGGCCCGACCGCGCCGCTGCTCGACGTGCTGCGCCGCCTTTCCGACGCCGATCCTCGCGATCTCGACGTCCTGGTCGAGGCTGCCGACACCGCGAGCCGCCTGGGCGATCGCGACGCCTCGGTGACCATCCTCGGCCAGGTGCTGGGCCGCGCCACCGGCGCCTGGCGCGGATCCGCGTCGGTGCAGTCGTCGCGCCCGGCCGAAGCCGTGGTGCGCTGGTCCATCGACGGCCTGGTCGAGTTGCACCGCAGCGCCAACCGCCCGCGCGTCGCCGTCGATCTGCTGGTCGAGTCGGCGCGCCTGCCGTTCGAGGCCCAGACCCGCCGCGATCTGCGCCTGCGCGCGGCCGCCATGGCCTCGGGCGACCTCCACGACAACGCCGCCGCGATCGACATGTACCGCGGCGTCCTGGCCGAGAGCCCCGGCGATCTCGAGATCATCGGCAAGCTGGGCGGGCTGCTCGAGACCGAGCGCCGCCACGCCGAGCTCCTCGGGCTGCGCCACATCCAGCTCGGGCTCGAGCCCGATCCGGCCAGACGGCTCGATCTGCGCCTCGACATCGCGCGCCTGGTCGGCGTCGTCGAGGAGACCGGCGGCCGCTACGAGGCGCTCACCGCGAACCTGGCCGATCAACCCGGCCACGACGCGTCGGTCGACGCCGCGCACGCGTTCCTGTCCGGCAAGGGCCAGCACAAGGCGCTGGCCGATCTGCTCGAGGAACAGGCCGGCAAGCTCGAAGCCGCCTCCGACGCGCAGCGCGCTGCCCGCCTGTGGGCGCGCTTCGCCGCGGTGGCCGAGAAGGACACCCGCGAGGTCGAGCGCGCCATCGCCGGGCACAAGCGGGTGGTGACCCTCGCGCCCACCCAGGACTCGTTCCGCGCCCTGGCCCGCCTGCAGCTCGATCGCGGTCAGCCGGCGGCGGCAGTGCCCTGGTTCGAGAGCCTCCTGTCGACGGTGAGTGGCGGCGAGCGCCTGGTCGTCGTCGATCAGCTCGCCCGCGCCCACATCTCGGCCAACCAGCACGATCGCGCCATCGCTGCGATCGAGAGCGCCCTCGATGAGAAGGACCCCGCGCTCGAGCTGCGGCTCCTCCTGGCCGAGCTGTATCGCAAGGCGGAGCAGTGGGAGCCGCTGGCTCGCCACCTGACCCGATCGCTGTCGCTGTTCGGCGACGATCGCGGCCCGGCGCTGGCCCGCGAGGCCGCCGCCATCTACACCGACAAGCTCGACGCGCCGGCCAAGGCCATCCCCGCCCTCGAGAAGGCGCTGGCGCTCGATCCGACCGACAAGGACATGCGGGCCCAGCTCGCGATCGGCCTGCGCGTCGCCGGCCGATTGCCCGAGGCCCGCACCATCCTGTCCGAGCTCATCGAGGGTTTCGGTCGCCGCCGCTCGCCCGATCGCGCCCAGCTCCACGTCGAGCTGGCCAAGGTGGCGCACGCCGAGGGCAAGAACGACGAGGCGCTGACCGAGATGGAAGCGGCGTCCAAGATGGACGTCAACAACGCGCGCATCCAGCGCGAGCTGGCCGAGCTGTGCCGGGCCGCTGGCCAGGTCGACAAGGCCGAGCGCACCTATCGCGCCCTCCTGCTGGTGGTGCGGCGCCAGCCGCCCGGAGAGGACGAGGCCGCGGTCGGCCAGAGCGAGGTGCTGTTCGAGCTGTCGCGGCTGGCCGCGTCGCACGGTGACGCGACCCAGGCCAAGGAGCTCCTCGAGAGCGCGATCGACGCGGCGGTGCAATCCGACGTCGAGGTCCGCCGCCTGCGCCGGAGCCTGATCGCCCACAACGAGGCCGAGACGCTCCTGCGCGTACTCGAGCTGCGCCTCAACGCCACCACCGAGGCCGCCAGCCAGGCGCGCCTGTACGGCGACATGGCCGACGTGCTCGACGGCTCGCTCGATCGCTCGGCTGATGCGCTCGACGCGATCATCAAGGCCATCAACCTGGCCCCATCGCGGCTCGATCTCCACGACAAGGGTCGGGTCCTGGCCAAGAAGGCCAGCGGTACCAAGAAGTTCGTCGACGCGGTCGAGGTCGTGGTCGAGCGACTGCGCCGCAAGGACGATCCGCCGCTGGTCGCCGGCATCCTGCTCAAGGCCGGCGAGGCGCTCGAGAACGACGCCAACGATCTGGCCGGCGCGGCCGGGCTCTACCGCCGCGTCGAGATGCTGGGCGAGCGCCTGGCCGAGGCCTACTACGCCCAGGCCCGCGTCGCCGGCGCGCTTGGCGACGACGAGCAGCAAGCTCGCGCGCTCGACAACATGCTCAAGCTCGCCGGCAGCGAAGGCGGCGAGGCGTCGCCGGCCCAGACCGACGCGCTCTATCGCCTGTCCGAGATCTTCATCGCCACCCCGGCGCGCCGCGCCCAGGGCGTGGATCTGATCGAGCGCGCGTTCGCCGCCGAGCCGCGCTGGGCCCAGGCCGGGCGCGTCCTGCGCGGCGCCTCGTCGGCGGATCCCGGCGACGCCCGGGTGATGGCGCTCTACGAGCGGGTCGCGCGCAATGGCGGTGACAGCGAGCTGCTCCTCGACTTCCTCGAGAAGCGGGCCCAGCAGGCCGGCGCGACGCCAGCGCAGGTGCGCGAGGCGGTCGATCTCGCGGTCGAGATGGGGCACGAACAGCGCGCCGAGGCCCTGCTCGGTCGCGCGGTCCAGGCCGCCCGTGACGCCGCCGACGGCGTTGGCGGGGCGGTGTGGGCGGTGCTCTCGCTGGCCGATCGGCGCGTGATCGCCGGCGACCTGACCGCGGCCCGCGAGCTGGTCTACGAGATCGTCGGCGTGGCCGAGCCGGCAGAGATCGATCCGCTGATCGGGCGCGTGGCGGCGCGGGCGGCGCTCGACAAGCTGACCCAGCCGCTAGCCGCCGAGATGTACGAGCTCCTGCGCGAGCGTTCGCCGTCGGAGCGCACGGTGTGGGAGCCGCTGGTCGCGCTCTACCGCGACATGGGCGACGGCGATCGACTGGCCAGCGTCATCTCGTCGACGCTGCCGGGCCTGACCGATCCGCAGGAGCGCAACTCGCTGCGGCGCGCCCACGCCGCCTACCTGATCGAGGCGCTCAACCGGCCCCACGACGCGGCTGACGTCCTGCGCGACGCGCTGCGCGACGATCCCGACGACCTCGCGGCCTCGGCGCTGCTCGAGACCACCCTGCGCGCGCTCGGTGACGACGACGGGCTCGCCGAGTTCCTGTGGACGCGCTTCGACGACGCGGTGAAGCGCGGCAACCGCGAGAGCACGCTCGACGTGGCGGCGCGGCTGGGGCCGCTGGTCGAGTCGACGGGCGGCAACTCGGCGCGCGTGTACCGCACGGCGCTGGGCGTCGCTCCCGACGACCGCGATCTCTTGCGGCGCGTGGTCGGCGGGCTCACCGCCGACGACGATCCCGGCGAGTCGGCCCGCCTGATGGAGCAGCTGCTCGCGGTCGAGACGCCCGACGCGGCGCCGGCCCTGTGCTGGCACCTGGCTTCGGCCTACGAAGCCGCCGAGGACTGGCCAGGCGTACAGCGGACGCTGGCCGCGGCCCACAAGGCCGCGCCCGAGGACACGGCGATCCACGATCGCCTCGAGCAATTCTACCGCGACACCCAGCAGTGGAAGGAGCTGGCCGAGCTCATCAGCAGCGACGCGGCCCGCGCCACCGATCCGGCGGTCGCCGTCGATCGGCTGCGCGAGGCGTCGGCGGTCTACACCGGCTTCCTCGGCCAGCCGCTGGCGGCCGCCGAGGCGCTGCGTGCGGCACGTCAGCGTCAGCCCGAGGCGCCGGCGCTGTCGGCCGAGCTGGCGGCGGCGCTGGCCGCGGCCGGCGATCACCGCGGCGCGGTGGCGTCGCTCGGCGAGGCGCTCGACGACGGCGAGGGGGGCGAGGCGCCGGTCAAGGGTGCGGCCCGCGTCGATCTGCTGCTCTTGCGGGCCAGCCTGCGCCAGCAGCTCGGCGAGGAAGACGCGGCCGTCATCGATCTCGACGAGGCCTACCAGCTCGATCGGGCCCGCGCGGCAGGCGCCCTCGGCGATGGCCTCGAGCGCATGCGCGCGCGTTCCGAGTCGGCGGGCGACATCAGCAGCGAGCGCATGGCGACCCTGCGCCTGGCTCAGCTGCTGGGCGAGCACGGCGAGCTCGAGCGGGCCCGCGAGCTCCTGGTCGGCTGGATCGAGCGCATGCCGAGTGATCCCGATCCGCTCTACCAGCTCCGCGACATGGACGCCGGCATCGAGCACTGGGACGGCGTGATCGCGGCGTGCACCCGCCTGGCCTACATCGTCGAGAGCGAGGCCCAGGTGCAGGCGGCGCTCGATGTGGCCGACGCCTCGGCGCGGGCCGGCAAGCCCGGCGACGCGATCGGCGTGCTCGAGATGGTGCACGGCGTCCAGCCCGGCGCCGAGGCTGTCCGCGTCAAGCTGCGCGAACAGTACGAGGCGGCGGGCCAGCACCGCGAGCTGGCGGCGATCCTCATGGCCGACGCCGATCACGGCACCGACACCCAGGCCCGGTTCGCGGCGTACAAGCGCGCCGCCGAGCTGTTCCTGGCTGCCGGTGACGCGGCGGCGGCGGCGGTGCCAGCCGGCAAGGCCGCCGAGCTGGCGCCGGACGATCACCTGACCGCGATGTTGCACGTCGACGTGCTGATCGGGTCGGGCCGAACCGAGGAGGCGGCCACCGCCCTCGAGACGGCGATCGCCGCCCAGAAGAAGCGCACGCCCGAGCTGGCCATGATGCAGCAGCGCATGGGCCGGGTGTCGGGGATGCTCGGCGACCGCGACGGCCAGATCGGCTGGTTGAAGAAGGCGTTCGACGTCGATCGCAAGAACGGTGAGATCGCCGCTGAGCTGGCCCAGCTCGCCACCGAGATCGGCGACTACGAGCTCGCGCTCAAGCCGCTGCGCGCGATCACGCTCATGGACAACCCGCAGCCGATCACGCGGCCCATGGCGTTGCTGTGGGAGGCCAAGATCGAGCACGCCCGCGGCAACCGGGCCAAGGCCGAGCTGTGGGCCAAGAAGGCCCTGCGCGAGGATCCGCAGTTCCAGGAAGCGCAGCAGTTCCTCGACGAGCTGACGTAGCCAGCTCGTCCCCTTGCCCCTGCCCTTGCCCTTACGCGTGTGAGCGCCCTCACCGACGACTCACGTCGCGACGAGTGACTCGCGTTCGTCATTGTCATCGACGGTGACGAGCGGCCAGAATACGCAGATGTCGCCTCGCCCGTTCCGCTCCGGCGCTCTGGCGCTGGCGACGTCGGCGGCGCTCGCGGCGTGCGGCTTCGCGCCGTCGGGTGAGACGCCAGCCACCGTCGACGGCGGCGTCGACGATGATGGCGACGTCACCGTCACGCTGCGCGACGACACCCTGGCCGACTTCACCGTCGCCGGCACCGCGTCGCCGGACCTGGTGATCGAGCCGTGGGGCGCGCTGGCGCCAGCGGCTTTCCACGCCGGCGGACTGGTCGCGCACGGCGTCAACACCCAGCGTTTCACCGATCCGTCGACGGCGACGTGGGCTGGCGTCACCGCCGGGACGCCGGCCGGCACCGGCCTCTACACCCGCCCGTTCACCGGCGATCCCATCGGCGTCGGGCTCGACTCGGGTGACACCTGGACGCTGTGGGCCGAGGGGGAGGTCTACCTCGACGCCGGCACCACGGTGTTCCTCGTCGACGCCGATGACGCCGCGTTCCTCGAGATCGCCGTGCCCGGTGAGGACTTCGCGCGTGTGGCCAACGCGACCCAGGGACTCGACGACGGCGAGTTCGTCGCCGGTGAGGCGGGCTGGTATCCGATCCGGCTCGCCGTCGTCGAAGGCGTCGCCTCGACGCGCTTCGACGTGCAGCTGTACATCAACGGCAGCCTGACGCCCGAGCCGCTGGCCGGGCCGCGCCTGCGCTCGCGGGTCGGCAGCTTGCGCGGCGCCTTCCTGAGCGGCTGGGACAACTCGCTGTTCCAGGGCACGCCGGAGCGCACCCTCACCACCGGCTCGCTGGTCGACGCCGACTTCGGCAACAGCACGCCGCTCTCGCTGGGCATGACCGCCGCCGACTACTGGTCGCTGCGCTGGGCGACCCAGTTCTACGTCACCACCGCCGGCATGTACCGGCTGCGGGTCGAGTCCGACGACGGTCACCGGCTCTACGTCGATGACGCCCTGATCAGCGACGCGCTCGTCGGCGGCCCCGCCGACCGCTCCGTCGACATCGAGCTCGCCGGCGGCTGGACCGATCTGGTGCTCGACGTCAACGAGAACACCGGCAACGCGCGCGCCCGCCTGCGCGTCGTCAGCTCGCCCGAGCCCGGCCTCGACGGCGCGCTGCCGGCGTCGCGCCTGCGTCCGCTCGAGCCGCGCGGTGAGCGCCTCGAGACCAAGGGCGATGGCATCGATCGCGGCATCCCCGACAACGACCCCGCCGGCGTCGAGACCAAGGTCGAGATCAACGGCCTGCCCGGCGCCACCGTCGACTCGGTCGACGTGATGGTCGCGCTCAACCACAGCCGCATCGCCGACCTGCAGATCCGCCTGGTCCACCCGTCGGGCGACGAGGTGCTGCTGCGGACCAACTCGACCGATGGCGGCAACGGCAACCGCTCGCTGCGCTTCAACGTCGCGACGTTCGACGACACGCCGGCCGCCGGCGCCTGGGGCCTGCGCGTCACCGACACCGCCCAGGGCAACAGCGGGACGCTCCTCGACTTCCAGGTCGCCGTCCACATGGCCAACGGCCCCGATCAGGTCGCGCGCACCGCCTCGTTCACGTCGCTGGTCCGCGATCTCGGCGCTGGCGTCATCGCCATCGACACCGTCCACCTCGGCGCCCGCATCCCGGCCGGCACCACCATCCAGGTCCGCCTCCGCAGCTGCGACGCCCCCGAATTGTGCGCTACCACAGCCTGGTCGCCCGCCATCACCGACGGTGGCACGCCCGCCATGGCCCCCGCCCGCTACATCCAGTACCAGCTCGAGCTCACCAGCGACGGTTCCCGCGCACCCGAGCTCGACTCGTTCGCCCTCGACTACCGGATCCCGGCTCCCTGAACGGCTGTCATCCCGGTGGCACCGGTCGTGCCGAGCCGGGCCGCGCGCGAGCGAGGCCGGTGTCGAAGCACGCACTGCTGATACTCTGCGCCCAATGAGCGCAGCCGTTCGCTTCGAAGCCAGGGACACGATCGGGCTCATCACCCTCGACCGCCCCGACAACCGCAACAGCATGACGGCGGAGCTCCTCGACGCCTTCACCGCCGCCGTCGCCGCCGCCCGCGCCGACGAGCAACTCCGCTGTGTGGTGATCACCGGCACCGGGTCGTGCTTCTCCGCCGGCGCCGACTTCAAGGCCATCCTGCAGCGCGAGACCTCGACCTACCGCGCGCCCCACGAGAAGAGCTTCGCGATGTACGCGCCGTTCCTGTCGGTGCTCGACATCGACGTCCCCGTCGTCGGCGCCCTCAACGGTCACACCATCGGCGGCGGCTTTGGCCTCTCCATGTGCTGCGACATTCGTATCGGGTCGCTCACCGCCAAGTACGGCGCCAACTTCACCCGCCTGGGTCTCTCGCCGGGCATGGCCATCAGCTACATCCTGCCCCGCCTGGTCGGCATCTCGCGCGCCGCCGAGATGCTCTTCACCGGTCGCCTCGTCGACGGCGCCGAGGCCGAACGCCTGGGCCTCCTGTCATCCGCGGTCCCGGCCGCCGACGTGCTGCCGAAAGCGCTCGAGCTGGCCGCAGCGATCGCCGCGTCTGCACCCATCGCCGTCCGCGAGACCAAGCGCGCCATGTACCGCGGCCTCGGCTGGGATCCGCGTGCCGCCGCGCACGCCGAGTCCTTCGCGCAGGCCGAATCGGTGGTGACCGCGGATGCGGCCGAGGGCATCGCTGCCCTGCTCGAGAAGCGGGAGCCGCGGTTCACGGGCCGCTGACAGGATCCACGCAGCGCTCGCCCTGCGCACGCTGGATCCTGCAACGCAGGCGCTGCGCCGGGGCGCGCAGGTTGGGGTCGGGATTCGAGGCGAGCAGCTCGTCGCTGAGCCGGCGGGCACGGGGCAGGTCGTTGCGACTAAACGCGAGGCGAGCCAGATCGAGAGTGGCGGCGGCGGCCAGGCGGCTGTCCGGATCGGCGGTGATGACCTCGGCGAGGAGCGCTTCGGCACGGGCGGTGGCGCCCGCGCTCATGGCGGACTCGGCGAGGGCGTAGCGCGCAGCCGGCGACAGGCCGGAGTCGGGAACGGTTTCGGATTCGGCTTCGGTGTCGGTGTCGGTGTCGGTCTCGGGGGTCGGAGATCGGGGGGCCGGAGACGAGGAGTCGGGTGGCGGGATGACGGGTGGCGGGATGACGGGTGGCGGGATGACGGGTGGCGGGGTGACGGGCAGCGGCGGAGGTGCGAGGGTGACGATGTTGCGCTCGATCAGTTCCTTGGCCGCCTGCTCGCCGCTGGCGATCTCGGTGGTCTGGCCGTGGACACGGATCGCGAAGACGGGGCCGGTGACCCAGGTCGTGGAGGAGGGAGTCGACACCACGAGCGGTGTGCCGGTGTGATGGACGCGGAGCGTCCCCGCGGAGACGTGGAGGACGCGGGCGCCGAGCAGGTGCTCGAGGCGGAGATCGGCGGGGCCGTGGATGTCGAGGAGGTCGGAGTCCCAGCGATGGGTGAGGTGAGCGCCGGCGTCGACGGCCAGCGCGGTGGCGTGAGCCGGGACCCCGGGCGAGGGCGTGGTGGCCCGAAGGGAGATGACGACGACGGCGGCGAGGGCGGCGGCGGCGGCGAGGCCGAAGACGGCGGTGCGGGCGTGGGTGCGGAGGACGCGCGGTGGCGGCACGGCGATCGCCTGCTCGATGCGCTGCCAGGCGCCGGCGCGGGCGATGTCGGAGAGCGGGGAGACCGTCGCGTCGACGGCATGGCGGACGGACTCCGCGTTCAGGGCGTTCGGAGCGGCGCTCATCGTGACCTCCGCAAGTCGGGCGCGAGCTGAGCGAGGGCGCGGTGGGCCGCGGCCACGCGCATGCGGGCGGTGGTGGTGAAACTGCCCATCAGGTGCGCGATCTCGGGGTAGGAGAGGTCGAGCACCTCGCGCAGAATGAAGGCGATGCGCGGCTTCGCCTCCAGGCGATCGAGGAAGGCGAGGGCCTGCTCGACCTCGGCGCGCTGGACCAGGCGCTGATCGGCGGGGGCGGCAAGATCGGCGACGTCCTCGGCGAACGCCGACGAGGTGTCGGGGCGGCGGCGGCGGGCGCGCAGGTGATCGATCGCGACCCGCACGGTGATGCGGTGCAGGAACGTCGACACCGCGGCCTCGCCACGGTAGGTCGGCAGCGCCCGGTGGAAGCGCACGAAGACGTCCTGCAGGAGGTCCTCCCGCTCGGAGCGCGGGCCGACCAGGCGGGTGAGGAGCGCGTGGACGCCGTCGGCGTGGGCCCGGTAGAGCGCGGCGAAGGCCTGGCCATCGCCAGTGACAGCGCGCGCGATCAGCGCCTCCAGCTCGGCGGCTGACGGCGCGGTCGGGGACACGCGGGCGGTGGCGATCGGCACGGGCCCCTCAGCGCGCCCACTCGACGCCGGCGCCCAGCCAGCCGCCGTAGGCGGTGTAGTTGGAGGCCGAGTTGCACATCGTCCGGGAACCGGACAGGACGAAGTGGCCGCCTAGCTCACCGACGATCCGCGACCGCGCCCCCAGGGGCAGGAAGATCTTGGCGGCGCCGTACGCGCTCTCGGCGTGGCCCCACTGCCCGGCGCCGCACGAGCTCTCGCGGAAGGTGATCATCTGGCCGCCGAGCTCCACCGCGGCGGCGCCGGCGCGGCCCTCGAGGCCGACCCGCAGCGGCATCAGCACGCTGTGGGTGTCGAGGTAGCCGTCGTACTGGCCGAGGCCGAGGCTGCCGACCAGCCGCACGCTGGGCGCCACCGCGCGGGCGACGCCGAGGTTCACGAACGGGATCCAGTAGCCGTTGTCGTCGCGGGTGATGGTGGTGCCGGCGAACAGCGACGTGCGGCGCGCGGGCTGGTGCGGCATCAGCTCGTCGATCACGGGTTCGTCCACCTCGGCGGCGACGGGGCGCCCGGCCGGCGCGCCGCCGTCGAGCATCGCGGTCACCACCAGCGCGACCACCCGGCTCGAGGAGGTGCGGTCGCGGTCGGGCAGGGTCACCACCTGGATGTGGTCGCCGACGATGACGACGAGCTGGTCCATGCCGAGCTTGGCGACGCGGATCACGATCTCGGTGCCGTCACCGGCGTCGGCCGGGGTGCGCAGTTCGACCGCGTCGACGAGATCGGCCTCGGTGAAGGGCGCGCCGGGGTCGACCTCGACGCGGACGCCGGCATGCGAGGGCGCGGCGGCCACGGCCAGGGCGGCCGCGGCAGACATCAGCAGCAAGGGGAGGCTGGCTGGCTTCATGCTCGGTTAGTCGCCGGCCGAGGCCGGATGAGCAACGCCGCGACGATTTCTTCGCGATCCTCCCATGGCAAGCGAATCCGAGCGCTTGTTTCATCTGGCAACAAGCGGCTGGGATCGCAGCTGTCCAGAACGAGCTCCGCTATGCGGCTGCAGGCCCCGGCCCCGGCGGCGGCGGCGGTGGCAGCGGCACCGGGCCGGGCTGGGAGGCGAAGACCCGCGAGGCCCGCTGGTGGGCGACGACCATGGCGATCATCGAGGCGGCGCAGCCGATGGCGGCGAGGGGGATCACGTAGGCGCCGGCGCGCACGATCACCAGATCGCGGCCGAGCTCCCCGTTGACCTCGGCGACCACCCGCGACATCACGAGGTGGATGGCGACGCCGATGGCCGCCACCACCAGCGAGACGATCAGGGCGCCGACACTGCGCAGCCGGCTGCTGCGCCCCGTGATGCCGAACAGGAGCAGGCCGATCACGCCGATGAGGACGAGGAACGTCCACATCGTGGCCTTGGTGATGGTGCCCACGGCCTCGACGTCCTCGTCCTCGATCGCGTCGAGCACCGCGATGGCGTCGCGCACGTCGCTGGCGTCCGAGGCCAGCTCCCCTTTGAGGTGGGGTGCGACCTTGTTCAGGACGACCGCGCCGACCCGCTTGCTGGTGCTGCCGCGGTAGCGGGTCAGGAACTTCTGCACCGACTCCCGGCTGTTGCTCAGGTCGTAGACCGACATCGTGCCGTTCTCGGTCATCGACGGGCCGGTCACCTGCAGCTCGCCCGCCGGCAGGAACACGCCCGCCACGCACAGCGACGCGCACACGATGAACGCCCAGGCCGCGAGCTTCACGCCCAGAGTCTACAGCAGGACCCCGCGCCGCTGCTGGTCGCGCTCGATCGAGCGGAACAGCGCCCCGAAGTTGCCCTCGCCGAACGAGCGGTGGTTCTGGCGCTGGATGATCTCGATGAAGATGGGTCCGATCAGGTTGCGGGTGAAGATCTGGAGCAGGTACCCGTCCTGGTCGCCGTCGACGAGCACGTTGCGCCGGCGCAGCTCGGCCCGATCCTCGCGCACGCCGGGCACGCGGTCGAAGATCGTGGCGTAGTAGGCGTCGTCGATGTCGAGGGTGTCGATGGGCGTGTCGTCGAGCGCGCGCAGCGACGCCAGGATGTCGTCGGTGAGGAAGGCGAGGTGCTGGATGCCGGGGCCGCGGTACTCGCGCAGGTACTCGTCGATCTGGCTCTCGGTCTCGGTGCCCTCGTTGATGGGGATGCAGAACGAGCCGTCGGGCGAGCGCAGGGCGAACGAGGTCAGGCCGGTGCGCGCGCCGCGGATGTCGAAGTAGCGCACGTCGGTGAACCCGAACACGTCGCGGTAGAACGCGCTCCAGTGGGCGAGGGTCCCGCGCGGCACGTTGTTGGTCAGGTGATCGATGGCGCGGAAACCCTTGTCGGCGGCCAGCACCGGCCGCGGATGGCGCACGAAGCCGAGCCGGGCCCAGCGCTGGGGATGGCGCCAGCCGTCCATCAGATAGATGAGGCTGCCGCCGATGCCCTCGACCGCCGGCACCTGCTCGCTGCCCCGGGCCAGGTCGCCCTCGACGATCCTGGCGCCGCGCGAAGCGGCGATCTGTGCCGCCGCGTCGCTGTCGGGCGTGCGCCAGCCCATGGCCGGGATACACGGCCCATGCTCGGCGGCGAACCGCGCCGCGAAGCCGGCCGGGCTGTGATGGAGCAGGAACGTCATGTCGCCCTGCTGGTAGAGATCGACGCCGCGCTCGGGGTGGGTCATGGTGCGCGAGAACCCGAACGCGAGCAGCAGGCGGTGCAGCTGTTCGGGCTCGGGACCGGCGAGCTCGACGAAGTCGATGCCCTCGAGCGAGCAGGGGTTGGTCGTGGTCGCGGTGGTCATCGGGTGCGCTCCTGCCAGCTGGTCCAGTAGTCGGCGCGCTCGATCCCGTCCGCGGCCTCGGTCGGGTGCAGCGGCCGCCGGGTGTCGATCATCACGGCGATCTCGTTGGTGCGCGTGGCCTCGCCGACGCGCTCGGCGGCGCCGGGCTGGGGCCCGTGGTGGATGCCCTGGGGATGGAACGTGATCATCCCGGGCGCGATGCCGGTGCGGCTGAAGAACTCGCCGTGGTGGTAGAAGAGGACCTCGTCGTAGTCGATGTTGGAGTGGTAGAAGGGCACGCGCAGGGCCCGCGGATCGCCGGTCTCGAGCGGCCGCGGCAGGAACGTGCACACCACGACGCCGGCCGCCGCGAAGGTGGCGTGGGCGGTCGGCGGCAGGTGGTAACGCTCGCTCGACACCGGCCGGATGTCGGCGACGTTGAGGCGCATGGGCGCCAGCGTCCCCTTCCAGCCCACGACGTCGAGTGGATCGTGGCGGTAGAAGACGTGGGTGAGCGCGCGTTCGCGCTGCACGACCACCTGCCACTCGCCGCGGGCGTCGGGGCCGAGCGTGCCGCGGCCACGCGGGGTCGGCACCTCGATCACCGCTGGATCGAACAGCGCGTGCTGGCCGAGCAGGCCGCGCTCCGGCACCCCGAGCTCGCCGGTGGTCTCGACGGTGAGGAGCCGGGTCGGCGAGGTCGGGACCAGGCGGTACATGGTCCCGCGCGGGACCAGCAGGTAGTCACCCTCGCGGTAGGCGAGCGGGCCGAAATCGGTCTCGAGCTGGCCGGCGCCGGCGTGCACGAACATGAGCTCGTCGCCGTCGGCGTTGCGAAACAGGTACGGCATGGGCTGGTCGATCGCGGCGACGTGGAGGCGCGCGTCCGCGTTCTCGAGCAGCGCACGCCGACCCAGCGCGTCGCCGCCGGAGACCAGCTCGCGAGTGTCGTAGGCGCGGGGCCGCAGCGGGCCCTCGATGCGCGACCACGCCACTGGCGGCCGACCCCGGTAGAGATGGGCGTAGCGCCCGGAGAAGCCGTCGCGGGCGTACTCCTCCTCGACGGTGCCGTCGGGCAGGCCGACGTGGGCCTGGGCGGCGACCTTGCCTCGCAGGTAGGGAATGTCCATGCCCGACGGTGGCGTGGCGCCTATGTCCGATTCCAGAACAATAATTCACCATATACTGTCAGAGAAATGAACATCAGCCTCGACCAGGCTCGGGCCCTGGTGGCCCTGGACCACCACGGCACCGTGGTGCGAGCCGCGGCGTCGATGGGCAAGGGTCACCCCGCCATCCTGTACGCGCTGCGCCAGCTCGAGGCCCAGGCCGGGCTCGACCTGATCGAGCGCCGCGGTTACCGCCTCCACCTCACCGCCGCCGGACGGCGCGTGCTCGAGCACTGCCGGCGCCTCCTGACTGCCGCCGACGAGCTGGCCGCGGCCTGTACCGAGATGCGGACCGGCTGGGAGCCGGCCTTGCGCGTGGTCTACGACGGCGTCTATCCCGACGAGCCCATCCTGCGCGCGGTGGGCGCCATGGTCGCCGAGGGCGCGCCGACCCGGATCCACGTCTCGGCGGAGTTCCTGGGCGGCGTCGAGGCCGCCTTCGTCCGCGACGACGCCGATCTGATGATCGCGGTCTTGCCGGCGGTCGGCCCCGGCGTGGTCGCCGCCCGCCTGGCGCCGCTGCGCGCCTTCCTGGTCGCGCACCGCGGCCACCCCCTGGCGCGGGCCCGCACCGCCGTCGGCGACGCGGCGCTCGCCGAGCACGTCCTGGTCACCGTGCGCGGCGGCGATCCCCGCCTGGCGTTACCGACCGCCGGCCTCGAGCGCCGCGTCACCGTCGACCTCAACGACTTCCACGCCAAGCGCGCCGCCATCCTCGCCGGGATCGGCGTCGGCTGGCTGCCCGAGTATCTCTGCCGCGCCGAGCTCCGCCGCGGCACCCTGCGCCGCGTGCCGTACGTTTCGGGCAACGAGCACGTCTTCACGCCCCGCCTCTACCACCGCGCCGGCGCCCGCCTGGGCCCGGCCGCCCGCCGCCTGGTCGCGTCGCTGTCGCCGTGATCGGCGCGGACCCGGCTCAGGCGTCAGCCTTGCCGGTCTCGAAGGCCAGGATGCCGAGCTCCCCGAAGCGTTCGCGCAGCCACGGGGTGAGCAGGCCGAGCTTCTTCACGTTGGGCACGATGCGCGAGAACAGGAGGCGGCGGAACTCGGTCATCGCCGGTGACGACAGCGTCAGCTCGACGCAGCGCTCGACCGGGAAGCCGAGGGTCTGCCACACCTCGCGCTGCAGGAAGCGATCGCGCATCAGCCGGCACGCCTCGTAGGTGAACTCGGCCCGCTCGCGAAGCTCGGCCTCCGACAGCTCGGTGCGGTAGTAGTCGCCGAGCGACAGCACGCCGAAGGCGACGTGGCGGGCCTCGTCGCGCATGACGTGATGGGTGAGGTCCTTGAGCAGCGGCTCGCGGGTGAAGGCGTGGACGAACTGGAACGCAGCCAGGGCCAGGCCCTCGACCAGGATCTGCATGCCGAGGTACTTGAGGTCCCAGCGCGCGTCGCGCAGGATGGCGTCGATCAGCGACTTGAGCTCGGGGTTGACGGGGTAGGTGAGCTCGATCTTCTCGCGCAGGTAGCGCTCGTAGACCTCGACGTGACGGGCCTCGTCCATCACCTGGGTCGCGCCGTACAGCTTGGCGTCGAGCCAGGGCACGGTCTCGACCACCTGCGACGAGGCCAGCAGCGCGCCCTGCTCGCCGTGGAGGAACTGCGACAGCATCCACGCCGTCGAGTGCTGGCGCAGGGTCGCGATCTCGTCCTGATCGAGGCGGCTCCACAGGTCGGTGCCGTAGATCGGGATCTGCATGTCGGGGAAGTTCTCGCGCTCGGGATCGACGTCGAGCCGCCATTCGAGCGACCCCGACTCCCACTGTTCGTGTTTGGCCTTGTCGTAGAGGTCGCGGAGCCGGTCATCCTCCGGCCGGTACTCGGTGGTCCAGGCCGTCGGGCAGCTGGTGGGGATCGGTTCGTACAGGCGCGTGCGCATCGGTCCTCCTCGGCGGTTCGCGCAACGCCTGCGCGCGGCTGCGCAGCCGACGCAGCGCGTGCGCAGAACGTGAGCGTGCGGGCGTCCACCCCGGCTAGCTCGCAAGTCGTGGGCCAGGGCATCGCGCACCGTCGGGCCGGGTGTAGGCTTTTCTGATGAGAGCTCTCCTCCTGACGAGCCTCGTGTTCGCGCTCGCGAGCGGGCCGGCGCGTGCTGACGACCGCGGCGAGCTGTGGGCGCCGGTGCTCGACGGCGCGTTCGTCGATGGCCCCGACGACGCTCTGGTCACGGTCGTGCTGTTCACCGCCTTCTTGCTGCCCTTCGCGAACCAGGTCGCGGACCACCCTCGCGAGCTGCGCGCGACCTACGGCGGGGACCTGCGGGTCGCCTGGCGCCAGTTCCCTGTCGACGCCGACAGCAAGCTGGGGGCGATGGCCGCCTGTGCGGCCGCGCGCCAGGGTGCCCTCTCGGACTACACCGACCGCCTCTGGCCCGAGCTGACGGCGACCAGGAAGCTCGACGCGGCGCTGCTCGACCGGGTCGCCGAGGAAGCAGGCCTCGGCCTCGCCCGCTTCCGCGCCGATCGCAAGGGCGCGGCCTGCAAGAAGGCCGTCGACGCCGACATCGCCCACGCCGCCTCGCTCGAGGTGCGCGGCGTGCCGCACTTCTTCGTCAATGGCCGGCGCCTCGGTGGCGCCGTACCGCTGTCCGAGCTGGTCGCACTCGTCGACGCCGAGCTGGTCACGGCGCGCGCTGCGGTCGCCGCGGGGACACCGCCTGCCGGGTATTACAAGAAGCACGTGCTCGCGGTCGGGATCCGTCTCACGGCGGCCGACCGGGCGAAGCGCAAGGCGGCCCGCGACCAGCTCGCCCTGGATCTCGCGCTGGATCGCGGCAACAAGTCGTTCGCGGAGGACGTCGCCCGCTGTCTCGCCGTGAGGTGTGGCAAGTACCCCGGGCTCACCTGCCCGACGGCCGTCGCGACCATCGACGTGGAGGCGGTGGGCACCGAGCAGGACGGCGTCGTCCTCGCCAGCGCGCGCGGCCCCGGCGCCTTGTGCGCCGGCTACGAGCTGGCCGGGCCGGCCGGCTACCGACGCGAGCTCACCGCACCCGCGTTCGCGGTCACCCTGCGCGTCACGCCCGCCGCCGCGGGCAGTCCTCCGCTGGTCGAGGTGCTCGCAGCCTCGCGGTCTCCGAAGGTCCCGAAGAAGCTGCAGGCGCTCGAGAAGCGCCGGCAGCGCGCTCAGCGCTTGTGCCTGCGAACGACACCGGTCGTCCCCGATCCGAACGCGCGGCCGGACGAGCCTCTGCCCGTCGGTCGGATCGGCTTCGTCGATGGCAAAGCCGTCATCGGCGGCTATCCGCTCGGGGCCAAGGAGTGCATCGCCGACGCGGGTCTCGTCACCGCCGGGGACGGCGTGCTGCACTGGAAGCTCCTGGGCTACGGGAAGGAGAAACCGCCGCCGTTCTTCCCGCAGGACGAATGAGCCACGCGTGACCCGCTAGCCCCGGCACGCCAGATGCAAGTCGCGGGACCATGCTCAAGGTCACCATCGCCATCGTGCTCGCTGGGCTCGTGCTCACGGGCTGCAAGAAGCAGGAGAAGGCGCCACCGGCGGCCCAGTCCGCGGCTCCGGCCGCCGGGCCAGCCCCGTCGACGGCGCCGCCGCTCGATCCCACGAACATCGTGAGCATCGCGGTCGGATCCAAGGACCACACCACGCTGGTCGCGGCGCTCAAGGCCGCCGACTACGTGACCGCGGTGTCCAATCCCGGTCCACTCACGGTCTTCGCACCCACCGACGCCGCCTTCGCCAAGCTGCCACCCGGCACCGTCGAGGAGCTGGTCAAGCCCGCCAAGCAGGCCGATCTCAAGGAGATCCTCAAGTACCACGCCACGACGTCGGTCTACGAGGCCAAGGATCTCAAGGACGGCATGTCGCTGGGCATGGCCAATGGCGCCAAGGTCGCGATCAAGGTCGGACCCGACGGCACCATCACCGTGAACGACGCCAAGGTGCTGGGCTCGGTCCGCGCCTCGAACGGCGTGGTTCATGTCATCGACGGCGTGCTGCTCCCCCCGCCGAAGTGATCGCGCATTCGCTGCGCCTCGGTGCGTGAGAGCCGCGCACGATCTGCGCGGCTCTCATTGCGAGCACGTCTTGCCGTCGCGGCGAAGCGCGGCGAAGGGCGGCGTAGGGCGGCGAAGGGCGGCGAAGGATGCGTCCGTCGAAGCCGTTCGCCGCCGTGGTGCTCGAGCTCGAGCGGCGAGCTTGACGGCACGTGGCCGCCGAATGCGGTGAGAGCCACCAGCAGGGACAGCGCACTCGCGGTCTTCATCTGGGCGACCTAACGCACAGGGTCGGCTGGTAATCCAGGTTTCGCGGCGCGGGTGTAGCCTCGCTGGCATGCGCCTTCTCGACCACGTGTTCGACAACGAGTACAAGCAGCGCCGCGATCTCGCCGACCTCGAAGCGGCGAGCAGCCACACCACGGACGTGATGGGCCGGCTGCAGAGCGAGGTGACCGAGCTCCGCCACCGCCTCGATCGCGCCGAGCTGGCTGCCGAGGCGATGTACCGCCTGCTCCAGGAGAAGGGGCTTGCGACCAGCGATGAGCTGCGGACACACATCGCCCGCGTCGATCTGGAGGACGGCAAGGAGGATGGCCTCATCGGCGAAGATCACGCGGCGACGGCCCCGACGTGCCCGACGTGCGCGCGCCCAGCCAACTTCCGTCGCCGCACCAGCTGTGTCTACTGCGGCGCGCCGCTCAAGCCCCCGCGCACGCAGGCGCCCTATCGTTAGGTCCGGTCAGGCGGACGGTCGCAAAGGTCGGCTTCTTCGCGCGGTCGACGCCGGTGGCGCCGGCGCAGGAAAGGCGCGGGTCGCGGGTACGGTGCTTCGCATACCGCATTCGACCACGGCGGGCGCCGGTGGTTCCGGTAGGATCGCGCGGGTGAGTCGAGTCATCCGGTCGTGCGTGCTCGGTCTCCTGCTCGGTGGGTGTGGCGGCGGCGGCGGCGGTGACGATGGTGGGGCGGTCGACGCGCCCTGGGGCAGCGACGCGCTGGGCACGATCGTCGAGCCCGGCGACCCGGGGCCGTCGGACGTCCAGATCGTGGTGCGCACCGACACGGCGCGGGTGCCCATCTCGCCGCTCATCTACGGCATCAACGTCGGCGCCAACATCGCCACCGACAACCCGCTGGTGCAGCGCTCGGGCGGCAACCGCCTGACCGCGTACAACTGGGAGAACAACGCGTCCAACGCTGGCACCGACTACTGCAACCAGAACGACGGCGCGCTGGGCGCGCCGGGCACGCCGCCGGGTAACGCCTACCGCGGCATCCTCGACGACGCGCGCACGCGCGGCACGGCGGCCATCCTGACCCTGCCGATCATCGACGTGGTCGCGGCCGACCACGACGATCTTGGCGACGGTGGGCAGGGACCGCCATCGTGCGTCGGCGACGTTCGTAACTCGGGCACGAACTACCTGACCACGCGGTTCGCGACCAACGTCGCGAAGAAGGGATCCGCGTTTGCGACCTCGCCGGATCTGAACGACGACACCGTCTACCAGGACGAGGCCGTCGACTTCGTGCGCCGCAACTGGGGCGACGTGCGCGTCCTGTTCTCACTCGACAACGAGCCCGACCTCTGGTCGAGCACGCACGTGCGGCTGCACCCGAGCCCGCTGACCTACGCCGAGCTGGTCGAGCGCACCATCCGGTTCGCGGCGGCGGCCAAGGACGCCTGGCCCCAGGCCGAGACCCTCGGCTTCGTCAGCTACGGCTTCGCCGGCTACATGAACCTGCAGGGCGCGCCCGACGCGCAGGGCCGCCCGTTCATCCCGTTCTTCCTCGATCAGCTCGCGGCGGCGGAGCAGAGCGCGGGCAAGCGGCTGGTCGACTACCTCGATCTGCACTGGTATCCGGAGGCTCGAGGCGAGGGCGTGCGCATCTCCGACGTCGACAGCGCGCAGGGCCAGGCGGCGCGCCTGCAGGCGCCGCGCTCGCTGTGGGACCCCACGTACAGCGAGGACTCGTGGATCGTGAACGACGTGCTGCACGAGCCGATCGCGCTCATCCCCGGCCTGAAGGCCCACATCGCCGCCCACTATCCGGGCACCAAGCTCTCGTTCACCGAGTGGAACTTCGGCGGCGGCAACCACATCAGCGGCGCGCTCGCGACCGCCGACGTGCTCGGCGTGTTCGGGCGCGAGCAGGTCGAGGCGGCGACCATCTGGCTCCTGCGCTCGTCGCAGCGCGAGCGCTTCACGCTGGCCGGGCTGCGCGTGTTCACCAGCTACGACGGCGCCGGCAGCACGTTCGGCGACACCAGCGTGTTGGCCACGACCAGCGACGTGGTGCGCCTGACCGCGTACGCGAGCGACGAGGGGCTCGGCGCGCGTCAGGTGATCGTGCTCGTCAACAAGTCGGCGCAGCCGGTGACCGCGGGCGTGCAGATCGCCGCGCCGCGGACCATCGGCGCGCTGCGCGCGTACGTGCTCGATGGCGACGCGCCGACGATCGACGCGGTCGCAGATGTGTCACCGACGGCAACGAACGCGTTCCTGGTTTCGTTGCCGGCCTCGTCGGTGACGGTCCTCGACGCGTTCTGAACGCGAGATCCCGCCACGAGAGCTACACACTCCCGGTACCTGCGCGTAACTGGTTTCGCAGGGTAGGCGCTGGCTTGCGCGGTCCGACCATTGGATTTCGGTGACTTACGCAGTGCGTCGACGTGCCCGCTTCTTGCAGTCACCGGGCCCGTCAGATCGGAGTACGCGTCATGCAAATCGGCGTCATCACCAACCCCAACAGCCGCAAGAACAAGGGCAAGCCGGATCGCGCGGCGCGCCTGCAGTCGATCGTCGGTGAAATGGGCGAGGTGCACGAGACCCTCACGCTCGACTCGATCAAGCCCGTGCTGCGCGACTTCCTCCGCAAGCGCGCGCGCTACTGGGTCGCCGATGGCGGCGACGGCGCCCTGCACTGGATGCTGCGCAAGGGCATGGAGGTCCTCCAGGAGGAGGAGTTCGCCGGCCAGCAGATGACGATGCCGCTCACCATGCCGACCAACGGCGGCACCATCGATTTCATCGCCAACAACGTCGGCATCAAGGGCGACGCCGAGGCCCTGCTCACCACGCTGTGCCTCAAGATCGAGTCGGGCCACCTGGTCGAGGAGACCGAGGTCGACTCCATGGTGATCGAAGGCATCGAGACCAGCGAGGACGGCGATCGTCCGTTCCGCACCTACGGCTTCGCGGTCGCGGCCGGCGGCGTCGGCCAGCGCTTCTTCTCGAAGTACTACGAGGACGCCGATCCCAACCCGCGCACGATCATGAAGGTGCTCGGCCGCACGATCCTGTCGATGCCGGTGTCGATGACCCCGCTGCGCCACGTGCCCGGCTTCGGTCGCCTCGCCGAGTACGCCGACCACATCTTCCGACCGACCCACGCCCGCATCACGATGGACGGGATGATCCTGCCCGGCACCGACTACACCGGCATCCACGTCGCCTCGATGTCGATCAACCTGGGCAACGTGCTCAAGTTCTTCGGCAAGGCCGACCAGGCCGGCCTGATGAACGCGATCGTCGGCACGCCGGGGCCGCTGATGGTGGCGCGCAACCTGCCGCGCATGGCGCGCGGCGAGGAGATCGTCGGCCGCCAGGTCCTCGATCGTCCCTGCCGCGAGATGCACGTCGAGGCCATGGGCGACGAGCTGCTCGAGCCGGTCATCGACGGCGAGTTCTACCGGAACGTGCGCAGCCTCTCGGTGCGGGTCGGACCGCGCGTCCGCATCCCCAAGGTCGTCGGTAAGAAGTACACGGCGTGACCGAGGTCTGACGCCGGGCGACGTCTCCCGGGCACGGCGTCGCAGAGTTGAGCGCGGCGCGCGAGTTGCTCCTTGCGCCGAGGATGAGGGCAATCACCCAGGTCGTGCTGGCGGGTGTCGGTGTGGCCGCAGGGCTGGCGAGCGCGTGTGGCGGGCCGTGTCAGCAGGTCGAGGCCGCGCGGCTGCAGCTCACGCAGCGTCCGGCCGTGGCCGCGGTGGAGCCGCACGCGCGCGTGCGGGTGCCCTTCCAGGTGGCCAACCGCGCCATCGCCGAGGCGCTGGCCGAGCCACCGGAGGTGCCGGTGTCGCTGCGCCGGCTGGGGCCGCTGCGGCGGCTGGTGGGCGAGCTGCACGCGGTGCCGCGCTCGGTGACGCTGTCGCCGGCGGGCCCGGGCAAGCTGCGCGTCGCCTTCACCGTCGAGCTGCGCGACCAGCGCGGCGAGCTGGTGACCTTCGACGGTCACGCCGAGGTCGAGCCGGTGCTCCAGCACACCGACACGGACGCCGTGCTGAGCATCGGCATCGATCCCCGGCGCGTCGACGGCGTCGAGCTCGAGCTGGGCCCGCGCGCCTCGGCGCGGCTGCGCGACGGGCTGCTTCGCCGGATGCCGGGCGCGCTGCGCGGGCGGGTGCCAGGTGGCGCGGTCGAGACCGTGGCGTCGGCGGTGGTGGAGGAGGTGGGTGAGGAGACCTGGAAGGTCCTGCGCCGTACGCTCCTGCCGCGGATCGACGCGCTCACCCGCGTGCGAGTGCGGTTGCCCGACGTGCCGGTCGAGCGGGTGGCGCTGACGTCGATCGAACTCTCGCCGGTGAGCGGCGGCGGCGCGCCGGTGCCGGTCCTCGATCTCGCGATCGCGACGTCGTTGCCGGTGCGCGCCGGGCTCGACGATCCGGGCGGCGGCGACGCCCTGGTCACGACCATCGATCCCGACGGCGTCGACGTGCGCCTGGCCGGCGGCACCGTGGCCGAGCTCGCCAACTGGGCCATCGCCACCGGCCGCGCGCCGCGGCGCTACACCCGCAAGCTCAGCCCGGACCGCGACGGCGACTACCAGCCGCTGCTCGACTGGCGCGAGGGCCACCCGCGGCCGCTGGTGGTCAGCGTGTTCCAGCTCGACCGCGGCTGCTCGTGTTTCTCGGCCGGTGTGCGGCCGCGGCTCGAGGTCAAGGGCGATCGGGTGATCGGCACACTCGAGGAGCGGCGCATGGAGCTGGCGCTGGGACCGCCGCACATCGAGGCCCTGGCCTGGCTCAAGGACGTGGTCGACCGCGCCATCGAGCGCAGCCGCGCGGCCGCCGCCCACACCGAGCTCACCGTCGGCGAGCGCACGATCCGGGCCCGGCTCGTCGACGCCAGCGTCGATCGCGCCCAGTTGTACGTCGCGGTCCGGCTCTCGGTGGGGTCGACCTGAGAGGTCCCTTCCCCGGCTCGCGGTGCGGGCGTATCGTCCTGATCGCCGATGCGCCTCGTGGCCACATGCGCCGCCGCCGCCGCCGCCGCCGTGGCGTGTGGTGACAACGATCTGCCGCAGAGTCACGAGCGCAGCGGATCGCGCATCCGCGCGATGTACCAGGTGGACGCCGAGGGCGACCGCCTGTTCCATGGCTGGTACGACCAGACCCTCGACCGCGAGTGCGTGTGGAGCGCCGGCGGCGATCCTCGGTGCCTGCCGGCGTTCGAGGAGACCGCGGTCTTCCTCGACGCCCAGTGCCAGCAGCCGGCGCTCGAGCGAGCGCGCGCCGTGCCGCCGCAGACCGAGCCACCTCTGCCGGCGTACCTCGGGGTCCGGCGTAGCCCGTGCGCGGAGCGCCCTCTGCTCGAGCTCTCGGCCCTGACCGGCGCGGTCGTCGCGCCCCTGTTCGTGTGGAGCCTCGACGCCTCCGCCGGAACGTGCCGCGGCCGCGCCGCCGACTACGTCACCTACGCCTACTACCCGACCGGCGAGCCCTTGCCGCCCGAGACCTTCGTCGGCGGCGAGGTCGCGAATCTCGGAGGAGGCCGGATCCGCACCCGCACCGTCGTCGGCGACGACGGCTCGCTCGCGCCGATCGAAGCGTTCGACACCGAGCTCGGCGCGAGCTGCGAGCCCGACCTCGAGCGCGGCTGCGTCCCGGCCGCGGCCTACGCGTCGATCGCCGAGGACGCCGCGTGTCTACGGCCGATCGCCGCGGCGCTGAACCGCTGCGAGCCGCCCGCGGTGATCGCGCACACCCGCTCGGACACCGTGCGGCTGTACCGTCGCGGCGACGTCTTCACCGACGATCCCGAGGAGGTGGTCACGATCTTCGACATGTCTGTCTTCATCACCGGCCAGGGCTGGTCGTGCACGGAGCGACAGGCCCAGGTGATCGCCGGCCGGACGCTCTACCGCGCCGGTGCCGAGATCTCCGTCGACCGTCTGGCGCAGGTGGCCGATCGCACCGGCGAGGGTCGGCGGCTGCGCCCGCAGTGGCTGCAGGCCGGCGGTCACCGGGCAGTGTACGGCTATCTCGATGTGGCGGAGGGGACCACGTGCTCGCCGACCGAAGTGGTCCCCGGCGTCTGGCACTGCCTGCCCGACCTGCGCGGGATCTGGCGCGACTTCTTCTACGCCAACGCTACCTGCTCCGAGCCGCTCGCCCTCGGCTTCGACTACGGCGAGCACACGCCGGTCATCGAGACGGTTCGCAATGACGACGGTACCTGGCGGCCGCGGCTCTACGAGCTCGGCCTCGAGCGGGCGCCGGGTACGTACTTCTGGACGAGCGACGAAGGGTGCGTGCCGTACTCCGACGGCGAGTTCACCGCTCACGAGCTCGGCGCCGAGGTCTCGATCGATCGCTACGCGCCGCTGGCGCTCGTCACCGAGTGACGCCGGCCGCGGAGGCTACTCGCAGCGCACGGTCGCCGGGCCTCCGCCCTCGACCACGCACTGCTTCTTGCCGCACCTGGCGGCGGCGCAGGCTTCGGCGCGGGCGTCGAAACACCTGCGCTTGACCAGGAAGAAGCAGTCGTCGCGGCGGCCCTGGTAGCGCCAGCCGCCCCACTTCTTGCCGTCGCCGGAGACGGAGTCCTCGTTGGAAGCGGCCTTCTCGGCGCGGGCGCGCGCGCCCGCCGACTCGGGCTTCTTCGAGCCCTTGCGGGTGGCGGGCTCGCCGCCGCAGGCGCTGGCGACGCCCAGGGCCAGGGCCAGGGCGAGGAGCGAGCGGGCGACGCGCACGGAGAGATCATGCCATAGTTCGGCCGGTGCCCGCCGCCGACGATGACGAGCTCCGCGCCCGGCTCGAGGCGCTCGAGGCCGAGGTCAAGGTCGAGACCGAGGCCAAGCGTCAGGTCAAGGCCCAGGCCGAGGCCAAGGTGCGGGCCCAGCGGGCCAAGCAGCAGGCCGAGAAGGACGAGCTGCGCGAGCGCCAGGCCGCGATCGTCAAGGCCAAGTCGCCGGGACGCAGCCGCGAGCGCGACCGGTCGGGCGACCTCGAGACCGCTCTCGACCTGGCCAAGAAGGCCTCCGACGCCAAACACGAGCTGACCAAGCCGCGCGAGGCCGGCGAGAAGTCGTGGCTCATCTCGGGCGCGCTGTCGTTCTTCTTCGGGCCGCTGGGGTGGCTCTACGCCGGGGCCTGGCGCGAGACCGTCCCGGCCTCGGCGATCTATCTGATCGTCGCCAGCATCGTCGCCAAGATCGTGCCCATGTTCCTGCTCATGCCGGTGCTCATGGTGGCGCTGCCGCTCTCGGGCGTGGCCGGCGTGGTCTACGCCATCGGTCACAACCGCGGTGGCCAGCGCATTCGCCTGTTCGGCGACGAGGACAAGGGCGAGGACAAGCGCATCGGCAAGCTCGGTGCGGGCAAGCGCTCGAACGACGACGACGCCGGCTGAGGAAGTCCATGTTCTCGGAGATCACGCGGGCGTGGTTCGCCGACAGCTTCGCCGCGCCGACGCCGGTGCAGGAGCAAGGCTGGGCCCGGATCGCGGCCGGCGAGCACACGCTGATGCTCGCGCCGACCGGCAGCGGCAAGACCCTGGCCGCGTTCCTGGCCTGCCTCGATCGGCTGACCGGTGATCTCGATGGTGAGCGCGGCACCCGGGTCGTGTACGTGTCGCCGATCAAGGCGCTGGCCTACGACGTCGAGAAGAACCTGCGGGTGCCGCTGGCTGGCCTCGAGCGCATCGCGGCGGCGCGCGGCGTGCGCCTGCGGGCGCCGCGCATCGACGTGCGCACCGGTGACACGCCGGCGACCGAGCGGCGCCGGCAGCTCCGCGACCCGGGCGAGATCCTGATCACCACGCCCGAGTCGCTGTACTTGCTGCTGGGCTCGGCAGCGCGCCACGGGTTGATGGCGGTCGACACCGTGATCGTCGACGAGATCCACGCCCTGGCGCCGACCAAGCGTGGCGTCCACCTGGCGCTGTCGCTCGAGCGGCTGTCGGCGCTGGTGGCCGCGGGCGGCCGGCCCCAGCCGCAGCGCATCGGCCTGTCGGCGACGCAACGGCCCTTGAGCGAGGTGGCGCGCTTTCTGGGTGGCGACCGGCCGGTCGCGATCGTCGACGCCGGCGAGCGGCCTCATCTGGATCTGCAGATCGTCGTGCCGGTCGAGGACATGACTGCGCCGCCACCGCCCGATCCGTCATCGCCGGTGGCGGTGGAAGAGGCGCGCGGCGCGCCGGGCGGTGGATTGTGGCCGTCGATCTACCCGCGCCTGCTCGAGATGGTGATGGCGCACCGCTCGACCATCTTGTTCGTCAACAGCCGGCGCCTGGCCGAGCGGCTGGCGACGCAGCTCACCGAGCTGGCCCGGGCCACCGGGGGGTGCGGTCCCGAGGACGAGCTGGTGCGTGCGCACCACGGCTCGGTGGCGCGACTGCAGCGCCTGGCCATCGAGGAGGAGCTCAAGGCCGGGCACCTGCGGGCGATCACGGCCACCAGCTCGCTCGAGCTGGGCATCGACATGGGCGCCGTCGATCTGGTGGTGCAGATCGAGTCGCCGGGCGCGGTGGCGCGCGGGCTCCAGCGCATCGGCCGCGCCGGTCACCAGGTCGGCGCGGTCAGCCGCGGCCGCATCGTGCCCAAGTTCCGTGGCGATCTGCTCGAGGCGGCGGTGTGCGCCCGCGGCATGCTCGACGGTGAGGTCGAGCCGATCCGACTGCCCGAGAACTGCCTCGACGTGCTGGCCCAGCACCTGGTCGCGATGTGCGCGGTCCAGCCGTGGCCGGTGGCCGAGCTCGAGCGCGTGGTGTCGCGGACCGCGGGGTTCCGCAACCTCGGGCGGGCCGCGCTCGACGGCGTGCTCGACATGCTGTCGGGGCGTTATCCGTCCGACGAGATGGCCGAGCTGCGGCCGCGGCTGGTGTGGGATCGCGCCGCCGACGTGGTGACGGCGCGGGCGGGGGCGCGGCTCCTGGCCGTGGTCAACGGCGGCACGATTCCGGATCGCGGGCTCTACCCCGTCCACCTCGGCGAGGGCGGGCCGCGCATCGGCGAGCTCGACGAGGAGATGGTGGCGGAGAGCCGGCGTGGCGAGACCTTCCTGCTCGGCGCCACCACCTGGCGCATCGAGGAGATCACGCGCGACCGCGTGATCGTGCTGCCGGCGCCGGGCGAGCCGGGCAAGATGCCGTTCTGGCGCGGCGACGGGCCGGGCCGGCCGGTCGAGCTGGGCCGCGCGGTGGGGGCGTTCACTCGCGAGATCGACGAGCTCCTGGCCCAGCAGGGCCCGGGCGGCGCGGCGGCGTCCTTGCGCGAGAGCCATCACCTCGACGAGAACGGGGCGAAGAACCTGGTGGCGTACATCGGAGGGCAGCGCGAGGCCTCGGGGGCGGTCCCGACCGATCGCACGATCGTCGTCGAGAAGTTTCGCGACGAGCTGGGCGACTGGCGGCTGTGCATCCTGTCGCCGCTGGGCGCGCGGGTGCTCGCCCCGTGGGCCCACGTCATCGGCCGCCGGCTCGAGGACCGCCTCGGCTACGCCGTGCACGCCATGCACAACGACGACGGCATCGCGCTCCGCTTCGCCGATGGCGACGAGCTGCCGGTGCTGGCGGATCTCTTCCCGGCCGCCGACGAGCTCGAGGAGCTCCTGGTCAGCGAGCTGGCCCGCTCGGCGCGCTTCGCGTCGGTGTTCCGCGAGAACGCGGCGCGGGCGCTGCTCCTGCCCCGGCGGCGACCGGGCCAGCGCACGCCCTTGTGGACGCAGCGGCAGAAGGCCCAGCAGCTGATGGGCGTGGTGCTGCGCTATCCGTCGTTCCCGATCGTGCTCGAGACCTATCGCGAGTGCCTGCGCGACATCTTCGACGTGCCGGCGCTGAAACAGCTGCTCGAGGCGGTGGAGCGCCGTGACGTGCGGGTCGAGGAAGTGACGACGGTTGTGCCGTCGCCGTTCGCGACCTCGCTGGTCTTCGATTATGTGGCGGCGTTCCTGTACGAGGGCGACGCGCCGGTGGCCGAGCGGCGGGCGCAGGCGCTGACGCTGGACCGCACCCTGCTGCGCGAGCTCCTCGGCGAGGAGGAGATGCGGTCGCTGCTCGATCCGGCGGCGATCGACGACGTCGAGGACGAGCTGACGGGGAGAGCGCCGTCGTGGCGGGCGCGAACCGCCGACGAGGTCAGCGATCTCTTGCGGCGGGTGGGCGAGCTGGACGCCGGGGAGATCGCCGCGCGCGTCGACGGCGACCTGGACGCAGGCGCGGCGCTGGCGGCGCTGGTGGCGGCCGGGCGTGTGGTGGAGCTGCGCATCGGCGGCGTGAAACGCTGGGTGATCGTCGAGGACGCCGCGCGCTATCGCGACGCGCTCAACGCGGGCCTGCCCGGCTGGATCCCGACGGCGCTCACCGCGCCCGTGCCCGGCGCGCTCGTCGGCCTGCTGGCGCGCTGGGCCCGGTCCCACGGGCCGTTCGTGCCCGAGGACGTGGCCACCCGCTGGGGCCTGCCGCGGGGCGCGGTGGTGGCGCTGCTCGATGGCGCGGTGCGGACCGGGACGATCGTACGCGGCGCCCTGCGACCCGACGGCCACGCCGTCGAGTACTGCGACGCCGAGGTGCTGCGCAAGCTGCGGCGGCGGACCCTGGCGCGGTTGCGCCAGCAGGTGGCGCCTGTCGATGCCGCCGCGCTGGGCCGGTTCCTGCCGCGGTGGCACGGCGTCGGCGCCGGCCGGCGCGGGCTGGGCGCGCTGCGCGAGGTGCTGCAGCAGCTCGAGGGTGCGCCCTTGCCGTTCGGCGAGCTGGAGGCGCGCATCTTGCCGGCGCGCGTGCTGGATTTCGCGCCGCGCATGCTCGACGAGCTGGGCGCCATGGGCGAGCTGGTGTGGATCGGGCGCGGCATGATCGGCGCCAGCGACGGCCGGGTGTGTGTGGTGCGGCGGGCGCGGGCCGGGCTGCTGGTGGTGCCCGGCGAGCTGCCCGATGATGCGGGGCAGATCCACCGCGCGATCGTCGAGCACCTGAGGGCGGCGGGCGCATCATTCCTGGTGGCGATCGAGACCGCGGTCGACGGCGCGGTGCCAGGACAGACCCGGGAGGCGATGCGGGCCGCGCTGTGGGATCTGGTCTGGGCCGGCGTGATCACCAACGACACGTTCGCACCGCTGCGCAGCCTGCGGGTCAAGTCGACCCGGCGCACCAGCGGCGGCTCGAGCTTCGGCGGTCGCTGGTCGCTGGTTGCGTCCCTGATGGGCGGCGCGACCGGCTCGGCGACTCAGCGGGCGCATGCGATCGCGACGACGTTGCTCGATCGCTGGGGCGTGCTGACCCGAGAGGCGGCGACCGCAGAAGACGTGGCCGGCGGCTTCCAGTCGCTGGTGCCCGTCCTCGACGCGATGGAGGAATCGGGCGCCGTGCGGCGCGGTTACTTCGTCGAGGGCCTGGGCGGCCGCCAGTACGCCTCGGCCGGCGCGGTCGACACGTTGAGGGGGACGGTGTCAACTTTGTCAACTTTGGCGATGGCCGCGGTGGATCCCGCGAACCCGTGGGGCGCGGTGCTGCCGTGGCCGGAGGCCAGCGGCGGCGGGAGACCGGCGCGGCGGAGCGGGGCGAGCGTGGTGCTGGTCGACGGCGTGCCGGTGCTCCACGTCGAGGCTCGGGCGGGAAAGGTGATGACCTTCGCCAGCGCCGGCGAGAGTGCGGTGGCAACGGCGATGAAGGTGGGGCTGCCGGGGATCGCGGCGACGATGCGGAAGTCGTTCGTGGTGGAGAGCGTCGACGGCGAGAAATCGTTGCTGGCGCGGTGGAGCCCGGTGATGGAGAAGGCGGGGTTGAAGCGGGACTACAAGGGGCATGTGGTCAGTGCAACCGCGGCCGCAGCCGCAGCCGCAGCCGTAGCCGCAGCCGATACCGACCCCGAAACCGAAACCTAAACCGAAACCGACCCCTAAACCGACCCCGAAACCGAAACCGAAACCGAAACCGAAACCGAAACCGAAACCGAAACCGAAACCGAAACCGAAACCGATCCCGAAACCGACCCCGAGGCTGGGTTCGACGACCCATGAGAACCGACACCCTCTTCCTCGACGCCAC
>SXJR01000116.1 GCA_005779305.1 Myxococcales bacterium
GACGTTGTCCTTGCCGAGCTTCTTGCGAGTGAGGGCGAGCTTCTCGGCGCCGGCGAGGAGGCCCTTCTCGACCTCGGTCATGTAGGCGTCGCGTGTCGCCGAGCGCCAGGCCGGGGTGTTGCCGGCCGGCGCGCGCGTCACGACCAGCACGCCGTCGCCGCTGGTGCGGACCAGCAGGGGCGAACCCTCGGCTGCCGGCGGACCTCCGACCCAGAGCGCGTCGAGCTCCAGCAGTGCAGGCCCGACGGAGATGGGGTCGGCGCCGGCCGAGCTGCCGAGCGCGACGCCGAGGGCGAGGAACGAGGCGAGGGCCGCGGTGCGGGCGCTCACGCCGGCGCCAGGGCGTCGAGGACCCGCCGTTGATCTGACTCGCCAGCGAACCAGTCGCGCGGGTAGGCGTAGGCCTTGCCGGCGACCTCGATCACCAGCACCGGCGCGGCGCGGGTCCACGGCACCGAGCGACGCAGGAAGTACGCGGCGGTGATGTCGCCGCGTTTGTGGCGGGTGGGCGCGCCCTGGCACAACCCGCGCGGTAGCTCGACGTCGTCGCCGTCGATGACGATGGTGCCGGGCGGATGGCGATAGGTCAGGAACAGCTTGAACGCCGCCCACGCGGCCAGTAGCAGGAGGACCACGCCCAGCCCCTTGCCCAGGGTGCCGAGCATGATCACGCAGGCCACACCCAGCGCGCCGCCGACGAGGGTCCAGCGCACGTGCGCGCCTCGGGTGTGGGCCAGATCGACCGCGACCCGACCGCCGGGGGCGACGTCGTCGGCCTCGTGCTCGCGTTCCTTCCGATCAGCTCGCATCCGGTCCTTCGTCGCGGCGCCAGTCACTGGTGAGGAGGCGGACACGTTCTTGGATCTCGTCCTGGGGTACGCGGGTCAGTCGGCGGTCGGCGACGACCACCTCTCCATCTACCACGACATCGGTGATGGCGCGAGACGACAGGGCGTAGACCAGGTTCTTGCTCAGAGCCTGCTCCGGCCACAGCGAGGGGTCGTCGAGGTCGACGGCGACCAGGTCGCAGCGCAGCCCGACGACCAGATCGCCGACCGGCAGGTCGAGGAGCGCCGCGCCCCCGCGGGTGCCCATGGCCCAGACGGTCTCGGCGGTGATGGCCTGACCGTCGGTCTTCGCCACCTTCTGCAGGAGCGCGCAGGCGCGCATCTCGTCGAGCACGCTGACCCGGTTGTTGGAGCAGCCGCCGTCGGTGCCCAGGCCGATGGTGACGCCGCGCCGGACCAGATCGACGACGTCGGTGATCCCGTCGCCGAGGAACATATTGGAGCCGGGGCAGTAGGCCAGGCGTCCACCGCGCTCGGCCAGCAGCGCCCGCTCGCCCTCGTCGAACCAGCAGGCGTGCACCACGTTCATGGTCGACAGGTCGACGCCGAGGCCGGCCACCGCGTGCAGCGGACGGGCCGCGAAGCGCTCGATCGACTGCGCGACCTGGTACTGCTCTTCGGCGAGGTGGATGTGCCAGGGCACGCCGGCGTCGCGCGCGCAGCCGGCGCCGGCCTCGATCATCGCCGGGGTGGCGCCGTGCTGGCTGTGCGGTGCCGGCTGGACGCTGATCAGACGCCGCTCGCGATCGTGGTAGCGGCCGTGCAGGGCGTGGAAGTTCGACACCGCCTGGGGCACGGTCTCGCGGTACGCCGCCGGGGCGCCGTCCCAGTCGTAGAAGCAACGGGCCAGGACCACCCGCATGCCCAGCCGGCGGGCGGCCTCGATGGTGGCGCTGGCCCGCTCGTTGTCGCCGCCGTTGAGGTAGTAGAAGTCGCAGACGGTGGTGACGCCGTGGAGCAGCATCTCGCCGAACGCGAACAGCGCGGCGGTGGCCATGCCGTCGGCGTCGAGGCGGGGCGAGTAGCGATAGAGCGCGCGGTCGCGCCAGGCCAGGAAGGGCAGGTCGTCGCCGATGCCGCGCAGGAGCGACTGGAAGCTGTGGTTGTGGGCGTTGACCGTGCCCGGCAGCATGGCCTTGCGCCGCCAGCGCACCACCGGCGCCTCGGTCGCCCGCGGATCGGCGGCGACGTCGTGGGGATCGCCGACCAGGATGATGGCGCCGTCGTGCTCGAGCACCGCGGTCTCACCCCGCGCCACTCCTGCGACGACCGCGCGATCGGCGATGAACAGCGTGGCCACGAGCCCGAGCATCACACGACTGGTCGATGGTAGGTTGAGCGCCAGGTTCGCCAATGGCTGATCTCGTGACCGCCGCCGCCGCCGGCAAGCTCGATCCCGTCTACGTGGTCGCGTCCGAGCACCCGATCCTCGTCGACCGGGCGCTCGCCGCCGTGCGCGACGCCGCCGTGCCAGGCGCGATGCGAGCGTGGAACTACGACGTCATCGAGGGCAAGACCACGGCCACGCGGGTCATCACCACCTGCCAGACGTTGCCCATGATGGGCACCCACCGCATGGTGCTGGTCCGCGATCTGGCGGCGTCGCCGGCCGACGAGCTGACCGGGCTGGCCGCCTACTTCGACGCGCCGTCGCCGTCGACGGTGCTGTTCGCCATCACCAGCAAGCTCGACAAGCGGATGAAGATCTACGCCGCGGCCGGCAAGAAGGGTTTCCTGCACGTGCTGGACGCGCCGCGCAACGCCGAGCCGTGGATCCGCGCCGAGGCCCAGGCCCGGGGCGTCAAGCTGGCGCCGGCGGCGATCAGCCGGCTGGCCGAGGCGGTGGGCGCCGACCTGTCGCGGCTGGTCCTGTGCATCGATCAGCTCGCGCTCTACGCCGGTGATCAGGCGGTCACCGCCGATGACGTCGATGATCTGGTCGCCGACACCCGCGAGCGCACGGTCTTCGAGCTGACCGACGCGATCGGCGCCGCCGACCTGCCCCGCGCGCTCGCCGCGGTGGCCTCGCTCGCCGATCAGCGGCAGAGCGGCATCGGCGTGCTCGCGCTCCTGGCCCGCCACGTACGCCAGCTCGCCCTGGTCCACGTCGCCCGCAGCGAGGGCGTGCCCAGACCCGAGCTGGCCTCGCGCCTGGGCGTGCCGCCCTTCATCGTCGACAAGATCATCCCGCAGTCACGCCGCTACACGCCGGCGGCGCTGGCCCGCGCGACCGAGCTCATCGCCACCGCCGACTGGGCGCTCAAGGGCTTCCCGGCGCCGGCCGCGACCGGACTCGCCGCCGACGTGGCCGCCAGCGGTGCCGCCCAGAAGACGCTCGGCCGTCAGCTCGGCGAGCGCCTGGTGCTCGAGCGACTGGCCGGCGCGATCATCGCGTCGGCCAGCTGAGACGATTCCTACGCAGCCTTGCGCGAAGCGAGGCGCGACACGTAGCGCGAGGCGGTGGCGCGCTTGAGCACGCCACGGCTGACCGCCTTGTCGATCTTCGAGATCGCGGCCTTGCGCAGATCTGCGGCGTTGGCCGCCTTCTCGTCGATGGCGGCGCGCGCCTTCTTCACCGACGTGCGAAGAGCGCTCATCGCCGCCTTGTTGCGCGCGCGGCGCTTGAGCGACTGGCGGTTGGCCTTCTCGGCTGAGGGATTGTTGGCCACGGACGTGTCTCCTAAGGAACCAGTGACTTGGGGGAGGGTATGTATCGAGGCCTGGCAACCCTGTCAAGCGGCCCCGATCCCGACCCTTCGACGGGCTCAGGACAGGCCCTCGACGGCCGCGATCCAGCGTCATCTGTGGACAACTTGCGCGTTACGTCACTGTCACCGGCCCGGAACACGTGTGATGACGCGACTTCGCCCATCCGTGCACAAAAAAACGTCAGGTTTCTTGCGCTCCCGCGATCGCGGTGACACCGACGCCAGCGGCCTTCGCGTCGTTCCACAATGCGTCCATCTCGTCGAGGTTCGACTCCGACGGTGACCGCCCGCGCTCGAGCAGCCGGTCTTCGATGAACTCGAACCGGCGTGCGAAGCGGGAGCAGGCGTCGCCGAGCGCGGCCTCGGCATCGACCTCGAGCTTGCGAGCGAGGTTCACGACCGCGAACAGCAGGTCGCCGATCTCGTGGTGCTCACCGGGCGTCGCAGTCGCGCCAGTCCGTGCCAGATCCTCGACCTCGCCGACCTCCTCGCGCACCTTGGCCAGCGAACCTTCCCAGCCACCCCAGTCGAAGCCGACCCGGCCGGCCTTGCTCCCGAGCTTCTGGGCGCGCGCAAGGGCCGGCAGGGCGCGCGGCACGCCGGCCAGCGTTCGCACCGGTCCGGTCCCGTCCTTCGCGGCCTGTTTCTCGGCCGCCTTGATCTGCTCCCACTGGGTGAGCACCTCGCCCGCGGTCTTCACGTCCGACGCTCCCGCCGGACCGAACACGTGCGGGTGACGCCGCACCAGCTTGTCGACGATCACCTCGACCACGTCGTCGATCGTGAACCGGCCCTCGCCCTGGCGCAGCGCCGCGTGGAAGACCACCTGCATGAGCAGGTCGCCCAGCTCCTCCTGGTGGCCGGCGATGTCTCCGCGCTCGAGCGCGTCGATGACCTCGTAGGTCTCCTCGACCAGGAACGGCTTGAGGGTCTCGAGCGTCTGCTCGCGGTCCCAGGGACAGCCGTCGGGAGCGAGCAGCTTGGCCATGACCTCGACGAGGCGCGGGAAGGACGATCCAGGCAGGGCGGCGCACATGGCGGCAGGCTATGCTAGAACGCAGCGCCCCGCGAGCCGGTCCACTTCGCTCGCATGGGCCAGAAACCCAGCTCGTGACCAAGACGACCCTCCGCCGCGACAAGCTTGCGTTCGACGATCCCGAGGCGCTCCAGGCCCTGTGCGGGACCAACAACACCCGGCTCAAGCTGATCGAGCGCACCGCCGGCGCCCAGCTCCACCTGCGCGGCAACGAGATCACGATCGAGGCCGACGACGCGGCCACGGCGGTGGTGCGCTCGGCGCTCGAGCAGCTCTACGGCTTCGCCCGCAAAGGTAAGCACCTCGGCTCGGACGACGTGGTCCGTGCCGTCAAGGTGCTGGCCGCCGACGCCACCGCCGAGCTGGCGCCGATCTTCGGCGACACCGTGCTGGTGCCTCGCGCCGGCCGCCCCATCGCGGCCAAGGGCCCGGCCCAGAAGCAGTACATCGATCTGGTCCGCGGCAACGACATCGTCTTCGGCGTGGGTCCGGCCGGCACCGGCAAGACCTACCGGGCGATGGCGCGGGCGGGGCGCGCGCTCCTGGACAAGGCGGTGCGCAAGATCGTGCTGACCCGCCCGGCGGTCGA
>SXJR01000117.1 GCA_005779305.1 Myxococcales bacterium
ACGGCGCGCGACCCGGGCGGCGCGATGCCACGGCCGATCGCGGTGGGCGCCGACGCGACCACCGTCGAGGAACGCGGCGAGATCGGCGGCGAGCGCCCCGGCGTCGGCGTAGCGATCACCCGCCGCGGGCGCCAGCGCGCGCGCCACCAGCGAGCGCAGCTCGGGACGGAGCCCGCGCCGCGGCGGCTCGGTACCGGGTGGCGCGCCCGTCACCACCAGGGCGAGCAAGGCCCCCAGGCTCCACACGTCGCTCGCCGGGCTGGCCGGATCGCCGCGCGCCAGCTCGGGCGCGCGATAGCCGGGCGTGCCGCACACCACGCCCTGGGCCGCGGCCTCGTCGAGCGGGGCGGCCAGGCCCCAGTCCATGACCACGACCTCTCCGTGCGCGCCGATCCGCACGTTGCGCGGCGACAGGTCGCGGTGCACGACCCCGCGCGCGTGGGCGTACGCCATCGCCTGCGCGACCTGGAGCACCGCGCGCACCAGCGCGGTGCGCGCCGCCGCGTCGAGCCCATCGGCGACGACCTCGGCCAGGCTGCGGCCGTGCACGACCCGCATCGCGTAGAACGGCTGACCGTCGGCGTCCGCGCCGGCGTCGAGCACGGCGATGATCGCCGGGTGATCGAGCCCGGCGGTGACCCGGGCCTCGCGCAACAACGCGGCCTCGGCGCTGGCGTCGCCGTCGGCGCGCACCTGCTTGAGCGCCACCTCGCGCTCGAGCAACGTGTCGTAGGCCGCCCTCACCCGCCCCATCGCGCCCACGCCGAGCTCGCCGCCGAGCCGGTAGCGTGGACCGCTGGCCGCGGCCGCACGCGGCCCCACTCCGGGCGCCACCGCGCCGTCACTCAGCTCGCCGTGCCACTCCGAGCCCGCCGGCTCACGAGCGGTCATCGGCGACGTCCCCGGGGTACAGCAGCAGCTCGAGCCAGCCGTTGCGATGCGAGGTCACCAGGTCGCGGCGCAGCCCAGCGGCGACCAGCAACCGGCGCGTCTTCAGGAGCGTGATGTCGAGGCGGTGGCGCAAGGTGGCGACGTCGGCGTCGTCGCTCCACAGATCCTGGGCCAGCGCTTCCCAGCGCACCGGCCCACCGAGGGCGAGGAGCTCGGCGACCAGGCGGGCCGGGCGGCCGGTGAGCAGACACGGCGTCGCCGCGCCCTCGCGCCAGATCTGCACGCTGTCGAACAGGCTGACGATGCGCAGCCGATCGCCGCCGACGCGGGGCACGGTCTCGACCACGGCGGCGCCGGTGCCGGGCACCGCGAGGGCGCGGAACCCGACGCCGTCGACGGTGAGGACGTCGCCGGCGCGCAACGGTCGCGCCCGCTGTCCGGCGAGCCGCGCCCGCCAGGCCAGGCCGTCACTCCAGACCAGCGCGCTGGCCTCGGCCACGTAGCCGGCCACCAGGTGCGGCGTCGGGCGCGTCATCACCGAGGTCACGCCGAACAGCACCTGGCGGGCCACGCCCTCGGCCTCGAGCGCGAGCACCTGATCGGGCAGGACCACCGTGACCACGTCGATCGCGACCTCGGGCGCCAGCTCGATGCGCTGGCCCGCCGCCAGCTCGAGCCGCGGCGTGTCGCGCTGATCGCACCGGATGCGGCCGCGCAGCGCCAGCAACACCAGCTGGCTGGCGCGCAGGCTGACGTAGGCGTGCACCTCCGACACCCGGCCGTCGTCGATGCGGACGTCGGCGGTGTAGGAGCGCCCGATCACCGCGCCCGGGCCGGCGGCGACGATCTGATCGTCGGGCAGGCGGAGCCGGACCTCGGGCAGCACGCCGCCATCGTCTCACGTCACCCGGCGGCGAGGGCGTGACACTCGAGCTTCGACCACACCGGCGGCTTGGCCTTGGCGTCGGCCAGCGGCACCTTGCACTCGATCGTGATCAGCGCGGCGCCGCTGTCCGAGAAGCCCAGCGTCCAGACCTTCATGCCGTCGCTGGTCTTCTCCGACTGGGTGAACTTCTTGAAGTCGGCCTGCACCAGGCGCGTCATGTCGAGGACGGCGCCGGTGTGGCGCGTGATCGCCTGCTCGATCGACTTCTTCATCTTGACCCGACCCCGCAGCTTCTTCTCCTGTTCGTCGAGCTTGCGCACACAGGCGCGATCGTCGGCGCTGCCGACGTCGGCGGTGGCCGACGACGGCTGGTACCAGCCACCGTCGTGCTCGAAGAGGTAGGTCAGCTCGGGCGACTTGAAGATCTTGCCCTGCTGGGCGTAGGGCACGTTGCGCAGCACGCGCACCGCGATGGGCGAGCCGAGCTGGGACACGTCGCAGCCCTCGTTGCGCAGGTTCAGGTACGCGTCGAGGACGCTGGAAGGATCTTCCTGACCGGCGTGGGCCGCCGCAGGGGCGAGCGTCAAGGCGCCGATCACGGACGAGAGGAGCAGGCGGTCGAGCTTCATGGAGCCACTCTAGGCCAGGCGGTGCGCTCCCGGGCCGGCGCTGAGATCGAGTTGAGATCGAGCTGAGATCACCGCGTGGCCCCGACCTGCGACCGTGGGCCATGACTCGAATCGCTCCTGGCCTCGTCCTGATCGTCGTCATCCTCGCCTCCCTGGCCGCCTGTGGCGGCGCCAGCCGCCCGGCGCCAGAGCCGGCCGAGGAGCCCAGCGCGTGCGCCGCCGACCCAGCCGTGGCCGCGACCCGCCGCCCCAAGCCGGCCGGCACCGGCTGCATGAGTCAGGAGTCGGTGACGGCGCTGGGCGACGCCTGCGACGGCGGCGATCCCGACGCCTGCGACCGCTACGTCGGCTGTCATCTCCTCGGCGAGATGGGCACCAGCGCGACGCCCGACGGGATCACCCGCGCCCGCGCCGCCCTCCGGACCGCGTGCGATGGCGGCATCGCCGAGTCGTGTCGACTGCGGGTCGGCGTCGTCACCGAGAACGGCGGCGCGATGCCGGACGACGGCTGCGCCGACGTGATCCGCGGCTGCAAGCTCGGCGACGAGTCGAGCTGCTTCGACTGCCGCAACCACTGCGACTGATGCCGCGCACCGCGAGGTGCTAGCCTGCCGCCGTGAACCTGCGCGACCTGCGATCGTATCCGCTCCGCCTCGCCGGCTGGGAGTTCGAGACCGCGCTGCCGGCGGAGAAGAAGTACGTGTGCCTGGCGGTGCCGCACACCAGCAACTGGGACGGCGTCTTGCTGATCGCGCTGGCCAGCACGGTCGGGCTGAAGATGTCGTTCATGATCAAGCGCGAGTGGCTACGCGGCCCCATGGGCGTGGCCCTGCGCCGCTTCGGCGCGGTCGGCATCGAGCGTAGCCGCGCCACCAACGTCGTGCAGGCGATGGTGGACGAGCTGCGCCGCCGCGACGAGCTGGCGCTCGTGATCCCGCCCGAGGGCACCCGCGGCCGCGCCGAGCACTGGAAGTCGGGCTTCTATCACATCGCGATCGGCGCCCAGGTGCCGATCGTCCCCGGCTACCTCGACTACCGGCGCAAACGCGCCGGGCTGGGACCACCGATCTGGCCCACCGGCGACGTGACCGCCGACATGGACCAGATCCGCGCCTTCTACCGTGACCAGGCGCCCCAGGGGCTGCACCCCGACGACGTGGGCCCGATCCGGCTGCGCGAGGAGGAGCCCGCCGCGACGCCGGCGGCGCCGGCGTAGCGTTCAGGCCGCGCTCAGCAGGGCGAGACCGGGCACTTCGGGTACGCGAAGCACCACGAGTAGCAGGCCCAGTTGCCGTAGGTGCGGCAGCAGCAGTCGTGCTTGCTGCAGTACCAGTTGCTGCCGACCGAGAAGCAGCCGGGGCCGCACTTGCCATAACAGGCGCAGTTGGCTTCCTGGACGTCCTCGAGCCCCTCCTGGTCGAATGCCATGGCCTCGTCGAGGTGGACGCCGTAGCGGAACAGGCCGTTGAGCGGGCCACTCTCGATGTCGTGACTCTCGGCGATCTCGCGCCACATGGTGGCGACGAGCTGCGCCTCCTGGCTGGCGATCCACTGTCCGACCTCGGGCTGGTCCTCCATCGGCTTGTTCATGTCGGCGAGCACACCGTAGTGGGTCATCGTCCACTTGCCGTCGTCGCGACGCTGTTCGGCCAGCTCCTGCGGCTTGCCCAGCAGCTCCGAGCGGAAGATCTCGGCGCCGTCGAGATCGAAGAAGCGAACCGTCTCGAGATCGTCGTTGACCACGACCTCGAAGCGCAGCGCGACCTCGGCGACGCGATACGTGCCACTCGCGAAATGACGGTCGAGCGCCTGCAGCCTGAAGCCCTCCGGCACGTCGTCCGGCTCGCTGGGTTGGGTGGTCGTTCCTTCGTTGCCGCATGCAGCGAGCATCATCGACATCGCAACGACGAGAGTGGTGCGCAACATGGCTCTGCCTCCGGATCGGGTGGCGGAACGACCTGTATTGGTCGTTACCTTCCTTACCGAGCTCAGAGCACGCTGTATGCCACCCGCAACTCGGGTTCAGCAGGCTCCCAACCAGTTGCGATCATTCGACTTCGCCGAACTGAGACCGTCGAGATCGCTTGCCAGCGCGACCAGGCATTGGGCGGATTGCTCAAGACCTGCGCCATCAGATGAAGGGATCGATAGACGAGCTGTCGACTCGCTTGTCACTTCTTCTTTGGCTTCTTGGCGTCCCTGGCCTTGGGCTTCTCGGCCGCCTTGGCCTTGGGCTTCTCGGCCGCCTTGGCCTTGGGCTTCTCGGCCGCCTTGGGCTTCTCGGCCGCCTTGGCCTTGTCGGCCTTGGCCTTCGGTTTCTCGAGGCTGGCCAGGAAGGCGTCAGCGGCGCGCGTCAGCGACGCCTCGTCGGGCGCGTCGTGCTCGTCGATCACGAGGACGCTCATCTCTCCGTCGGCGCGGCGCTGGGCGAGCGCGGCGATGACGGCCTCGTCGACGTCCCACCCGTCGCCCGATTCCCGCGACACGTACTCGTAGCCGACGCGGCGCTCGGCGTCGAAGCCGTCGACCTCGAACGCGATCCCGTCCTCGTCGAGCGCGACGTTCTCGGTGATCGCGAACCCGGCCGCCTCGAAGCGGCGCTTGAGCAGGGCAATGGCCTTGCGCTCGTCCATGCCGGCGACGGTATCAGCTAGAAGCCGCCGCCGCCGAGCGCGCCGGCGCCCATCAGCGGCCCCATCTGCTCGACGATCGCATCGAGCTGCTGCTTGGAGATCGCGACCACGAAGCGCAGATGGTCGCCCTTGCGCTCGAACTTGATGCCGCGCACCACGGCGCCGATGTCCTTGCCGAGGACGTCCGCCTGCTTCTTCATCTCGGGGATGCCCCTGGCGATCTCGTTGGCCATGGCCCGATCCTTGAGCTCGAAGGCGATGTCCATGGTGATGCCACCGTCGAGGTCGACCCAGCCGCGCAGGGTGCCGAGCTTGTCCTCGATGGGCGTGCCGGTCGCGTCGCCGACGAACCACATGGCCCGATCGCGATCGATCTTGGCCAGCTCGGCGATCAGGCGCTTGTCGTCGGCGGCGGTGCCCTTGGCCAGGAGCGCGACGTCGGCCTCGAGATCGGCGCGGGTGGTGGGTGACGGCATCGCCGCCACCGGCGGCATGGCCATGGCCTGGCGGGTGAGCAGCGCGCCGTCGGCGAGCACCAGGTAGCCGGTGCTGATCGGCCCCAGCGCGGTGGCCATGCTGATCGAGACGAACTTGCCGTCGCCGTCGACCTGGACCGGGAAGCCGGCCTTCTGGGCGCAGGCCTTGACGTCGTCGACGCCGAAGCCCTTCATCACGTAGCGCATGGTGATGCCGGCGTCGCTGTAGGCCAGCGCGCCCAGCATCTGCAGCGAGCGCTGACCGGTGTGCACGAAGCACTCGGTCCACGCCTTCATGCCGGGCGAGATCGACTCCATGTTGCCCATCAGCTTGGCGAACGCCGAGTTCTGGAAGAAGTCCTGGAGGCGGAGATAGTTGCCGCCGAACAGGCCGACGTTGCCGGCCGGCAGGTCGGCGAGCAGCGAGCCTTCGTCGCGGCGCACCGCCCCCGACTGCTTCGACGGCATGCCGCCGTCCTTCTCGCAGCCCACGACCGAGAGCGCGAGCGCCCCCGCCAGCATCACGCATCCGATGGTTCGCATGCCGCGTCGTTACCGCGACCGGCTCGCCCGCTCAAGCTCGTTCAACCGATCGATGAGGTCGGGGAAGCGGGCCAGCCGGGCCCGGTCGGCGAGGAGCCGCGTCACCTCGCGGTGTAGCTCGTCGCTGCGACCGCTGCGCAGGTAGGCGTCGAGCAAGAGGTTGATGGCGTACTCGGTGACCTCGACCGGCGGGCTGGCGTAGGCCATGACCTGGAGGCGGCGGAAGGTGTCGTCGTCGAAGTGGCGGTGTCGCCACTTCGCGCGCGCGGCGAGGAACCGCATGCCGGGCGCGTCGTCGGAGTCGGGGGCCAGCGCCACGTAGCGATCCATGGCATCGACCATGGCCTCGAGGCGCGGCGGCAGCGGCACCGGATCGTCGCCAGGCGGCACGTCTTGTTCGTCGAGGCGCACGGCGTTGGCCCGGGCCAGACACTCGGCGTAGGCGTGCTCGGCACACGCCGGGCCGGCGCCGCACGCGGCGATGGCGCGGGCGTGGGCGTCGGCGGCGAGCTCCCAGGTCTCCGGCGTCGGCGTCGCCTCGGCGTCCTTCCAGCGAACTTCGGCCAGCTCGGCGGCGGCGCGAAGCTCGGCGTGGTCGTGATCGAGCGCGGACCCGCCACCCCCGAGCACCGCTCGCGGGCGCGGCAAGGCCATGGCGCCGACCCGCGCGCTCGCCGACGGCGACGAATCGCTTTCGGCGCCGAACCCGTCGGATCGCGGCGCCGGGCCGCTCGC
>SXJR01000118.1 GCA_005779305.1 Myxococcales bacterium
GCGATCGCCGACGCCACCACACGCACCGAGGCCGGCTACGACGGCGAGGACGGGGAGAGCGTGGTGAAGGCGCTGTTCCGCGCCGCCGGCGGCGACGTCGAGAAGACCGCGCGCGGCATCATCTGCATCGACGAGATCGACAAGATCGCGCGTAAGGGCGGCGTGCCGTCGCCGCCGCGCGACGTCTCCGGCGAGGGCGTGCAGCCGGCGCTGCTCAAGATTCTCGAGGGCAAGACCGCGACCATCACGCCTGACGGTGCGCGAAACCGCCCGCAGCAAGAGCTCATCCAGATCGACACCACCGACATCCTGTTCATCTGCACCGGCGCGTTCAACGGGCTGGAGGACATCGTGCGCCGGCGCGTGGGTCAGCGTGGGCTCGGATTCGGGGCGAGCATCGGGACGCTCGACGACGACAAGGACGCGCTGCGGCGGTCGGCGCGCACCGAGGACCTGGTGAAGTTCGGGATGATCCCCGAGTTCATGGGCCGTCTGCCGGTGATCGTCAGCGCCGATCAGCTCGACATCGACTCGCTGACCCAGGTGCTGTGGAAGCCGCGCAACGCGCTCGCCAAGCAGTACCAGCGCCTGTTCGAGCTCGAGGGCGTGAAGCTGACGTTCCGCCCTGAGGCGCTCAAGGCCATCGCCGAGGAGGCGGTGCGGCGCCAGTCGGGCGCGCGCGGCCTGCGCGCGATCCTCGAAGAAGTGATGCTCGACGTGATGTACGAGATCCCCTCGCTCTCGGGCGTGAAGGAGTGCGTGGTCACGCGCGAGGTCGTCGAGGCCCGCGGCCGGCCCGAGCTGGTGCTCGAGTCCAAGGCTGCGAGCTGACCCGCGGCTGGAGTGAGGTGGACCACGTTCGACCGCGCGTCCACGGGCGCGATGGGCGCGGGTGGGAGGGGGCGCGGGTGGGTGACACCTCGGGCATACTCGCCGCCAGATGAGTGAGGGCAAGCAGCCCGAGCTGGTGCGCGCGCTCGGGGCCTGGCAGGCGGCGGCGATCGTGGTCGGTACCATCATCGGGACCGGCGTGTTCCTCAAGGCCGCGCCGATGGCGCAGCTCTGCGGGTCACCGGGCTGGGTGCTGGCGGCGTGGGCGGTCGGCGGTGGGTTGTCGTTGCTCGGCGCGCTGAGCTACGCCGAGCTGGGCGCGGCGTTTCCGCGGGCCGGCGGCGAGTACGTCTTCTTGCGTGAGGGCTACGGACCGTTCGTCGGCTACCTTTACGGTTGGGCGCGGTTCTGGATCGGGACGCCAGCGTCGATCGCCGCGTACGCCGTCGGCGCGGCGACGTTCCTGCGCGGGCTGGTCCCGATCAACGAGGTGGGCGGGGTGGTGCCGGTGGCCATCTCGCTGATCGTCGTCTTCACGGCGCTGAACTGCCTGAGCGTGAACGCCGGCGGCTGGCTGCAAACCGTGCTCACCGCGCTCAAGGTGGTGCTCATCCTCGGGTTCGCGGGCGGCGCGTTCCTGTTCGCCGACGGTGGCGACTGGGCGCGGCTGTCGGGCGGCGGCTGGTCGGGCGGCGGGTTCCCGGGCTGGGGGCCGTTCGGCCTGGCGGTGCTGGCCGCGCTGTGGGCGTACGACGGGTGGAACAACCTACCGATGGCGGCCGGTGAGGTGCGCGACCCGGGAAGGAATCTGCCGCGCGCGATCGTGCTGGGCACGCTGGTGGTGCTTGCCGTGTACGCGCTGATCAACGTCGCGTACTTCTACGCGCTCGGCTTCGACGACGTGGCGACGTCGCGCTCGGACACGTACTCGGAGGCGCCGGCGGTCGCGGCGCGCGCCGCCGGCACGTTCCTGGGTGACACCGCTCAGGGGTTCCTGGCCTTCGCGCTGACAGCGTCGGCGCTTTCGGCGATGACCGGCTCCATGCTGACGGGCGCGCGTGTGCCCTTCGCGATGGCGCGCGACGGGCTCGCCCCTGGACGCCTGGCCCACGTCAGCCCGGGCGCGCGCGCGCCGGTGGTAGCGGTCCTGATCCAGGGCATGTGGGCCAGCCTGCTCGCCACCAGCGGCCGCTTCGATCAGCTGACCAACTACGTGGTGTTCTCGTCCTGGCTCTTCTACGCGCTCAACGCCGGCGGGGTCCTCCGCCTCCGCCGCTCGCGCCCGGACCTCGCCCGCCCCTATCGCGTCCCGGGCTACCCGCTGGTCCCGCTCAGCTTCCTCATCCTCTCGTCCCTGCTGCTCCTCAACACCGTGGTGTCAGCCCCCGACCAGAGCCTCACCGGCATCGCCTTCATGGCCATGGCTATCCCCGTGTATCTGCTGTTCCATCGCCAGCCGCGCGCCGCCGGTGGGTGACACCATGCCCTCGAAGGTGTCACCCACATTCGTGCCAACGCCCCCGACGGTGTCACCCACATTCGTGTTCGCGCCCACGAGGGTGTCATCCACACTCGTGCTCGTGGCCCCGAAGGTGGCCCCGAAGGTGTCACCCACTTGGCTTGCACCCACCTGGCTTGCACTGGCCGCCATCTTCCAGGGCTGCGGCTCCGGCGGTGGCGCAACCAGCGCGCGGGCACCTGGCCCAGCGTGCCGCGATGTGGCCCTGGCCGCCGAGCACGTGATCGGACGGACCCCGGCCGCCGAGCGCTTGGTGGCCATCCACTTCTACGGCGAGGTCATCGACCTGTGCCAGCAGCCGGGGCTCGCCCAGCGCGCCCGTGGCTGCCTGGCGCAGGCCACCACGCTCGCCGCCGCACGCGCCTGCCCGTCTCTGCCCGCGCTGGGTGACGGCCGCCGCCAGACCGGCCGAGCCCCGGCACCGACGTGCAAGGAGGTCGTCGCCCACGCCATGGAGCTCTTGACCCGTGGCCCCGATGCACCTGACCCCGCTGCCATGCTCGAGGAGGAGCGCATCTTCCAGCGCGACTGCGGCGCGTCAACACCCGACGGGCGGCGCTGCGCCATCCGCGCCCCCAGCGTCGACGCCCTCGACGAATGCCTCAGCATGCTGACCGGGGGCGAGGGCGACGACGACCTCGACGACCTCGACGACCTCGACGACCCGTTCGGGCCGTGACTGACCTGCCTCGCTCTTGCCGTCACTCGCCGTCGTAGTGGGACGGATAGTACCCACCGTACCCGTAACCACCGTAGCCATAACCACCGCTCTGCCCGAGCAGGTCGTCGAGCTTCTGGCGGGTGGCGTCGTCGACGTCCATGCCGCGCGCCCGGATCTGCTGCGCGGCCGCGATCCGGACCGAGTCCGAGGAGGTCACGCCGAAAGTGCGCAGCAGGGCGCGGTCGACCTCGTCGCCTCCGTTGTACGCCGCCCAGATGGCCGCGGCCGCCACCTGCTCGTCGCCGTCCTCGATGAGCCGCGACAGGGCCTGACTCGCCCGGGGGTCGTCGACGGCGCCGAGGCTCGACACCGCCGCCATCCGCTGGCCGGCGTCGCCCGAACTCGAGGCCGACACCAGGGCGTCCACGGCGCGTGCCGAGCCGGTCTGGCCCAACGCCGCCAGCGCCTGCTGCTTCACGCCCGGGTCGCTGTCGCGCGAAAGCTGGAGGAGCGCGTCGATGCTGGCGTCGTCGCCGGCCTGGGCCAGCGCGCCCGCAACCGCCGCGCGCACGCTGACGTCCGACGAGCTCACTGCCTGCCGTAGCACCCGGTGGGCGTCGGCCGAACCGAGCCCCTGCAGCGCCCACGCCGCGTTGCGCGCCAGCTCGACGTCGGAGCCCGACAGCACCTGCGCGGCCAGCTGGAGGCCTTCCGGCGAACCGCTGTTGATGAGCTGACCGAGCGCCTGGCCGCGCAGCTCGGGCTTGCCGTTGCGGGCGAGATCGACGAGCGCCTCGCGCACGACAGCGGCCGACCCGGTCTGCGTGAGCGCACCGAGCGCCGCCTGGGCCAGCGCGGTGTCATCGCCCTTGAGGGCGGCGAGCAAGGCCGTCCGGGCGTCGTCGTGACCGAGGCGCCCGAGGATCCACGCCGCCTGCTGCGCTTCGTCGGCGCGCCCCGAGAACAGCGCGTCGGAGAGCATCTGGGTCACCGCCGGGTCGTCCGGGGTCGCCTGGGCCAGCACGTCGAGAGCGAAGGTGCGGCTCTGCCCACTCGAGGTCTCGGCGATATGGAGCAACGCCGCGCGGGCCTCGGGCGCGCTGGTGTCACCCAGCATGCGGATCGCCTCCTGCTTGTCCTGGCGGCTGCCCCGCTCGGCCAGCTCGATCGCGAGCGCCACCGCTTCCGGGTTGCCGGCCTTGACCAGGCTCGGCAGCACGGCGCGGCGGTCGGCCGCGCGGCCATGGCGGGCGATCTCGAGCAGCGCGGTGGTGACGTCCGGGCTCCGCAGCTGCTGGAGGACCTGGATCACCATCGAGCTGGTGGCACCTTCCGCGAGCGCCACCTCGATGAGGACCTCGCGCGCGTCGTCGCCGCCGAGGTTCACCAGCATCTGTGCGATCTGGCCGGCCATGTTCCGGTCGCCGCTACGCAGGAGCTCGCCGAGGGCCGCGACCGCCTCGGCGCCGCCGATCTCGCCGATGGCGGTGACGGCGTTCCAGCGCGCGAACTGAGGGCCGCTGGTGGCGGCGGCGACCAGCAACGGCAGGACGCTCGGGTCGCCGCTCTTGCCCAGCGCGCCGAGCGCGGGGCCAAGTATCGTGGGGTCGCCGGACTTCACCATCTCGGCGAGGAGCGCGATCGTCGCGTCATCCTGCGGCTGGATGTTCTGGACCGCCAGCGCGCGAATGCGGGTGTCACCCGATCGCGCGATGGCGACCAGCGTGGCCTGGCCCTCGCCACCGGCGATCTGGCCGAGCGCGTACACCGCGGCCGAAGCGGCGTCGTAGTCGCCGGCGCGGGCGATGGCCCCGAGCACCGTCACCACCTCGTCGCCGCCAGCCTCGCCCAGGGCGTAGATCGCCGAGGTCCGCAGCGGGTCGCCGCGATCCTTTGCCAACGCCACAAGTCGGGTCCGGCCGCGGGCATCGCCGCTCGCGGCGAGGCCGGTGATGGACGCGCCGCGAATGCGCGGGCGGGCGTCGGTCTCCAGATCCAGGAGCAGGTCGACGGCGCGGGTGGTGCCGATGCGGCCCATCGCGGCGATGACGGTCTCGGGCACGCCCGGCCGCGGATCGTCGACCAAGCCGGCCAGGGCGGCTACGGCGTCGTCGGTGCCGACCGTGCCCAGCTTGTCTGCGATGATCTGGACCTGCTGCGGGGTGCGGGCGGCGAGCAGCTGGTCGATGAGCGCGTGCTCGGACAGGCCCACCGCCGCAGCGTCGATGCGGAGCGGACGACGCAGGGCGCTGACGTCACCCTTGCGGGCCTTGGCCGTGACGACGGAGCTCTGCGAGCGAGGGTCGGGGCGCGACCACGCTGTGTAGCCGGCAAACGCTGTGGTGAGGGCAAAGAAGGCGGCGGCGAGGCGATAGCGGCTAAGGGAGGTCACGCTGGCTCCTGGGGCGGGCATCTATCTGATCGACGCCCATAAGAACGAACGGTCGCATCCGGGGGTTCATTTCCCGGCGGCGTCAAGAGGGTGTAAGGGTGCGGCGCGCGGGTCGCAGAACTCCGGAACGCGTGCATTGACGCGTCCTTGCGCCGGTACCTAGACTCGATCCCATGCTCACGGCCTCTGAGACAGATGAGCTCAAGCGGCGCCTCGAGGCCGATCTGAGCCGCCTGGTCGCCAACGCGCACGCCGCCATCGGGTTCACGATGGACCGCGACCGCGACCGCATCGGACGCGACTCCATGGACGAGTCCACCGAGGAGGAGCTCTATTCCACCCAGCTCCGTCTCCACGACCGCGAGAACTTCCTCATCGCCAAGATCCAGGACGCCCTCAAGCGCCTCCAGGCCGGCGAGGTCGACGAGTGCGAGGAGTGCAGCGAGCCGATCGGGTTCAAGCGCCTGATGGCCCGCCCGGTCACTACCCTGTGCTTCGAGTGCAAGACGGCGCGGGAGCAGGTCGAGGCGGACGAGGCAGCGGAATAGGCGGAATCCGCCCGGGGATCCGCCCAGGAATCCGCCCAGGTGTCACCCACCTGGCCGCGCGCCAATTTGCTAACCCTCGAAAACGTCTGGTAGGATCCCGGTGGTCCCGGATGCGCGACCGCTACACGATCACCGAGCGACTCGACGCGGGCGGCATGGCCGAGGTCTTCCGCGGCGTCGCCGAGTCGATGGAGGGCTTCAAGAAGGCAGTCGCGATCAAACGCGTGCTGCCGAGCCTGACCAAGAACCAGAAGTTCGTCTCGATGTTCCTGGACGAGGCGCGCCTCTCGCTCTTCCTCCAGCACGCCAACATCGTGCAGGTCTTCGATATCTCGAAGACCCCGGACAACGCGTACTTCCTGGTCATGGAGTTCGTCGATGGGTGCAACCTCAAGGCACTCATCGAGCGACAGAAGCAGCGCGGGAAGCGGATGGAGATCGCGCACACGATCTACCTGATGACCGAGTGCTGCAAGGCGCTCAACTACGCGCACGTGCTGGATCATCCCGAGACCGGTGAACCGCTCGGTATCGTCCACCGCGACATCTCACCGCCCAACATCCTGCTCAGCAAGAATGGCGAGGTGAAGCTGGTCGACTTCGGCCTCGCCAAGGCCAACAGCCAGATCGAGTCCACCGATCCCGGCGTGGTGAAGGGCAAGTTCAGCTACCTGTCTCCCGAGGCCGCGAGCGGCGTCGAAGTCGATCACCGCGCCGACGTCTTCGCCGTCGGGATCATCCTCTGGGAGATGTTCACCAGCCGCCGGCTCTTCTTCGGCGACACCGACTACCAGACCGTCGAGCTGGTTCGCCAGGCGCGCGTTCCGTCGATCCAGGCGCTGAATCCCGAGGTCGAGCCCGAGCTCGAGCAGGTGGTTCGCAAGGCGCTCTCGCGGGATCCCGCGGACCGTTACCAGCACGCCGCCGATCTCGGCGACGCTCTCGCCCAGTACCTGTTCTCGCGGCGCATGAAGGTGACTGCGCGCGACATCGCCCAGCTGGTGCGGGACGCGCAGCTCGAGAGCATGCGCAAGCGCTCGAGTGAGCCAAAGGCGTCACTCATCGACGCGCTGATCAACGATGAGGTCCAGCGGCTGAGCTCGCTGGTCGGATCCGAAGAGCAGGCGGCTTCGCAGGCCACTGGCTCGGGGCCAGGCGAAGGCTCGATGAGCCTCGATCCGAGCCACTTCGTCGACACCTCTGCGTGGGCCAGCGACGTCGGCGCCGACGTGCCGGCGGACCCGCAGGCGCTGCGCCGGGCCCAGGCCTCGGCGCAGCCCACGTCGCAGGCGCGTCCAGCGCCACAGGCCCGGCCAGCGCCTCCCAGCGACGTTGAGTCGCTCTCGTCGATGCTCGAGCCGGATCGCACCGGCGTCCATGATCAGGGCGGCAGCGCCAAGATCATCGTCGCCATCGTGATCCTGTTGCTCATCGCAGCCGGCGCTGGCGCATTGGTCGTCATGCAGGTCCTGTGACCGCTCGCGGCGGACGGGGCGAAAGGCGATGTGCCGCTGTCGGGGCCGCGGCCACGGTGGTCCTCGGTGCCGCGTTCGCCGCCACAGCGTGCGGCGACGACCCGGTGCGCGCGCCGGTGGTCATCACGCAGGGTGTGATCGAGGTGCGGGTGACCGACGCCCCGGCCGAGATCTCCGTCCTGCGTGGCGGCGAGGTCGTGTGGCGCACGCTGCGCGGCGACGACGGGGAAGACCGTGCGCCTCACGTGTTCGCCGCCACGCGCACAACCCAGCCGATCCTCGATGGCGTCGCGGGCGGCGTGCAGATGCAGTTTGGCTCGTTCCGCTTCGGCGTCGACGACGAGACCCCCTGGCGTTCGGCGTCGACGCTGCGTCAGGTCCTCGTCGGTCCCGACCGGGTGGACTTCGTCATGCACGATCGGGCCGGCCAGCCAATTGCCCGCGGCCAGGTGCTGGTGGCGGCGAGCGCGGGCGGGGGTGAGGTCGTCATCGATCTCGACACCAGCCCCAGCGAGGGTAACCGCTCGTCCCTCGCCTTCGAGTGTGCGGAGGGAGAGCACTTTCTGGGGCTCGGCGGCCAATCGTGGGCGATCGATCATCGTGGGCAGACCGTCCCGCTCTGGGTCCAGGAAGACGGCATCGGCAAGCCGGATACTCGTGACGACGTCTACGAGGGCATCTGGGCCTTGCAGGGACGTCGCCACTCGACCCACACCCCCATGCCGATGATGCTCTCTTCTCGCGGCTGGGCACTCGCGGTCGACACCCCCACCCGCAGCATCTTCGACCTCTGTGACCAGGATCCGGACACCGCCCGACTTGAGGTCTGGCAGGACCGCCTGTCCTTGCACCTCTTCGTCGGCTCGACGCCGCGCGACGCGGTCGCGCGCATGACCGCCTGGGTCGGACGCCCTGCGGTCCCACCCACCTTCGTGTTCGCCCCCTGGCTGGATGCCATCTACGGAGAGGACAACGTGCGCCGGGTGGCTGACACCTTGAGGGCCGCCGACATCCCGATAAGCGTCATCTGGACCGAAGACTGGCGCGGCGGTAACGACGAGAACGGAGCCGCCGGCGGCTACGTCCTGGAGGAGGACTGGCGAGTAGACCGCCGCCTCTACCCGAACTTCGAGACGCTGGCCGGGCACCTGCATCAGTCGGGGTTCAAGTTCCTCACGTACTCGAACACGTTCATCGACAGCGACGCGGATGTGTTCCCCGAAGCCATCCAACTCGGCCACGCGATCAGACGAGACGACGGAAGTCCGTATCTCTTCACTGGCGTGAAGTTCCGCGATTCCACGATGCTAGACCTCACGAGCCCGGGCGCGGTTGCGTGGGCCCGTGACCTTTACGAAGACGTCGTCGCCATCGGCGCGGACGGCTGGATGGCGGATTTCGCCGAGTGGCTGCCGACCGACGCGCGCCTGGCCTCGGGTGAGGACGCGCTCGCATACCACAACAAGTACGCAGTCGACTGGGCGCGGCTCAACTGGGAGATCCTGGCCGACGCCGAAGCGCGCGACGGCGTCGAGCGCATCTACTTCGCGCGAGCCGCGCATCTCGGGTCGCAGCCTTACATGCACGTGCTGTGGGCAGGCGACCAGCAGACCGACTTCACGAATGGCGATGGCCTCCCGTCGGTCATCCCGATGGGCATCGGCCTGGGCATCACAGGCTTTCCGTATTTCGGCCACGACATCGCCGGTTACATGAGCCAGACCACGATCCCTGCGACGAAGGAGTTGTGGTTCAGGTGGGTGACACTTGGCGCGCTATCCCCCGTGATGCGCACCCACCATGGGCGCAGCGCTCGCGCCAACTGGAACTGGGAGAGCGACGCCGCCTCCACCGCGCATCTGCGTCGATGGGCCAAGTTGCACATGCAACTGGTGCCCTACCAACGCGCGATGGCCGACCAAGCATCCAACAGCGGCGCACCGCTCTTTCGTGCTTTCGCACTGGACTGGCCGCAATGGGACCCTGGCTGGTCGATTGTAGACCAGTACATGCTCGGCGATCGCATCACCGTGGCGCCGGTCATCCAGGCAGGCGCCACCGAGCGGACCCTGTTCCTGCCACCCGGCACGTGGTACGGCCTCCTCGACGGGCGGCCCGTGGTCAGCGACGGCAGCACGCCCATCGCCGCCACGGCCACCATCGACGAGATCCCGTCATTCGTCGCCGACTGTGGGCTGCTCGCCCTCTATCCAGCAGAGCTCGACACCGTGGTGGACGCGCGCGTCGGAATCGTCGATGTAGCTGACACCAAGGACGACCGCGAACTCTGGATCTACCCATGCGCCGGACAAGCTGGCGCTGTGAGCCTGCTGAACGAGCCGGACGGCCTTGGCTACGTCCGATCGGCGGCCGCGGTGGATCTCGAGGGTTCAACGTGGAACGGAGTCGCAGTCGCCTTCACCGAGGCAAACGGCTGGGCTTCGGCGACCGTTACCGGCCCAGGCAGGCTCCTTGTGGGCGACACCGAGGTCCTGCGGGCTCAAGGCGGCGCGAACGATCGACGACTGGTCTTGCGCTTCGCCATGCCCTGATGTCCGGATCCCGGACGATTGCCGTCCGCTATCCGGACGAACCCGGACACGCCGGACAGCCTCGGCCGATGAAGATCAGGGGGTTCCGAGTGGCACGACCCGTGCTCTGACGACGCGCGTGGGTCATCCGCTGCGCTGGTACCTCCCGAACGTCATGTACGAGGTGACGAACCGAACCATCCAAGAGCGCTTCTTGTTGCGCCCCGGGACGGCGTCGCGCGAACAGATTCACGGGGTCATCGGTCGCGGACAAGAGCTCTATTCCGGGGTTCGGGTACACGCGTACACGGTCCTCTCGAACCAACTACACATGCTCATCTCCTCGAACGACGCCTCCCAGCTTGCGCGGTTCATCGGCTACGTTCTTGGAAACATCGCGAGGCGCATCGGCAAGCTGCATGGATGGCGCGGTCCGTTCTGGGCAGGCCGCGCTCGCGTCATCCCCATCGTCGACAGTGCAAGCCACGAGGCGCGGCTCCGGTACATTCTCGCGCACGGGGTGAAGGAACGGCTGGTTGCGCGACCCGAACAGTGGCCAGGAGCGTCGTCGACACCCGGACTCCTCGGCGGGAAACTCACGGGGACCTGGAGGCTCGCAACGGCATGCAGAGACGCTCGCGATCAACGCCAGGAGGTTGGCGATGAAGACCGGTACGACATCTCACTCGATCCGATTCCGTCATGGCGCCACCTCACGGCCGCTGCCCGCATCACGCGCGTGCAAACGATGATCGCCGAGATCGTCTCCGAATTCCGAAGCCGGTGCGGCCCTGGCGTCGCTGGCCGCGCCGCGGTGCTGAGGCAGGATCCGCTCGGTCGACCCGAGCGTCCGGCACGGAAGCGCGCACCGATCTGCCACGCCGCCACGGTCGAAGCGCGCGAGGCATATCTCGCCGCCTATGACGCGTTCGTCGAGACGTTCCGGTGCGCCACACGATCGACCGAACGCAACGAACCGGCAGCCTCCCGCCGTTTCCCAGAGGGAAGCCACCCAAGGGCCGGCGCGTTCGTTCAACCGAGAACCCTTGACCTGCCGTGGTCGAGCACCCCGGCTCCGCCGGCGGCGGACCTCACGCCGAAGTCACGAGCCACAGCAACAGACACAGCGCTGTAAGGGCCACCAGCACCGCTACCGCGATCGCCGCCACGGTCCCCCGACCCAGGTGGCCCCCCGATCGGTCGTGCGACTCCAGCGCCTCTCGCGCACGCCCATGACCCGCCTTGGTCTGGGTGATCGCGCCTGGAACACCTCGGGCGGCCGCATCGAGGCCCGCCTCGAGCTCGGCCAGCAAGTGGGCCGCTGGGTCAATGTAGCGAAGGCGAGTGTCACCCAGCGTGATGATCGCGCCGTCCTCGAGCAGCACACCCGGCGGGCCGATACTCACCGGGCGGCCGTTCACCTTGGTCCCGTTCTTGGAGCCAACGTCGTAGACACGGACGCCATCGTCGCGGCATTCGATCGTTGCGTGGCTACGTGACAGATCCGGATCCAGGAGGATCCAGGTCGCAGTCTCACCGCGCCCGATGATCAATCGACGCTCGAGCCGAGAGACAGCCTTGCGCTGTCCCTTCGCCGGACCGCCCTCGACGACAAACTCCGGCCGCGGGCCCACGCCGGCAGGGCCTTCCAACATCCCTCGCATCAGCTCTCTTGCGAGTGAATCCGTGCGCTGTTGCGACGTCTCGACGGGATCGCTAGTGACACCGTCGATGCTGGCAGTGATCTGCACGCAACCGATCTCCAGAGTTCGTCCGCCGACGGCGTACGACTCGTCGATATCGAGCTCTTCACCCTCGAGCAGGACTCCGGACGCGAGCGGGATCGCGTTGATCGCTTTCCCCATGCGTGTGAGTCGAAGGTGTGCAGGCGCGAGCGTCGGATCGGGCACTCGGAGGTCGGCAGCGCGACCTGATCCGACAAGAGCGGAGCCCGCAAACTCGACCGTTCGCACGGCACCTCCATTCAAGACCAGCGTGATCTTCAGGTTGTCGTCCATCGTGCCACCTGTATCGTGCCTTGCCCGCGTCGGTTGCGTCTTGGCGAACTCGAGGGATTGCGCCAGGATAGAGGCATGGTCAGGCGATGGGTCGGCGCTTTGACGGTCGCGGCACTGCTAGGTGCCACCCACGTTGCGTGTGCGGCCACCATCACCGGCACGGTCTTCGTCGATCGAAACGGCGATCGTATCCGACAGGCCGACGAGCCAGGAGTGCCCAACGCGATCGTGGCCGTGGACCGGGGGGCGTTCACGACGGCTGACAGTAACGGTGAGTACCGTCTCGATGTCGCTTCGGGCGGCGAGATTGTCTGGGTTCGCGTACCGGATGGGTTCCGCCCGGGGCCAGTCTGGAAGCGCGTCGGTCCTGGCGAGCTCGACCTGGGCGTCACCCCGCTGACGGTCGACGAAGCCGCGGCCCCGCTCACGTTCGTGATCGCGGCGGATTCCCACATGACCAACAATCCCGCCGACCCCTGGGATGGCGGTGACCTTGGCGACGCCATCGACCAGGCGACCTCGTTGCCCTATCCACCGCGGTTCCTCGCAATCGTTGGAGACGTGACCCAAGGCAACCGCTCCGAGGAGTTTGAACGTGTGGACCAGGCGCTGGCCGGCAATGAGACCCCCTGGGTACCTGTGGCCGGAAACCATGATTGGTACGACGGGGGGGTTACCTGGCGATCGCACTGGGGCCCCGACAACTACAGCTTCGACATCGGCAACGTACACTTCGTCGTCTGGGACACGAACCTGTCTGAAACCGATCAGGTCGCCTTCTTCGCCGCGGAGCTCGCCCTGGTGCCACCCACCCGTACGGTGGTGGGACTTGGCCACGCCTCGCCTCGCGACACGGTTGCCGATCAGCTGGCCGCGCTTGGGGTCGACTTCCTCTTCACAGGCCACTGGCACGCCAATCGCCGCGTCGAACGTGCCGGCCTAGTCGAATGGGGAACACAGACGTTCCTTATGGGCTCCATCGACCAATCGCCGTCGGGGTACCGGATCGTGACGTTCGAGGGGGACGTGCCCGTGGTCGAGCACCGAGCACGGCTCGTGGAACCCCACCTCGCGGTGACCTCCCCACATGCCGGGAGCTGCGCCCGGAGTCAGGGTGAGCTCCTGGTTGCAGCCGCGCTCGACGCGTCGACACCGGTGGTGACCGCGCGCGTCGATTGCGGGCCCGAGATCCAGCTCGAACCGCGCGGCGGATGGGATTTCGCGACTCAGCTTCCGACGCTCGCGACCGGTACGCACTCGATCACGCTCACAGCCGACTCGGCCAACGGACGCCGTCTGCAACGCACGATGGCCTTCAACGTCTGCGATTCGGGGGCCTCGCAACCGCGCCTCGGCGATTGGCCCCAGCTCGGCGGCGGACCTGCGCACACCGGTGCAACCCCAGCTCCCCTTTTGCCCCCGCTCCAGCAGGCCTGGGCTACCTCCATCGGAGGAAACGTCGTCCTCGGCTCCCCTGTGGTTCACGACGGGACCGTGGTGGTGTCGGTCACCGACTTCGGCGGCGGCGATGAAGGCGGGATCGTAGCCTTGGACCTCGTCGCTGGCGCCGAGCGTTGGCGATACACGACGCCCTACCAGGTCCGCAACGCCCCGGCGATCGAGGGTGACACGGTCGTGGTCGCCCTTGGTAACGGCGAAGTGCACGCCGTGGCCCTCGCTGACGGGTCCCAGCGCTGGATCTACGACGCCGCCGACGGTCTGCCCACGTACCAGTCGTCCTTGTGGGCGGCACCGACGATCTCCGGAGGCGCCGTCTTTGTCGCCGTGCAGGGCCGCATGGCTGCGATCGACCTGGCCACCGGCGATGAGCGGTGGGTCCAGGAGCTCACGCCGGTCTATCCGTGGCTCGGCAGCCTTGCCGCTGTCACCGTGGCCGACGGCGTGGCCGTCGCCAACTACTCACGCGATGACGGCATGACCGGCTGGAGCGCGGCCACCGGCACGAAGCTCTGGGAGATCAAGACCGGAAAGTCCCTCGCCATCAATGCCAGCCCGGTCGCGGCTGACGGCGAGCTCTACTTCGCCAATTCCATCGGGATCGTTACGTCGGTCGACGTGGCGTCGTCCACGCAGGTGTGGTCGAACGGCTTCACGCCGGGTGGGTTCGATTGGGGCTATTCAATCACCGCTGCGCCCGCCATCGCCGACGGGCGACTTTTCGTCCCGACGCAGTGGAAAGATCTGGTGGCCATCGACGCCGCCACGGGGGTCGAGCTCTGGCGCGCGACCACGCCGCGCGGCCCGCTCAACTTCGCGCACTACAGGTCGGGAGAGCCTGGCTTCCCGGCGAGCCCGGTGGTGACAGGCGACATCGTATGGGTGCCGCGGCCGGACGGAAAGCTGGTCGCGCTTGCGGCGGTTGACGGCAGCGAGCTCTGGTCGACCGATCTGGGAGCGCCGATCGTGAGCGCGCCGGCACCGGCCGGCGACTACCTGGTGGTCGCCACGTTCGATGGCACTGTCCGGGCGATGATCCCGGCGACCGTGGCACAGGTGCCGGGGGACGTTGAGCCGTGCGATGAGTTGCAGGAGCCGCCAGGCCCCGGCGACGCTGGGTGCTGCGGCACCGGCGTGAACCGGGACCCTCGCGGGGCGATCGCGGCGTCCGTGCTGATCCTGCTGCTGCTGCGACGTCGGCGATCCCTCTCCGCTAGATTCCAGTGAAGCGCAACGCCCCGATCGCGACACCGGCGGGGCCGGGTGGAACGAATTCGCCCGCAACCCCCATCGGTGCGCTGACGGCGGCCTCGATCGAGAGCTCGTTGAGGCCGACGTCACCCTGAATGGTCCACTCGATCGTCCGGGTGGGTGACACCGGGGCCAGCGTGGTCCGCACCACGACGCGACCATTCCAGCGGACGATGATCGGGACTGGTGCGGCACCCTCCGCGGCGTTAGGTGCCACCCACCATGTCAGGCGCTGGGGTGTGGGAACCAGGTTGGGGACGAGGACCGCGCCGACGCGGGCGGTGGTCCAGCGGACGGCGCGTCCGGGTCCGGGACGCGGAGGGCCGATGCCACCGAGCAGATAAGGGGTGGCGCCGCCGCCGCCGAGATCCCAGTTCGCACCCTGACCGCGGATCGACTCGCGGGTGTGATCGATGGGGGGCATCCACGGGTACTCGCCGACCACGTCGTCCCAACGCTGCAGTGGCAGCCCGTACCGGATCGAGAGGACGGCGCTGGCCGGGAGTGCGAAGGGGTTGCCGACTGTTCGGTATACCGGACGTGCGATGGCGGCCAGCGGCGCTGGCACGTCCTTGCAGCAGATCCGGCCAGCGCGGCGTTCGGGAGCGCGGCCGCTCTTGAAACGTGTCACCCACCCGAGGTTCCAGATCACGAACCACCCCAGAATCATGACCGCCGCGGCATGCCAGACCAGACGGGGCGCTCGTAGCCTCGCCGCCGCGCGGCCGAGCACGTGGATCAAGGTGGCGAGCCCGACGACAAGGGGCAAGGTCATCGAGCACAGGCGACGCGCGCCGTAGCTCGCCTGCCCCCACCAGTCGAGAATGATGCTGTTGGCGTAGACCTGGATCGCCACCGCAGCGAGCAACCCGAGTGCAACCAGGCGCGCTCGCTGAGTCAGCCGTGTGCCGGCGACGGCCAGGACGACCAGCCCGAGAACGCCGGCGTAGGCGATCGGAGTGGTCGAAAACCACCCGTTCCGGGACGCGAAGAGCAACTCGGCGACCATCGGATACGAAGGGCGCGTGTAGTTGGGTCCCTGCGGGAGCCCTGTCCAGGTTCCATACACCGCGTCCCACGCGACGAACTGAGGAATGAGCGCAACCAGCGCAACACCGGCGACCAGGAGTCCCCGCCCGATCACCCCCGCGCGCCATCGCCATGGTGAACGTGCCCCTGAAGGTGTCACCCACATCAGGGCCAGCACCTCAACCGCGACGACCACTCCGAGTCCGAGCTCCTGGGTCCGCACTAGCGACGCCAGGCCGAGCAGCGCGCCGAGCCACCACCAGCGCCGCCAGCGAAAATCGCCGACGGAAATCGCCCAGAACCCGAGGAACATCGCCGCCGTGCCGGCGTCCATGGCGTGGCTGTAGCTCGGCATGTACGCCGCGTAGTAGGTGACGGACGTGCCCAGGAGCACGGCGACGGCCGCCCACGCGGGAGCCCAGGTGCCACCCACCTGTTTGCGGAACACCCAGACTCCGAGCACGACCGCCAGGCACGCGAACAACACGCTCGACGCGAAGACAATGCGTTGGTGCCAGAGGGTGTAGCCGTGGAGCTGGATGTCGGCACCGCCGGCGTTCGCCACAACCGCTCCTCCTTGGGCGGTTGCTAACATCGGTGCCCAGATCAGCGCGGGCCCGATCGGGTGGGGGATGCCCTTGCGTCCGGTCTTGGTCCGCGCCTGGGTCCACGGGTCGCCGAAGCGCGCGAGGTCGTTGTCGAACACCAGGTCCTGGTCGAAGACCAGCGACCTGGACATGAGGTACAGCATGTGACCATCGCCGCGCGCGAGGACGGGCCGGTACCGACCGTCGCCGCGCGGCGAATTCGGGTCGCCGCCCATGTCGTCGTTGGTGCAGTACATGAGCCCCAGGACCAGGCAGGCTGCGACGATCACCAGCCGCGGAGCATGTCCGAGCTCGGCCCCCACCTGGGCGAGCGCGCGCAACCGCCGCCAGCGAGGAGAGGTGCTCACCGGGCCATCCTACTGGCCACGCCTCGCCCCCGCACCGGGGTCGCAGGTACTATCTATCCACGTGATCGGCCCTCCCGGACGGGAGACAGTGAGGCGCGCGCTGGGTCGCGCTGCCGCCTGGGCTACCCCGAGCATCGCGGCCGCTGCGGTGTCAACCACCATGGCGGGGCTCCATGACGCGGCGACCAGCTACGAGGGTGTCACCCGTCTTGCGGCGAGCGCAGGATTCGCCATCCTCGTCGCGTGGCCAGCCGCAGCGGTCAGCTCGCTGTGCGCGCGCGTATTCGTGCACGTCTGGCAGCCGCGCGCGCTGGCCGGGTCGCTGACCGAGCCAGACGGGAGTGCGCCGCGGCTAGCGGGCTGGTTGTTCGCGCTGATGCTCGGGGCGGCGCTACTCGCCGTGCTGACGCATCAGGTCGTGTGGATCTTCTGGCGGGCCACGGCCTTCAAGCCGCGGACGATGTCCCTGGCACTGGGCCCTGTGATGATCGTGGTGGTCGCGGTCGTCGTGCTGGCAACTCGCGTGTTTGCGGCGGCGCTAGGCGCAGGGTTGGCGCGACTCGAGGCGCGCAGGAGCGACAGGTCGGGCCCAGGGTGGGTGACACCTCGCCGGGTCCTCACCCTGGCAGCCGCAGTCGCCACCGTCGCCGCCTGGCTGACATGGCGCCTGGCTGTCCGGCCGCGGTTCGCGAACGTTTCGTTGTCGGGTCTCGAGTTCCCGCTCCTGGTGCTGGCGCTGCTCGCGGCGGCGCACGTTTGCTGGGGAGCCCTGGCCCGCCGGTCGCGCGCCCGGATGGTGTCAGCCACATTCGCGGTTGTCATCGCCGCCGGCCTTGCCGGCTCGGCCCTCTGGGCGCGGCAGAGCCGGCCGGCGATGGTCCTCGGGCTGTGGGGGGCGGACGGCTTCGCGGCTGACTCGATCGACCTGATCTACGACCTTTACGCGATCCGAGACGACGTGCCGATGTCAGATCTGACCCCGGCGGCGCGGCCAGGTGTCACCCACCGTGCCGTCACCCACCGTGACGTCCTGTTGATCACGGTCGACACCTTCCGCCCTGATCGCATCAAGCCCTACGGCGGGCCGCTGGCCACGCCGGCGCTGGCGGCGCTGGCTGGCAAGGGCATGGTGTTCGAGTGGGCGTTCGCCCCGGCGAACGTGACGCGGCGATCGATGCCGGCGCTCGCGACCGGCCTCGCCACCACGCGCATCCGTGGCCGAGTGAGCGGCTTGGCGCTGCGCATGGACCCGCGCCACGTCACGCTCGCCGAGCGGCTGCGCGCCGGCGGCTATCACACCGTCGGCCTGGTCTGCTGCGACGGCTTCTGGGAGCGCAGCCGGCGCCTCGGCCTCGATCGCGGCATCGACGATCTCTTCATCCGCCACGATGGTCAGGATCTGGTCGCCGCCTACCGCGCCCGCGTCGCCGCCCGTCGCCCCGACGGGCCACCTACGTTCACCTGGATCCACTTCATCGAGCTCGACGAGTGGGCCGGCGGAAACCCCGACCTCTCCCCCGACCGCCGCCGTATCTACGACGAGCTCGTCGACCAGATCGACCGCTGGATCGGCGAGCTCGTCGAGAGCACGGCCGCCCTGCCCGCCGATCGCCAGCCCGTCGTCATCGTCACCGGCGACCACAGCGAGGCTTTCGGCGACCACGGTCAGCCGTTCCACGCGTCCGACCTGTACAACTCGCAGATCCGCGTGCCCCTGCTGGTCGCTGGCCCCGGCATCGTCCAGGTCCGCGTGCACGAGCCGGTGAGCCTCGTCGATCTCGCCCCCACCATCCTCGAGCTCGCCGGCTTCGTCGCCCCGCCTTTCCCCCACATGGACGGCCGCTCGCTCGCCGATCTCCTCACCGGCGCGCGCCAGGCCAACCCCGATGGCGGCGGCGCCTACGCCGCGACCGTCGTCGACGGCCGCACCCGCGATCGCCGCAGCGCGCTGATCTCCGGCCGCTGGAAGCTCATCCACCAGCTCGGCCGCTACGAGCTCTACGACCTGCGCACCGACGCCAACGAGCGGCGCGATCTGGCCCTCGGCAATCCGGCCCGCCTGGCCGAGCTGCAGGTGCTCATGAACGCCCGCAGGGAGCGCGATCGGGTGACACCCTTCCGCTGACCACCGCCGCCGGCTACCGCCGCGGCCGCAGCTCGGCGTAGTCGAGGAAGAGCACCTGCCCCTTCCTCCCCGCCGGCATCGACAGCTCGACCCAGTGCCGCCCCGGCCGGAGCGTCACCGCCGCCTCGCGCACCCCCAGCTCCCACGCCGGCGCCGCCGTGTCGTGGCTCGCCACCACCTCGACGCCGTCGACGCGCACGGCCACCACCGCGCCGGCGGGATGATGAGCGAACGCCAGCGCCAGCGTCATGTCGCCGGCGTCGCCGGCCAGCGCCCACACCGGGAACCCGAACCGCGCCGGCCGGTCGACGTCGAAGCGCAGCGCCTCGCCGCCCGACAGCGGCAGGTTGCCCACGTGCGGCGCCGGCACCCGTTGGCCGAAGCCGCCCCGCGCCCGCTCGAGCGGGTAAAGCGCACCTCCCTCGTGCCGCATCGGCGCATCGGCGGCGAACGCGAGCGGCACCAACCGCCGGCCGACCAGACGCACCGGCCGCCGCTCGGGGTAGATGCGCGCGAAGCCAGCGTCGGCGGCGTCGCCGAGGTCCTTCACCACCAGCGGCCGGTTGCGCCCGATCTCGGCCGGATGCGCGGTCACCGCCGCCGGGATCTTCATCGAGTCGACGAACACCAGCGCGTCGCGCAGCGCCGGCTGATCGAGCACGTCGACCAGCGCGCCGTCGGCGAGCGCAGGCCGCTTGCCGCAGTGCTTCTCCACCGCGTTGCGATCGGCGCGCATGCCCATCACGATCAGCGCCGGCAGCGCCAGCCCGAGCGCCCCCGCGGCGACGACGCCCGCGCGCTCACCGCGGCCGCGCCCGCGCGTGACCCGCGCGATCAGCGCACCCACGTCGGCGCACGCGGCCGCGCCGAGGAGCCCGGCGAACGGCAACGCGACGTAGTAGAAGCGCGCCCCGTACGCGACCCCGTGATAGAAGAATAGCCCGTAGCCACCGACGGTGACGGCGAACACCGCGCCGCAGAGCGCACGCCGCCGCGCCGCCCGTCCGCCGAGCACCGCGCCGCCGGCCAGCCCGAGCACCGGCAAGAGCGCCAGCGGCACCCAGCCGAACGACCACCGCGCCCACGCGTCGAGCCGCCGGCGCGTGTTGGCCACGGCGTGCTTGGGCTGGAAGCCGTCGCGCCCGAAGCTGGTGTTCTGCGTGATCGGACACTCGCCGACCCCCGGACCGAACCCGAGCCGGAAGCAGTCGCCGCGCCGCTCCTTGAGTTGCATGTAGCGCTGCTGCGGCGGCAGAAACGCGTCGCCGGTGAGCGCGTGGTTGTAGGCGAGGTACCCGGCGGTGATCGGCAACGCGCACACCACGGCGACGATCAACCGCCGCACCGCCGACTCGCGATCCCGCACCAGCGCCCACGCGATCGCCGGCGTCAGCGCCACCGCGATCACCACCGCGTCGAGCTGCCGGGTCGCGCCCAGGTACGCCAGCGCCGCGCCGCCGCCGCCCGCCCACCAGAGAGCGCGCGCACCACCGTCGCGCCGCACCACGCCGCGCCACAACCCGAGCACCGCCAGCGCCGCGAAGAGGGCCGCGGTCGGATGCGACATGAAGCTGCCCGCGTTCATCAGCCGGAACCACGAGCCGACGTGGAGCAGCGCCGCCAGCCGCGCCGCGGCGCCGTCGCCGCCGAACAGCTCGCGGGCCAGGAGCCACACCACCAGCGCCAGGAGCGCACTCAGGATGGGGTTGACGACGCCGGGCGCGCCCGCACCCTCGCCGATCGCCAGGAACACGCCGTATCCGGGCGGGAACACCGCGTACCACTGACCGTCGTCGTGCGTGCCCCACGACACGTAATGGAACTCCGGCGCCGGCGGCGATGGCGCGACCACGTGACCGTCAGCGAACGTCCGGGCCTGGTGCAGGTAGCCCATCTCGTCGGGCACCTCGGGCACGCCCTTGTGAACCGACCCGTGGGCCCACATCGCGCTCGCCAGCGCGATCACGAACACGACGCCGGCGAAGACCCGCGCCGGCACCCGCGCCAGCAAGCGCGCCGGACCATGGCCGAGCCAGGCCAGCAAGCCGCCGCCGATCATGGTGATCGCCACCACCGTGATCGCCGGCGCCGTGGCCAGCGCGTCGAACCCGTCGGCCAGCGTGCCGCGCGCCCCCCAGCTCAGGCCGACCACGCAGGCCACCGCCAGCAGCGCGACGAAGCCGCGGGCGACGGCGGTGACGACCCGTTCGAGCATCCTCGCCGGCATCCTCGCACGACGCGGCAGGGCGCGGCACGGCGCGCCCTGCGTCGATCGCTACTCGATCCAGATCGGGTTGATCACCGCGAACGGCACCACGCCCGGGCGCTGCTTCTCCTGCTGGTAGGTCCCCGTCATCTCCACCGGCAGTGGGTCGTCGCCGCCAGCGTCGACGGCGATCCAGGTCGGCGCCGTCACCGGCGCCTCCACCACCAGCCGATGGCGCCGCGCGCCGGGCGCCACCGTCTCCACCTTCACCACCACGCCGCCGACGAGCACGCGCACCCGCGCCACCCGCATCCAGCGGGCCTGGGCCAGCTCGACGTCGATCCTCACGTTGCCCGACGGCGCGCGCAGCACCTGCCCCGGCCCCGCCGGTGTGCCGCCGCCGGCGTCGACGATCTCGACGTCGAGCCACGGCCCGGTCGTCGCCACCGCGCGCCGCGCCCGCACCGCCTCGGTGAACCCGACCTCGTCGAGCGGCGCCAGCCCGGCGTCGTCGACGAAGACGTAGGTCCGCGCCACGCCGTCGAGCACGCCGTTGAGGTGGTGGGTGTCGCTGGAGCCGACGCCGGTGACTCGCACGCCGTGCGCCGCCAGCGTGTAGAAGTCGCGCACGCTGTCGTCGGTACGCCGATCGCCGGGCGTATTGAACGCGGTGTGGCCGGCGAGCACCTCGACGGCGTCGAACTCGAGCGGAAACGGCGGCGGCCAGCTCACGCCGTTCCAGCGCTGGGTATCGAACAGCGAATACATGCGGAAGCGCGGATGGTTGATCTGGACGATCGGACGCAGGCCGCCCTGCTTCGCGGCCAGGCCGTGTCCCCACGCCATCATCGCCGCCGGCGTCCACGTCCCCATCTCGTCCGGGCCCGGGCTGCCGCCGCGCAGCGCCGCGGGCTCGACCGGCACCGGATACACGCCCATGTGCATCGCGTCGTTGCCGGCCTCGTTCGATGCCACCGACGCCACCACGCCGACCAGGCCGGCCTGCTCGATGCCGTGGTCGAGATCGCCGTTCACGGCGTGATCGGAGAGCACGACGACCTCCACCCCGGCCGCCGCCTGCGCCATCGCCCGCCAGCGATCGGGCAGGCCCGAGTCGTTCGACGCCGCCGCGTGCACGTGCATGTCGGCGACCAGCGTCCCCTCGGCACGCCACGCCCGCTCGAGCGGGATCTCGAGCGCGGCGTCGCCGGCCCCGAGCGTGACCTCGCCCTCCCAGCGCTCGTGTTCGAAGCCGCGCCACGCCCACACCCGGTAGCGCCCGGCCGGCAGCGGATCGCATCCGCCCGCCGCCGCGCCGACCGGGATCGTGCCCTGCCCGTTGCCCAGCACCAGGCCGTTCCAGGTGCCGAGCACGCCCGGGCCGGGCTCGCATGCACCCCTCACCTGGCGCACGCCGCCGTAGAGATCGTTGTCGCCCCACCGCACCGGCGTATCGCCGTCCCACAGCAACACCCGCGCCGGCACCAGCGGTCCGCCGGGGCCATCGGTGACGCGGATCGAGAGCGTGCCGATCCTGGGCGCGCGCGGCTCCTGCTTGCATCCCACCATCGCGCCACTCGCGGCGACGACGAGCGCGGCCCGCGCGCTACTTCGCACCACGCTCGGCGGCCGCCTTGTACTGGTAGTAGCGGTCGAGCACCATGCGCAGGTACTTGCGGGTGTTGGTGTACGGCGGCACCTGGTTGCCGTAGCGGGCGAGCGAGCCAGGACCGGCGTGATAGGCGGCGATGGTCAGCACCAGATCGCCTTCGTACCGGTTGGCAAGCACCCGCAGCAGCCGCGCGCCACCGAGGATGTTCTCGCGCGGCTCGAACACGTTGCCGACTCGCATGTCCTTCTCGACCGCCGGCATGAGCTGCATGAGCCCGCGCGCGCCCGCCGACGACACCACCCGCGGATCGTAGTCGCTCTCGACGTGGATCACGGCGCGGATCAGTGGCGGCGGCAGGCGGTAGAGCTCGGCCGCCTCGGCGATGAACGCGTCGTAGCGTTGGTAGCGATCGGGGGAGTTGTCGCGCGCAGGCACCACGTCGCAGCGGGTGCAGCCGCCGCGGGCGGCCGCCGCCTTGCTGCCGCGATCGGGGTTCTCGACCAGGACCTTCTTCCAGCCGCCGCCCTTGCCCTTGGGCTTGATGTTGGTGAAGTGCACGACGCCGTCGGCGTCGGTGTACGTGTAGATGTCGGCGCGGGCCGCGGACGGGCGCAACAGACCCACCACGGCCGCCGCGCACAGCGCCGCGCCCAGCACCGCGGCGACGACCAATGGCGCACGCGTACGGCGTGAACGACGCGAGCGACGGCGGCGGCCGGCCATGGACCGAAATGCTAGCACTACCGCGCCGGATCCCGCTCTCGATCGGCGTTATGGTCCCGCCATGGCCGACGTGGTCGAGACCGACTACCTGGTACTGGGCTCCGGGATCGCCGGGCTGTCGTTCGCGATCGACGCCGCCACCCACGGCCGGGTCGTCATCGTCACCAAGAAGGCCGAGTCCGACACCAACACCAACTGGGCCCAGGGCGGCGTCGCTGCCGTGCTGGCCAACGACGATTCCTTCGAGCAGCACGTGGCCGACACCCTCACCGTCGGCGAGGGCCTGTGCGATCGCGCGGTGGTCGAGAGCGTGGTCGCCGAGGGCCCGGCCGCGGTCGAGAAGCTCCTCTCGCTCGGCACCCACCTCGATCGCGGCCCCGACGGCGAGCTCGATCTGACCCGCGAAGGCGGCCACAGCCGGCGCCGCGTCGTCCACCACGAGGACATCAGCGGCCGCGAGATCCAGCGCGCGCTCCTGGCCGCGGTCCACGCCAACCCCAACATCACCATTCTGCAGGACCACATCGCGGTCGACCTGCTCAGCATGGCCAAGTACGGCGGCGACGCCGCGTGTTTCGGCGCCTACGTGCTCGACCGGGCCAGCGGCCAGGTCAAGACCGTGGTGGCGCGCGCCACCGTGCTCGCCACCGGCGGCGCCGGCAAGGTCTACGTCTACACCTCCAACCCTGACGTCGCGACCGGCGACGGTATCGCCATGGCCTACCGCATCGGCGCGGTGGTCTCGAACCTCGAATTCGTCCAGTTCCACCCGACCGTGCTCTACCACCCGCATGCCAAGAGCTTCCTCATCTCCGAGGCGCTGCGCTGCGAGGGCGGCAAGCTGCGGCTGTCGACGGGCGAGCGCTTCATGGACGGCTACCACGAGCGCGCCGAGCTCGGGCCGCGCGACGTGGTGGCCCGCGCCATCGACAACGAGCTCAAGAAGTCGGGCGCCGACTCGGTGTTCCTCGACATGACCCACCTCCCAGCCGACTTCGTTCGCAACCGGTTCCCCAACATCGGCGATCGCTGTCTGCAGCTCGGCATCGACATCACCAAGCAGCCCATCCCGGTGGTGCCGGCGGCCCACTACATGTGCGGCGGCATCAGGACCGACGAGCACGGCCAGACCACGGTCCGCAACCTGTACGCGATCGGCGAATGCTCGATGACCGGGCTCCACGGAGCGTGCCGCCTGGCGTCCAACTCGCTGCTCGAGGGCATGGTCTACGCCCGGCGCGCGGCCCAGCACGTGCGCAACACCACCGGGCTGCGCCCGACCACGGTCATCCCGTGGCAGTCGGGCGAGGCCACCGACTCCAACGACGCCATCGTGGTGGCCCTCAACTGGGACGAGATCCGCCGCTTCATGTGGTCGTACGTCGGGATCGTGCGCTCCGACAAGCGCATCGACCGCGCCCGCCGCCGTATCGAGCTCCTGCGCGAGGAGCTCCGCGAGTACTACTGGAACTTCCGCATCACGCCCGACATGATCGAGCTGCGGAACCTGGCCCTGGTCGCGCACCTCATCATCGAGAGCGCGCGCCGACGGAAGGAGTCGCGCGGCCTGCACTACACCGTCGACTACCCGTCGAAGTCAGACGTCGTGCGCGACACCGAGATTCACCTGACCAACGGCCCGGCCGCGTAGCGCGCGCGGACGGCGCGCAGAGGCGACGCAGGTTTTCACACTCGCCCCAGTCAACGCGGGTTCACGCGCCCGCCACGGGTGGGTGACACCTGCGACGCAATCTATTGAAATCACCGGGCTCATTCGCGCAGGGCCCGTGCCGGGATCACCCGGATCCAGGCAACCCGCGGCTGGCATCGCGGTCGCAATACCGCTGACCGTCACTCCACGAGGCAGATCATGACGGACGGCCACGCGTCGTGGAGGGCCGCCGGGGCATACCGCCCCGGCGGCTGTTTTTTCGGCGTCTGAACCGACGCCGCCGCCTCGCCGTCGCGCCAGCGCACAACGTCGGTGAAGCCGACGCTGGTGTCAGAGAAGCCAGGCCCGTTTCAGCTCGATCAAGGAGGCCTCGAGCACCACGCCCTCGAGCGCGTCGCGTTCACCGGCCACGGCCGCGCGCACCAGCCAACGCCCTCGCAACCGTGTGCTTCCGCGGTATCTTCAATCGCGAATGCACCGCACGCAGCCTGTCGCGCCCGCCGCCGTCGCCCTCGCCGCCGCGCTGGCCGTCGCGGCCTGCGGCTCGGTCATCGGCAAGGCGCCGCCGGCGGAGGACGGGGTGGCTGCGCTGGTGCGCGCGCTGGAATCCGACGATCCACGAGCCGCCTACGCACTGCTGGCCAAGGACGCCCGCCGCAAGGTCAGCTACGAGGAGTTCGCGGTGCAGTGGAAGGCGAGCCAGGCCGAGCGCGCGTGGCAGGCCAAGCGCCTGGCCGACGCGCTCCAGGGTGACCCCGACGTCGGCGAGCGGGCCGCGGTCACCTACCCCGACGGCAAGTCGGTGACGCTCGAGCGCGAGGGAAAACGCTGGCGGCTCGAGGCCGCGCTGGTCTCGCGGGTGCGCGCCGGTCGCCCGCGCGACGCGGTCCGCATGTTCGCCGACGCCATGCGCCACAACGACCTCGAGGGGGTGCTGCGCACGCTCACGATGCGCCGCCGCGAGGGGCTGCAGCGCCAGATCGGCGGCTTCCTGGCCGGCATCGATCGCAAGGTCGACGGCAAGCTCGAGGAGATCGGCACCGATCGGGCCGAACTGCGCTGGGACGAGAACGGCGTGCGTTTCCGAATCGTCCTGCGCCGCGAGGACGACGAGTGGCGCATCGACGACATCCACATCCACCCCGTACCCAAGACCCCCGACGAGGGCGTCGAGGACAGCGGCAACGACCTGCCGCGGTTCTGAGCGCGCCCGCGGGCCGGCTACTTGTAGCCGCGATCGAGCAGCATCCTGGCGCCGACCTCGAACGACGACGGCGGACCGACCTCGAACTCGAAGGCGTCGGCCAGCCGCGTGATCACGTTGAAGGCCCAGGCGACGTCGAGGGCCTCGATCACCGCCTGCCGGGAGACGCCGGCGGCCAGCACCGGCGCCAGGTCGGCGGCGGTGAGCCCGCGGTGATCCTTGGTCACCTTGGTGAGCATGCGCAGCGTGACCCTCACCTTCTCGGGCAGATCGGCGCGATCGGGATCGTCGAGCGCCGCCGCCACCGCCGCTTCACCGAGCACCTTCGACGCGACCGCGCCGTGGGCCTTCGTTCAAAACTCGCATTCGTTCTGCTTCGACACCCAGGCCGCGAACAGCTCGCGCTCGCCCACCGACCACTCCGACGGGCCCCGCATCGCGGTCTGGAAGACCTCGTTCATCGGCGCGCCGAACAGGTGCCGCTCGAAGCGCAGGGTCCGCACCACGTCGGGCGCGCGGTGCTTGCTCATGACGCGGATGAGCGCGAACAGCGCCTTGTTGCCGAGGCCACGGCCGCGCTCGATCGCAGGCAGCCGCATCAACCGGCTCCCGTGCCGCCGCCGTCGCGCGCAGCCAGCGCGGCGTCGAGCGCCGCCACCGCCGCGTCGTACTGACGCGTGGCCTGGCCGATCGCGGTCGCGACGCTGAGCTCGAAGATGTGGTCGTCGTCGAGCCCGGCCGCGCGCAGGGCCGCGACGTCGTCATCGGTTACCTTGTACGCGGTGTCGCGGACCTTGACCACGTAGGCCGCCACCGCCGCCGGCGCCCCCGGCTCGGATTCACCATCGAACGCCGCCTTCCGCGCCGCGGGGCGCGAACGACCCCGTCCCTCGAGGATCGCGCGGCGCGCCACCGCCTTTAGCTCGTTGGTCGCCATCAACCCACGCTACCGCGCCGCCAGCGAATCCTGCGCCAGCTTGCGCACAAACAGCTCGATGTTGCGGCGCAGCGCCGGATCCTCGCAGTGGGGCAGCGCCCGCCGCCAGGTCTCGACCGCGCGCAGGGTGTGGCCCTTCTTGTAGTAGAGGTACGCCAGCCGGGTCAGCGCCGGGAAGTAGCGCGGCTCGAGCTCGACCACCGACTCGTACTCGTCGATGGCCTCCTCGATGCGCGCCTCTTTCTGCAACAGGTTGGCGAGCGCGAACCGGACCTTCGACGCCGCCGGATCGAGCGCGACGCCGTCGCGCAGCATCTCGATGGCGCCGTCGACGTCGCCGGCCGGGTAGCGCGCGATCGCCGCGTCGAAGGCGTCGTCGTCGTTGCGGGTGCGGGCGCGGCGGCGGCCGACCAGCTCGCGCACGATGCGGAGGAGGCGCGTGGTGTCGAGCGGCTTGGCGGCGTAGCCGTCGGCGCCGTACTTCTCGAGCACCTCGGCGGTGACTCGCCCCGAGTCGATCACCGCCGACATCAGGATCACGCCCACGCCCTCGAGCCGCCGGGTGCGCTTGATGGCGCGGCACAGGCGGAAGCCGTCGACGCCGGGCAGGAGGATGTCGGCGATGACCACGTCGGGCGCGGCCTGGCGCAGCGCATCGAGCGCGTCGGTGCCGGACGCCGCGGTGTCGACCTGGTAGCCGCGCGGCTCGATCTCCTTGACCAGTAGGTGACGGGTCGCGAAGTCGTCGTCGACGATGAGCAGGCGCGGCGGGCCGGTCGCGTCCACCTCCGGCCCGCGCTCGAGGCCGCGGGCCAGCTCGCCGACCTCGTCGTCGCCGGGCCCGCCGTCGGGTGCCGGCTCGCGGCCGGGCGAGCTGCCCACGCCGGTCACCGGCCACGGGGTGTCGGCGCCCGCGGTCGCCGCGCGCGGGGCCAGGAATGTCTCGCGGCTGTTGACCTCGACCTCCGAGGTCTCGTGGAAGAGGTTCTTGACCTGGATCTCCTTGGTGACGTCCTCGATGACCGCCTGCTGCGCCCGCTCGCCGAGCAGGGCGTCGTCGAGGGTATCGTCAGGGGACACCATGGCCAGCCGCGGATGCCGCGCCGGACCGTCGCTGGCCGCGACCGGCCCGGCCCAGCGCAACTCGTCGCGGCCGCGGGCCGCGATCACCGCCCGCACCGTGCGCGCCACCGTGACCGACAGCGCCACGCACAGGGTCACGCTCCAGCCTCGGCGCGCGAACAGCGCATTGGCGTGGCCGGCGACCTCGTCGGGGCGCGAGGCGGCCACGATCACCGTGCCCGCCTCGGCGAAGACCGGCAGCATCTGCATGCGGCGCAGCAGGTCGGGCGCGATGCCGTCGATGAGCGACGTGTCGATCACGCACTCGTCCAGGACGATGGCCGGGCGGCCGCTCTGGATCGAGAGGGCCTCGGCTAGCTCGCGCTCGCCGGCGTGACCGAGCACGTAGCAGATCGAGCCGATCGGAAGGCGTTCGCTCTGCCGAGCCAGGGCGTCGGCGAGGGTCGCCTCGTCCGGGAGCACCCCCATTTCGAGGAGGAGTCTCCCGAGCGGCGCGGCCACGCCCCAACGTAACACGTTCGCCAGCGGGCCTGACAACCGGTCAGTAGGTGCGATAAGCGCCCAGGATCTCCGAGGTTTGTCAGCATCGCTGACCAGGCGGGTAGCCAGTCAAAACGCCCCACCGCACCGCCAGCGACTCGCTCGCGCCAAGCTGCCGGTACTTATCCGCAATCCTGTCAAAATCCGTCCGAACTGCACGCCGCGGCTGTGACAGCCTGGCGCATCGAGCAGTAGCCCCGCTCCCGCGTTTGTGAGGCAAAGACGCGCCAATCCTGAAGCTTCTGTCATGATCTCCCCCCTGCCCACGCGGCACCCACCTTGCTACACCGGACACGATCCTCCCCGGGAGTCACAGCACGACATGAGCGAGTTCAAGATCGGCGACAAGGCAGTGTACCCGGCGCATGGCGTCGTCGAGGTCGTCGGCGTGGACACCAAGGAGATCAACAAGACGATCTGCGCCTTCTACGTGCTGCGCGTCCTCGAGAACGAGATGCAGATCATGGTGCCCAAGCAGAAGGCCGATCAGGTCGGGCTCCGCTGCGTGGTCTCGGCGCAGGAGGCCAACGAGGTCTTCGACGTGCTCCGCGACCAGGACGTGCACATCGACAAGCAGACCTGGAACCGCAGGTATCGCGGCTTCATGGAGAAGATCAAGACCGGCTCCCTCTTCGACGTCGCCGAGGTCTATCGCGACCTGTTCCGGCTCAAGAGCACGAAGAACCTGTCGTTCGGGGAACGTCGCATGCTCGACACCGCCCGAACCCTGATGGTGAAGGAGCTGGCGGTGGCCCGTAAGTGGACCGAGGCCAAGGTCGAGCAAGAGCTCGAAAAGGCCTGCGGATGATCCCCTTGGGGGACGCGGAGCACGGCTCCCGACCCCCCATCCGGGAACTCGGCGACGCCCCCACACGATTGAATCGCCGATCGGGCGCGTGTTAGCGTGCCCGCGCGAATGCAGGTTCACGTCGCTCGTGCGGAGCTCGGCACCCTTCCCGTCGACGCCATCGTCAATCCCACCAGCTCGCTCGGCATCATGGGCGGTGGGGTGAGCGGCGCCCTGCGCCGCATGGGCGGCGACATCATCCAGCAGGAAGCCATGGCCGCCGCCCCGATCGCCGTCGGGGCCGCCATCATCACCAGCCCCGGCTCGCTGCCGTGCCGGTTCGTCATCCACGCGCCGACGATGGAAGACCCCGGCATGAAGATCCCGGCCGAGAACGTGCGCCGGGCCGCCCGCGCCGCCCTCATCGCCGCCGACGTGAAGCAGTTCAAGGTCATCGCCTTCGCCGGCATGGGTACCGATCTGGGCGACGTCCCCATGGACGAGGCCGCCCGTGCCATCGTCGAGGAGATCCGCGCCCACAAGCGCGCCTGCCCCGAGACCATCTACCTGGTCGACACCAACCAGGAGATGGTCGAGGCGTTCGAAGACGCCCTCCGAAACGCAGTCCAGAACCTCTAGAGCGCATCTCAACAACCGGCGCCAGCTGCGACCGACGCGCTGCGGGCGCCTCGGGTCGTACGTCCGATGCTCGCGCGTTTCGAGGGGCCGCCACGCGCCTCCCTGGGCTTCGGGCGTGCGCCCCGATCGGCCTCGGATCGCTCGGTCTCGCTCGACGCTGGTTATTGAGATGCGCTCTAGCTTTCAAGGGCCTGGAGCGTTAATACTCGGCCCGCTTTGCAGCTCCAGGCCTATCTGCCAGCCGGGTTCGCCATCCTCTGCGCGCTCGGGTTCTGCGGCCTCTTCACCGCCCTGGCGGTGATGGTCGGCCCCCACGCCACCAGCCCCGACAAGCTCAAGCCGTTCGAGTGCGGCTCGGAGCCCATCGGCAGCCCTCGCGGCCGCTACTCCGTGAAGTTCTACCAGGTCGCAATCCTGTTCCTGGTCTTCGACATCGAAGCTGCGTTCATGTACCCGTGGGCCCAGCTGTTCGCCAAGCTGTCCCTGACCCCGGCCGGCGGCATCAGCATCTTCGGCTTCGCCGAGATGCTCGTGTTCGTCGCCATCCTGGTCGTGGCCCTGGCCTACGTCTGGCGCAAAAAAGCCATCGGTTGGGACTGACCGGGCGCGGAGATCCAAATGCTGGAGCTCGTCACCACCAAGCTCGAGGACGTGGCCAACTGGGGCCGCAAGTTCTCGCTGTTCAGCTACCCGTTCGTCACCGCGTGCTGTGGCATGGAGTTCATGTCCGTGGCCGCGCCCAAGTACGACATCGCGCGCTTCGGCGCCGAGTTCCCACGCTTCTCGCCGCGCCAGTCGGACCTGCTCATGATCGTCGGCACGATCACCGAGAAGCAGGGTCCGGCCCTCAAGCGCATCTACGACCAGATGGCCGAGCCCAAGTGGGTCATCGCCTTCGGCGTGTGCGCGTCGACCGGCGGGTTCTACCAGAACTACCACGCCATGCCCGGCGCCGATCAGGTCATCCCCGTCGACGTCTATATCCCCGGCTGCCCGCCCCGCCCCGAGCAGGTCCTCGACGCGCTGATCCTCCTGCAGGACCGCGTCGCCCGCAAGGACGGCCACAGCCAGCTCCGGCTCAAGCGCGAGAAGATCGTGCTCGAGCAGAGCCGGGCCCTCGAGGACGACTGACCATGTCGCAGAAGGTACTCGACGCTCTCAAGGCCAAGTTCGGCGACGCCATCATCGCCACCGAGTCGCAGCACGGCGACGAGGTCGCGCTGGTCAAGCGCGAGAAGCTGAAGGACATCGCCACCTGGCTGCGCGACGACGCCGCCATGGCCTTCGACATGCCGGTCTTCTGCACCTGCATCGACCTGCTCGACTGGCGCCCGGTCAAGGCGCCGGGCACGGCCTCGTCGGCGCGGCCGGCCTGGGATCCCACCGGCGACGGTAAGAGCCCACGCTTCGAGGTGTGCTGGCAGCTCCGCTCGGTGCCCCATCGCCATCGCATCCGCCTCAAGGTCGCGCTCCACGAGAACGACGTGAAGGTGCCCAGCCTGGCGCTGCTCTGGCTCGGGTTCGACTGGCAGGAGCGCGAGACCTTCGACATGTACGGGATCGACTTCCAGGGTCACCCCGATCAGCGCCGGATCTACCTGTACGACGAGTTCATCGGGCATCCGCTGCGCAAGGACTACCCCAAGGAGAAGCGCCAGCCGCTGGTGCGCCGCTCCGATCTGGTCGGAGACCACTGACATGGCGGCCACCATCGAACCCGGCAACCTGAAGACGCTGGTCATCGGCCGTCAGGACGCGGCCGATCTCGACGCCGAGCACGAGCTGCCCCACGAGCTCATGACCGTCAACATGGGTCCGTCGCATCCGGCCATGCACGGCACGGTGCGCATCGTGCTCACCGTCGACGGCGAGCGCATCGTCAAGGGCGATGTCCAGCCCGGCTACCTACACCGCTGCTTCGAGAAGGAGTCGGAGCACGCCACCTACACGCAGGTGTTCCCGTACACCGATCGCCTCAACTACGTCTCGCCGATGATCAACAACTGCGGCTGGGCGATGGCGGTCGAGAAGATGATGGGCATCACCAAGGACATCCCGCGCCGCGCCGAGTACGTGCGCGTGATCGTCTCCGAGGTCTCGCGCATCACCGACCACCTCACCTGCGTCGGCGCCTCGGCCATGGAGCTGGGCGCGTTCGGCCCGTTCCTGTTCTTCCTCAAGGCCCGCGAGTGGCTGTACACGCTGCTCGAGGAGGTCTCGGGCGCGCGCCTGACTCACACCTACGTGCGCGTCGGTGGCGTGGTGAAGGATCTGCCCGACGGCTGGATGCCCAAGCTCCTCCACCGCCTCGACGAGATCAGCGGGGTGATGGTCGAGGTCGAGACCCTGCTCAACAACAACAAGATCTTCCGCGACCGCATGGCTGGCATCGGCGCGTTCTCGCGCGAGGAGACCATCCGCTGGGGCTGCACCGGCCCCATCGCCCGCGCCGCCGGCGTCGACTACGACGTCCGCAAGGACCACCCGTACTCGGTCTACCCCGAGCTCGAGTTCGACGTCCCGGTCGGCACCACCGGCGACTGCCTCGACCGTTACCTGGTCCGGGTCGAGGAGATCAAGCAGTCGATGCGCATCCTGCGCCAGGCCTGCGCCCAGATCCCCGACGGGCCGACGATGATCGACGATCCGCGCTGCGCGCTACCGGCCAAGGACGCCGCGTACAACACGATCGAGTCGATGATCCGCCACTTCAAGCACATCGTCGACGGCATCCGCGTGCCGCCCGGCGAGGCCTACTCGTTCGTCGAAGGCGGCAACGGCGAGCTCGGCTTCTTCATCGTCGCCGACGGCACCGGCCGGCCCTACAAGGCCTACTGCCGGAGCCCGTCCTTCGTGCACCTGGCCACCACCCAGAAGCTCATCCTCGGACATCTCATCGCCGACATCGTGCCGATCTTCGGCATGATCAACATGATCGGCGGCGAGTGCGACAAGTGAAGGCCCGCTGCCATGAGTGACCCCGCTCCGACCACCCCACCTCCCCCCGACACGGTCACCCTGACCATCGACGGGACGGCGGTGACCGTGCCCAAGGGCACCAACGTGCTCGAGGCGGCCAAGACCCTCGGCATCGACATCAGCGCGTTCTGCTACCACCCTGGCCTCTCCATCGCCGCCTGCTGCCGGCAGTGCCTGGTCTCGATCGAGAAGAACCCCAAGCTCCAGCCCTCGTGTCAGCAGACCGCGGGCGACGGCATGGTGGTGCGCACCACCGACCCGCAGTCGACGCTGGCCCGCAAGCAGATGCTCGAGTTCACGCTGGTCAATCACCCGATCGACTGCCCGATCTGTGACAAGGCCGGCGAGTGCACGCTGCAGAAGCTGTACTTCGACCACGACAACGCCGACTCGCGGGTCGATGTCCCCAAGGTCGAGAAGCCCAAGGTCGTCGATCTCGGCCCCCACATCGTGCTCGACGCCGAGCGCTGCATCCTGTGCACGCGTTGCATCCGGGTCTGCGACGAGGTCGCCGACAGCCACCAGCTCGAGATGATCAACCGCGGCGACCACCAGGAGCTGACCACCGCCCCTGGCCAGCGGCTCGACAACCCGTACTCGATCAACACCGTCGACGTGTGTCCGGTGGGCGCGCTCACCGCCAAGGACTTCCGCTTCACGATGCGGGCCTGGGAGCTCGACTCGACGCCGTCGGTCTGTCACGGCTGCGCCACCGGCTGCAACGTCGAGATCCACCACAAGAACGATCGGGCCTGGCGCCTGGTGCCGCGCCTCAACGCCGAGGTGAACGGCCACTGGATGTGCGACGAGGGCCGCTTCACGTATCACGAGCTGCGCGAGGGCCGTCTGGCCGCGCCCGTCGTCGACGGCCTGCCGTCGTCGTGGGACAAGGCGTTGGGCACCGCCGCCGAGAAGATCGCCGCGGCCCAGGCCGGCGGCGGCCTCGCCGTCGTGCTGTCGGCCCAGGCCGGCAACGAGGAGAACTACGCGCTGGCCAAGCTGGCGACGGCGTGGAAGGCGCAGGTGTTCTGGACCGCCCGTCCCCACCGCCCCGAGCGCGCCGACGACAAGCTGCGCGACGCCGACGTCAACCCCAACACCGCCGGCGTGAAGGCGATCCTCGGCGGAGCCGCCGACAACGACGCCGCCGCTCTCGAGGCCGCGCTCACCGCCGGCAAGGTGAAGGCGGTGGTGATGCTCGGCTACGATCTGCCGCTGTCGGAGGGCGCGCTGCGCCACCTGCGCGAGCTCGATCTGATCGCGCTGGCGAGCCACGAGCGCGGCCCGGTCAAACACGCGGCGGTGGCTCTGCCCATCGCGGCCTGGGCCGAGACCGCCGGCTCGGTCACCAACCGCGACGGCAAGCTCCAGCGCACCCACGCCGCGTTCCCGCCGCCCGGCCAGGCCGTGGCCGGCTGGGAGGCCGTGGTGCGGCTCGGCCAGGCCGCCTCGCCCGCGGCCAAGCTGACCTGGGCCCATGGCCGCGACGTGTGGAAGGACATGACCGCGGCGGTGGCCCCCTGGAAGGGCGCGCCGTGGGGCCGCGAGGTCCGCCCCCTCCAGCTCCGCTTCGCCGGATCGCGCGGCTAGGGCCAAAGGCACAAGCGAATGAAGACGCTCTACACCGTCCTCGATCATCCCGCGACCAAGTGGGTGCTCCTGGTCTTCGTCCTGGTCATGCCGCTGGCCTCGCTGCTCACCTGGGCCGAGCGACGCCAGAGCGCGATGATGCAGGACCGGCTCGGTCCCAACCGCGCCGCACCAACCTTCGCGCCGTGGCTGAAGCTCAAGGGCATCCTCCACTTCGTCGCCGACGCCATCAAGATGATCTCCAAGGAGGACTTCGTGCCCGGCAACGTGCACAAGGGCCTCTTCACGCTCGCGCCGCTGCTCGCCATCGGTCCGGTGCTGGTCGCTTTCGCCATCATCCCGTTCGGCCCCACCATCTTCCCGCACGAGCTGACCAGCACCCTCGATCCGCTAGCGCCGACCAGCGGCGAGGGCGCGCTCAACCTCGCCGACTCGATCCGCCTCCAGGTCGCGTCGTTCGACTACGGTCTGCTCTTCTACTTCGCGGTCCTCACCCTGGCCAACTACGGCGGCACCCTCGCCGGCTGGGCCAGCTACAACAAGTGGGCGCTGCTCGGCGGCCTGCGTAGCTCGTCGCAGATGATGAGCTACGAGGTCGCCATGGGCCTCTCGCTCATGGGCTGCTTCCTCCTGGTCGGCAGCCTCGAGCCCGGCTACATCGTCGGCGCCGGCGCGTCGTCCAAGCTGTCGCCGTCGAACCCTCTCAACTGGCTGTGGCTGTGGCAGTTCCCGGCGCTGATCCTGTTCACCACCGCCGCCATCGCCGAGACCAAGCGCGCGCCCTTCGACATCCCCGAGGGCGAGCCAGAGATCATCGGCTACTTCGTCGAGTACTCCGGCCTGCGCTGGGGCCTGTTCTTCCTGGCCGAGTTCATCGAGATCGTCTTCATCTCGGCGGTCATCACCACCGTCTTCTTCGGCGGCTACCAGGTGCCGTTCCTCGATCCCGACGGCTTCCGCATCGGCGGCTACATGGCCGAGGTGAACGGCCAGCTGGTCTCGACCGGGGGCAGCACCTTCAAGCTGCCCCACGCGCTGGTCACCGCGCTCCAGATCGGCGCCTTCGGCCTCAAGGTCATCCTCCTGTGCTGGTTCCAGCTGCTCGTGCGCTGGACCCTGCCCCGGTTCCGCGCCGATCAGCTCATGAACCTGGGCTGGAAGTTGCTCCTGCCGCTGGCGCTGGCCTGGACCATGCTGAGCGCGCTGTTCAAGCTCGCCGCCATGTCCTTTGGTTGGGTCTGATCTCCGGAGAACGCCCATGGCTGGACACGGACACGAAGAAGCACACGACGAGACCGCCGGACCCAAGGTCCTGGCGGTGTCGAAGGTCAGCCCCAAGGTGCGCACCATCGCGGTGGTGCGGCCGAGCGAGCACGACGTCACCTACCTCGAGGCCGCCCGCAAGGGCCTCGGCGTCACCCTGCGCCACTTCATGAAGAACTTCTTCGGCAAGCGGCGGCCGGCCGAGGCGCTGGCCAAGGGCGAAGCCGTCGAGCCGCGCAGCAGGTTCAAGCCGGCCTGGAACGAGATCGAGACGATCCAGTACCCCGAGGAGAAGACCCACTATCCCGAGCGCTTCCGCGGCCTGCACCGCCTGATGCAGCGCGAGGACGGCAACGTCCGCTGCGTGGCCTGCATGTGCTGCCCGACGGTGTGCCCGGCCAACTGCATCACGATCATCCCCGCCGAGTCCGACGACAAGGGCGTCGAGAAGAAGCCGGCGGTGTTCGAGATCGACGAGCTGCGCTGCGTGGTGTGCGGCCTCTGCGTCGAGGCCTGCCCCTGCGACGCCATCCGCATGGACTCGGGCGTCCACGCCAAGCCGGTCGAGAACCGCGGCGACGCGATCATGACCCGCGAGCTCCTGCTCGGCCTGTCGGCCGACGTCGGCAAGGACCCGCAGTCGACGGCCACCCAGGGCGGCGAAGGCCCCGACTGGCGCGGCTGAGCGCGGCCGCTCGCGCTCAGGGCGCGGCGGTCAGGCACACCTCGTAGAGCACCACCCAGGGGCCGGCCGCCATCGGGCCCTCGAAGCAGCCGTCGCCGACGCTGCGGGTGTCGACCGTGCCGATCGGGTTGCCGCCATCCTCGTACGAGATGACCAGGCGATCGGGCGCGGTGAAGGTCCAGGTGCCGGTCACGGTGGGCTCGATGGGCACCGACACGGTGCCGTTGGCCTCGAGCACCGAGGCGAAGCCCGAGATCGACGACGGGAAGAGCGTGCACTCGAAGTACGAGGTGAGGTTGGTGCCAGTGCAATGCTGGTTGGTGGCGGTGTAGCGACCGGCCACGGTGGTCGGCACGGTGACCGGCGCGAGCGTCCTGCTGGCGCTGTTGTTGGCCGGGTTGAGCTCGTTGGTGGTGGTGGTCGCGGTCGCGGTCATGGTCAGCGGCGCCGTCGAGTACGGCAGCGCCAGATCGAACCCGATCACGGTCGTGCCCGGACGGGTGACGGTGTTCAGGTTGCAGACCAGGCGAGTGCCGCTCACCGCGCAGCGGTTGTCGAGGCCGCTGACCACGCCCATGATGTGGACGGTCGGGCTGGTGTTGGTGACCGGCAGCTGGATGGTCAGGTTGACCGCGCTGGCGTTGCGATTGCCCAGGTTGCGGACCGTGACCGTGTGGCGACCGCTGTCGTAGACCGGCACGCCGCTGGGCGCGGTGATCGAGACCACCAGATCAGCGCCGGGCGCGGCGAGCGCGGCCGAGGAGGCGAGCAGGACGGGGAGTGCGACGAGATGGATGAGCTTCATATGCTCTCCACGATGCGGCCCCGCCGACGCGCCTGCATCACACGCGCCTCTCACGCCTGTCCTACATCGTGCGCGTCACCGCAACTGCCCTACATCACGACCGATCCTCGACGGTGTCGCCCTCGTACAGCTCGAGCGCGAGCTGGCCGGTGCCATCGGCGCGGACCAGCTCGCGAATCCCGGCGTTGCGCAGGCGAGCGCGCAGGCGGCTGAGCGCGACGTCCCATCGATGACGGAGCGGGAGCGCCTCGACCTCGTCGGGCCAGATCTCGCGAGCCAGGATCTCCCAGTGAGTCGGACCACCGTGGGCGACGAGCTCGCTGAGGATGCGGGCGCCGGTGCCGCCGATGGTGTGGACCTTCTGGCCGCGCTGGTAGATCTGCACCGACTCGTAGAACGCGACCAGGCGCAGCGGCACCGCCGACGCGATCGCGCCCTCGGTCGAGGCCGCACCGGCGTCGCCGATGGGCACGACGGTGACGACGAAGTGGTGCCCGTCGACGGCGAAGGCGTCGCCCGGCTCCACGCGCGCGACCTTGGCGCCGATCCTGACCCGCCACTCGTCACCGGTCGACCAGATCGCCGCCGGCGCGTCGGGCAGGAGCTTCGAGTGCAGGCGCACCGGCGCGGTGGTGAGGCTGGCGACCTGGGGCAGGACCAGGACCTCGCCCGACGGCAGGGTCAGGCCGAGCACGGCGCGGGGCGTGACCACCTCGGCGACGGTGACCACGACCTCATCGGCGAGCTCGATCACCAGCCCGGGCGCGAGCACGACGTCGGCGACCGGCGCGCCGCCGACCTTGACCATGCGCCGCAGCGACAGGAGATGGAGCTCGCCCTTGCGCAGGCTGACCATGGCGTGGGCCTCGGACACCCTGGGGTCGTCGATCACCACCGCCGCGGTCGGGGTCCGGCCGATGAGATCGCCATGACCGACCACGTGGTCGACCTCGAGCCCGGTCAGGATCGCGAAGGCGCGCATCGGCGATGACGGTAACATCCATGCGATGAGCACGACATCGCTGGTCGGGCTGAGCGAGGCCGGTTCCGCCGCAGAGGTGGGCGCAGGCGGCTCGGCCGATCCCGGCTTCGCATCCAGCGACGACGAGCGCTACCGCGAGGTGAGCGTGGTCGGCAGCGGCGGCCTCGGCACGGTGCTGCTCGCCCACGATCAGCGCCTGGATCGCGAGGTCGCGCTCAAGCGCATCGGCCCGGGCGCCGACGAGCGCACCGCCTCCGCCCGCTTCGCGCGCGAGGCCCGCATCACCGCCCGCCTCGATCATCCCGGCATCGTGCCCATCCACGACGCCGGCACCACCGGCGACGGCCGACTCTTCTACACGATGCGCCTCATCCGCGGCCGCTCGCTGGGCGAGCTGGCCGGCGCGGCCCGCGATCTCGAGGCGCGACTCGCGCTCGTCCCCGCGTTGACCGCCGCCTGCCACGCGGTCGGGCACGCCCACCGTCGCGGCATCGTCCACCGCGATCTCAAGCCGGCCAACGTCATGGTCGGCGAGCTGGGCGAGACCCAGGTCGTCGACTGGGGCCTCGCCGACGAGCTGGCGGTGCTGGCGGCGACCCCCGACGCGCCCGTGGTCGGCACGCCGGCGTACCTGAGCCCGGAGGCGGCGCGCGGCCGCGCCAACAGCATCGCCGCCGACGTGTGGGCACTGGGCACGATGCTCCACGAGATCCTGGACGGGCAGCGCCGGCTCGACGGCGATCGCGAGCAGGTGCTGGCCGCGCTGCGCGGTGGGCCGCCGCCGCCGCGATGGGACGAGGCCGTCCCCGCCGAGCTGCGCGCGATCGCGGAACAGGCCATGGCCCTCGATCCGGGGGCGCGTTACGCCGACGGCGAGGCCATGGCCGCCGACCTCGAGGCCTACCGCGACGGGCGGCGTGTGCGCGCCCACCGCTACTCCACCGCCGAGCTAGCCTGGCGCGCCGCGGTCGCGCTGCGCTGGCCGCTGGCGCTGGTGACGGTGCTGGTAGTCGCCGTCGTGGCCTCGCTCGCGCTCACCGCCCATCGCACCGAACGGCAACGCCAGCGCGCGGTGAGCGCCGAGGCGACCGCCACCGCCGCCCGCGATCGCTCGGA
>SXJR01000119.1 GCA_005779305.1 Myxococcales bacterium
CAGGTCCGCTTCGGCGCGCTCTTCCAGTACGACGGCGGCGCCGCCTTCGACGGCCACTTCGTGTCGACGCGCGTGACCGCGGCCATCTCCGACTGGCGCGCCTTCCTTGTCTCCGTCGCGGCGGGCACGCCTGCAGTTCCCTGAGCGCATCTCGGTGTAGGCTGCGCGGGCGATGAGCCGCCCGACGACGACGGACCCGACCAGCCCGAGCCCGGTCGTCGTCGTGACCGAGGGACGAGCGCCGGCCTCGGTCGAGCAGCGCGTGTTCTGGCTGTCGTGGCTGTCGTACTTCTCGTACTACTTCACGCGCTCGAACTTCTCGGTCGCCAAGAAGCCGATGCAGCTCGAGCTCGGCCTGTCCAAGGACGATCTCAAGTACATCGACCTGGCCAGCCTGAGCGCCTACTGCGTCGGACAGTTCGTGCACGGCGCCATCGGCGACGCGCTCGGCCCGCGCCGCCTGGTGGTGCTCGGAATGCTGGCCAGCGCCGTGTGCTCGGTGCTGTTCGGGCTCAACAGCATCCTCTCGGTCTTCATCCTGCTGTGGGCGGTGAACGGCTTCGTGCAGGCCACCGGCTGGCCAGGCAACGGCAAGCTGATGGCGTCGTGGTTCGACACCCGCACCCGCGGCGAGCGCATGGGCGTGTGGTCGACCTGCTACCAGGCCGGCGGTGTGGCCGCCAAGCTGCTCGCCACCGCGCTCCTGGTCTACGGCTGGCGCATGTCGTTCCTGGGACCGGCCTTGTGGGTCGTCGTGGTCGCCGGCGCCTTCTGGCTGGTGATCCGCGATCGTCCGTCGGAGCTGGGCTATCGCGATCCCGAGATCAAGGCCGGCCTCTCCAAGGAGGAGCTGGCGCGGCTGCGGCGCGAGGCGTGGCCGGTGGTGCTCAAGAACATCCGGGTCTGGTGCCTCGGCATCACCTACTTCTTCATGAAGCTGATGCGGTACGCCTTCATCTACTGGCTGCCGTTCTACCTGGCCGAGGCCTACAAGTACGACGCCGCCAAGGCCGGCTACGTCTCGATCGCCTTCGACGCCGGCGGCATCCCGCTGGTGATCTTCGCCGGCTTCATGGCCGATCGCTTGCTCGGTCGACGGCGCATCGCCACCGCGGCGTTCTGGTGCTTCGCGTTGTGTGGCGCGCTCGCCCTCTATCGCGTGATCGGCGACGACGGGCTGGGCTGGAACATCCTGGGGCTGTCGCTGGTCGGCGGCACGCTCTTCGCCGCCGACTCGCTGGTCTCGGGCTCGGCGTCGCAGGACATCGGCGGGGCGCACGCATCGGCGCTGGCGTGCGGCGTGGTCAACGGCGTGGGCTCGATCGGCGGCATCGTGCAGGCCTTCACCACCGTGTGGATCAGCGACACCTACGGCTGGGACGCGCTGTTCCAGGTCTTCATGGCCCTGGCCTTCCTGTCGGCGCTTCCGCTCCTGCCGTTCCTGCGCGTGCGTCCGCAGGTCGTCGAAACGACCTGACCGGCGCCGTCACCGCGCAACCGCGGCGGGCGGCGGTTGTCACCGTGCTGGCGCGAGTTTCGTCGCTGGCGCGCCACGGAGGCCTCATGCGCAGCCTTGCCGTCGTCGCGGTCCTCTTGACCGCGTGCCGCAGCTTTGCCTACTCGACGTTCGACCCCGCCACCCGGCCGGCGCCGCGTTCGATCCTCGAGCAACGTCAGGCGCTCGAGGCGCCGATCTCGGCCGACCGCGTCGAGAGCCTCGACGACCAGCCGGCGGTGCGTCACCGCAGGCTGAGGTCGCAGGCGGCGTCGTGGCAGGACGTCGTCGTGGTCGCGCGCCGCCCGGGCTGGTTCTCGGCTCAGGCGGCGGCGACCGTGCCGCTGGCGACGGTGGTGCCGTCGGCGGTCCCCGACGCGCACGAGCAGCTCGTCGTCGAGGCCTGGATCGAGATGACCGCCACCGACGTCGGCGCGGCGGCGGCGGCGGTCGAGGCCCAGGTCACGGCGGCCGGCGGCCGCGTGGTGTCGTCGAGCGTGATCGGCAACGGGCGCGCGGCGACCAGCGCGGCGCTGGAGCTGCGGGTGCCGCCGGCCCGGACCTCGGGGTTCCTGAGCTGGCTAGGATCGAAGGGCGTGATCGAGTCGCGCCGCACGCTCGGCAGCGACGTCGGCAAGCTCCTCCTCGACCAGCAGCTCGAGCTCGACAACCTGAAGCTCACCATGAGCCGGCTCCAGCGCCTGGCCGAGCAGGAGGTCCCGATCGCCGAGCTCCTCGCCATCGAGCGCGAGATGACACGGGTGCGCGGCGAGATCGAACGCATCGAGGGCGAGCAGCGCTGGCTGGTCGATCGCGTCGAGCTGGCCACGGTCACCCTCGCCATCACCCGCGACGGCGGCGCGGTCGATCCGTCGCCCGACGCGCGCATCTACCCTGGGCCGCACCTGGCCGCGCTGGTGCTGCTCGATCCCGGCACCCGCGCGCGAGCACGCGTCGGCGGCGGCGCGACGCTGCACGTGCGCCGCCACGTGACGTTCGAGCTCGACGTCTTCCCCGGCGGGGGCGGCGACAGCCGCGCCGTGATCGCGACCGTCGGTACCGCGATGTACTCGGGGCGTGCCGGCGGCGGTGATCGCCGCGCTCTCAACCCGTACCTCGGCGTGCGCGCCGGCTACGGCTACCTGAGCGGCGAACGTGCGCCGTTGGTCGCCGCCGAGCTCGGCCTCGAGCTGGTCCGCCACCGCTACCTGCTGGTCGAGGTCGCGGCCCGCGCCGTCGCCTTCGTTCGCGACGACGGCGCCGACGCCGCGCTGCACGCGCTGGCCGGCGCGGCCGTGCCGTTCTAGTGCTTCTTTCGGCCGGCCAGGATGATGCGCAGGTAAGCCTCGCCCATGGTGTGGGCGAGGGCGGCCACCGAGGCCGCGGCCTCGGGCAGCTGGCCCAGCGGGCCGACGCCGAAGAGCAGGCAGACCGGGCGTTCTCGCACCAGCACCGGCGACACCACCATCGTACGCGAGCCGATGTCGGCGAACAGGCGGAGGAAGCGATCCTGCGCCGTCGAGCCGATCGGGGCGTCGCCGGCGAAGGGCCGGCGGTCGTCGTGGGCGGTGCGCAGCACCGACGGCTGATCGAGGGGCACCACGATCGACTCGACGTTGGACTCGGTGATGCCGCCGCCGAAGCCGTGCTGGCCGAGCGCCATCTTCTCCTTCACCACCAGCACCAGGCCGCCCTTCCACTGACCGCGCAGGTAGTCGATGGCGAGCTGGGAGATGGCGTCGCCGGTGGTCGAGGTGTGGATGGCGACCACGGTGTCCTCGAGGCTGGGCGGCGGGCGGCTCGGCTTCTTGGCCTCGGGCTCGTCGGGCGGAATCTTGATGGCCGGGTTGGACGCGGTCTGCCGCTTTCCGGCGAAGGCGCTGATCGCCGGCTGGGCCCCGGTCGTGCCGGTGCTGGTCTGGCTGTGATCCTTGTTGACGTACTGGTCGTCGAGCTCGACCAGGTCCATGGTCCCCAGGTCGCTCAGCGTCGGGAACGGCTGGGACGGCTCCTCGACGTCGATGTCGATCGACCCATCGGAGCCACCCGCGGAGCCACCGGCGGAGCCACCGACGGAGCCACCGGCGGTCGGCGCCGGCGGCGGGTACGACGCGTCCAGGGCCCGGCGCAGCGTGAGCTCGCTGGCCACGCAGGCGATCACCGGCACGCCGGCCGCGCTCCGGACCTCGTCGATGATCTCGGCCGTGGGATCGCGCAGGCAGACCACCAGGTTGAGCCCGTCGCCGCCGCGCGACATCGCCACAGGCAGCGCCCACAGCGTGCGCGCGAGCGGGGCCGGCAGGCGAGCGACCAGCGAGGGATCGCGGCCGGCGATGTGACGATCGAGCGCGGCCGGCACTCGGAGCTGGCGGGCCAGCGCTCGGGCCACCTCATCACTGGTCAGGGTGCCCATCTCCATCAGCGTCGACCCCAGCCGCAAGCCGCTGGATCGCTGCCGGGCCAGCCCCGTCTCCAGCTCCTGGCGGTTCAGCATCTCGCCCTCGACCATCAGCTCGCCGAGCCTCATCGGCTGCTCCGGTCGAGGTTCGGGCCCACGACTTCTAGTACCACCGAACGGCGCGGATCCTCAAAGCGCCTCGCCATGGCCGGCAGCCTCGCCGGCAGGCTTGACAGCCGTGGGACGTGGAGGTAATCACCATGCCGCTCCGGCTGCCCGGGGTTCCTGTTGGGGATATAGCCGTATCCGGACCTCGCGGTGGCCTTCACCGTCGACGGCGAGGGCCGGGCCTCGGCCGGCGCCTTCACCGACGAGGACGGTGGCTTCACCGCGCTCTTCCTGGCGCCGGCGGCCGGCACGGGCACCTCGACGGTCA
>SXJR01000120.1 GCA_005779305.1 Myxococcales bacterium
CTCGTGCCAGAGCGCCACGTTCTCGAGCGCCGCGCCGGCGTAGCCGCGGAGCAAGCGCGCCAGCCCGGTGAGGTTCTCGCTGAGGATCGGGTTCTTCTTGTGCGGCATCGCGCTCGAGCCCTTCTGGCCCTTGCCGAAGCCTTCCTCGGCCTCCCCCACCTCCGTCCGTTGCCAGTGGCGCACGCCCAGGGCGATCTGCTCGATGGCGGTGCCGAGCAACGCCAGCGCGCCCAGCACCTCGGCATGGCGATCGCGGGCGACGATCTGGGTGGCCACGGTCTCGGCGGCGAGGCCGAGCCGGCCCAGCGCCTCGGCCTCGATGGCCGGATCGAGGTTGCCGTAGACGCCGACCGCGCCGGCGATCTTGCCGACGGCGATGGCGGTGCGGGCGTTGACCACGCGCACGCGAGCGCGGCCGAGCTCGGCGTACCAGCGCGCGAACGTCAGGCCGGCCGTGATCGGCTCGGCGTGGATGCCGTGCGAGCGACCCATCACCGGCGTCTTCGCGTGCTCGCGGGCGCGGGTGGCGAGCGCGGCGGCCAGCCCGTCGACGCCGGCGAGGATCTTGTCCAGGGCGCGCACGCTCTGCAGCGCCAGCGCGGTGTCGAGCACGTCCGACGAGGTCATGCCGAGGTGCAGCCAGCGCGCCGGCTCGCCGGCCAGCTCCTCGACGTGGGTGAGGAACGCGATCACGTCATGGCGGGTGATCTGCTCGATCTCGAGGATGCGGCGGGCGTCGAGCTTGCCGGCGGCCTGGGCGCGTACGGCGGCGGCAGAGCCGGCCGGCACCCGGCCGCGCGACTCCATCGCCTCGCACACCGCCAGCTCGATCTCCAGCCACAGCGCGAACCGCGCGTCATCCGACCAGATCGCGGTGAGCTCGGGGCGGCTGTAGCGGTCGATCATGGGGTGGGCGCCAGCGTGACAGAGCCGACGATCCTTGGGGCCTTCCGTACCAAGGCGGCGTGTCAGAGGCAAGCCTCGCCCCACTCGCGAAGCGAGCCTCCGTACAGAACGGGATGGCAGTCCTGCCGGGCCGTTCGATGATCCAGGGGCGAGGCTCACCTGCGAGCCTCTGCCCCCCCTGCTACCATCGTCGCCGTGCCGCTGGAGCTCGACGCAACTGCGCGTCTCGAACCGGGTTCGCCCGCGTCCGATCCCCGGCTCGATCACACCGCGACCGCGGCCGGCAGCCAGCGCGCGCGCGCCGCAGCCGCGGATCCGTCGGTCGGACCGGGCACGCGGCTGGCGCACTTCCGCATCGAGCGACTGCTCGGCCAGGGCGGCATGGGCCAGGTCTGGCTGGCCACCGACCTCGCCCTCGATCGGCCGGTGGCGCTGAAGCTATTGCCGGCCGAGACCGCCGGCGATCACGATCGCCGCGAGCGGCTGGTGCGCGAGGCCCGCGCTCAGGCCCGGCTGGTCCACCCCAACGTCTGCCACATCTACTTCATCGGCGAGGACGAGGGCCGGCTGTTCTTCGCCATGGAGTACGTCGACGGCGAGACCCTGGCCCGGCGGCTCGAGCGCGGGCCGATTCCGCCCGACGCCGCCCTCGAGCTGACCCGCATGGCGGCGCTCGGCCTGCGTGCCGCCGACGAGGCCGGCTTCACCCACCGCGACATCAAGCCGTCGAACCTGATGATCGATCGCCACGGCGTGCTCAAGGTGATGGACTTCGGCCTGGTGGCGTCGAGCCTGGTGGCGGTGCCCGCCGGGGAGGCCAGCGACGGCGGCGCGCCGGTGGCGGCGTCGGCGCTGGTCGGCACGCCGCTCTACATGGCGCCCGAGCAGGGCCGCGGCGAGGCCGTCGATCACCGCGCCGACATCTACGCGCTGGGCGCGACGTTGCACCACATGATCTCGGGCGCGCCGCCGTTCGCCGGTGACACCGCGGCGGCGCTGCTCAGCCGGCACGAGACGGCGACCCGGCCGCGGCTCACGGCGGCGGCGACGGTCAAGCGCACCGCCACGCTCGCCGACGACGTGGTCGCGCGCATGATGGCCAAGCGCGCGACCGATCGGTACGCGAACTACGACCAGCTCATCGACGCGCTCGACCGGGCCAGCACGGTGCGCACGCGCCCGGCCGGGCTGGTCGTCCGTGGCGTGGCGGCCTTCATCGATCTGCTGGTCGCCGCCATGATCGTGGCGCCGCTGATGATGTTGATCCCGGACGGCGACGACAACGTCTGGCTGGTGCTGGTGTGGGCGCTGCTCTACCCGCTCGCGATCTCGCGCTGGGGCGCGACCCCGGGACGCGCCATGCTCGACCTCGAGGTCATCGCGCACCGCGGCGCCGACCGGGTCGGCTACCTGCGGGCGGTGTCGCGCTTCATCGTCCAGTTCGGGCTCGTGGCGCTGGGCGCGGGCGTGTCCAACCTCGGCGAGGAGCTCGACCTCGAAGCCCTGCACGCTGCCGGCATCGCGCTCACCGTCGCCGGGTCGGTCTACATCGCGATCGACGTGCTCTACGCCGCGCTGCGTTCGGTGGACAAGCGCACCGTCTGGGATCGCGCCGCCGGCACTCGCACCTGCTACCGCCGCCGGATGAGAGCGTCGTGAGAGCCGCCCTCATCGTGCTCGTCGTGCTCGTCGCGGCCTGCGACTCGCCCGCGCCCGCGCCGGTCTACACCACGACACCGCGTCCGATCTTCCGCCCGGTCACCGGCGATCATACGCCGTCCGATCCCGCGACCTGGGGCGAGCTGATCGACTCCCGCGACGATCTGGTCTTCGACGGCGGCCGCCTGCACTTCGAGCTGCGCCACCAGGGCGGCCGCGTCATCCAGACCGTGCGCAACGACTACGCCGTCGAGGTGACCCTGGCCTGGGGCGTGCGCGAGATGGCGAACCTGCGCCTCGACACGGCGATGTCCGGATCGAGCACACTCCCACCCGCGCTGGTCGCGGGCGGCCCCGGCCAGACCGTGGTGCTGGCCCACTTCACCGTGCCGTGGCCGCGCACCCGGTTCTGGCGCGTGCTCGATTTCCGCGCCCGCTTCGGCGATCCGGCGGCGCGACCGACGCGCTACACGTACGCCTTGCCCTTCGGGGTCGGCCAGGAGCGACGCGTGATCCAGGGCTTCGGCGGCGCCTTCTCGCACCACGTGCCGTCGAGCTACTACGCCGTCGACTTCGAGGCCGACGAGGGCACGCCCATCCTGGCCGCGCGCGACGGCCTCGTCGTCGCCGCCAACGCCGGCACCACCGGCAACGGCGCGACCGCGGAGTGGCTCGACTACACCCGCATGAACTTCATCCTGGTCCGTCACGACGACGGCACCCTCGGCGAGTACGCCCACTTGCTGGCCGGTGGCGTGCGCGTGCGCGCCGGCACCCGCGTCCAGCGCCTCGACTTCATCGGCCTGTCGGGCAACACCGGCTTCTCGACTCGCCCGCACCTGCACTTCCACGTCATGACCGCCGCCCCCGACGGCATCGACGCGACGTCGTTTCCGATCGAGTTCGAGATCGCCCCCGGGGTGCCCGCCGCCCCTGTCGAGGGGCGCGCGTACCGCGCGTACGAACGGCCGATCCGGATGTAGTCAGGCCCGGCGGGCGCGGGCGGTGCAGAGGAGGTGGTCGCCGGCGTCGAGCCAGGCGGCCTCGACGGTGAGGCCCCAGGGAGCGAGCGGCGTGACCAGCGCGGTGCCGTCGGGGAGCGCGGTGACGGCGACCTCCTGGAAGCCGACGTAGCGGCGGAGGTGCGGATCGATGGCCTTGTAGATGGCTTCCTTGAGGGCGAAGGCGAGGATGACGGCGCGATCGCGATCGGGGCCGGGCGGTGGCAGCGCGGCGAGCTCGGCGGCGGTGAGGATCCGGGGCGAGACGTCGATGCGGCGCGGGCCGGGGACCTCGAGATCGACGCCGAGGGTCCAGCCCTGGTCGGCGGCGGCGAGGGCGACGGCGAGCGCGCGCTTGTGGCTGATCGAACCGACGGCGCCGGCGGGGACGACGGGGGCGCCGCGATCGTCGGCGAGGAGCGGAGCGGTGACGGCGGTGGGCGCGATGGTCGCCAGGGCGTGGCGGAGGGCGCGGCGGCCGGCGACCCACTCGCGGCGGCGGATGGGCGCGAGGGTGAGGGCGCGGGATTGTTCGTCGGCGTGGAGCTCGGAGAGGACGTCGTCGTCGGGATCGGCGACGTCGACGGCGACGGCATGGCCGTGGGGGAGCGAGAGGGAGAAGCGGGAGGGCGAGATCGGGGTCAAGGTCGTGGGTGGGGTTCAGGGTGGGGTTCAGGTTCAGGTTCAGGTCAAGGTCAAGGTCAAGGTCAAGGTTCCTGATGGAGTGACGCGCCGAGGGTCGACATGACGGAGACGAAGGAAGGAAACGAGGTGGCGACGTTGCCGACGTCATCGATGCGGGAGGGGCCGCCGGCGGCGAGGGCCAGGATCGAGCCGGCCATGGCGATGCGGTGATCGCTGGCCGAGTCGACGCGGCCCGGGGACAGCGGGCGACCGGGCGTGCCGGCGACGACCAGGCCGTCGGGGCGAGCCTCGCACTCGACGCCGAAGGCGCGCAGCATGGCGACGGTGGTGGCGATGCGGTCCGACTCCTTGACCCGCAGCTCCTCGGCGTCGCGGAAGACGGTGACTCCCTTGGCGCGCGAGGCGATCGCCGCGAGGATGGGGACCTCGTCGATGGCGCGGACGGTGACGTCGCCGCTGACCTCGGTGGCGCGCAGCTCGGGCGCGGCGCCGCGGATGACGAGGTCGGCGACCGGTTCGCCGCCGACGTCGCGCGGGTTCTCGATGGCGATCGACGCGCCCATGGCGGCGAGCACGTCGAGGAAACCGGTACGGGTCGGGTTCACGCACACGCCGCGGCACACCACGGTGTCGGCGCCGGCGACCAGCGCGGCCGCGACCAGGAAGGCCGATGACGACGGATCGCCGGGCACGTCGATGGCGCCGCCGGGCAGCTCGAGCGCCGCGCCGGCCTCGCTCCAGGCGTCGGGCGAGACGATGACCTCGCGACCGCGCGTGGTGATGGGCGCACCCATGGCGGCCAGCAAGCGCTCGGTATGATCGCGGCTGGGCCCGGGCTCGGTGATCCGGGTGACCCCGCCGGCCTGGAGCCCGGCCAGGATGAGGGCGGTCTTCACCTGGGCCGAGGCGATCGCGAGCCCGTGGTCGGCGCCGCGCAGGCGCTCGGAGAGCGGGCCGATGGCCAGGGGAGGCACGACGTCAGCGCTGGCGCCGCCGTCGTCGGACTGTCCGCTGGTCGAGCCGGCGCCGGTGATGTGCGCGCCCATCGCGCGCAGCGGATCGATCACGCGGCGCATCGGTCGCTTCGACAGCGACTCGTCGCCGAACAGCTCGCTGCGGAAGGGCTGACCGGCGAGCAGCCCGCACAACATGCGGATGGTGGTGCCCGAGTTGCCGCAGTCGATGGCCGCGGCCGGCGCCTGCATGGCGCGCAGGCCGGTGCCCTGGACGACGACGGCGTCGCCGTCGCGGGTGACGGTGGCGCCGAGCTGGGTAATGGCGCGGGCGGTGCGGCCGTTGTCGGCGCCGCCGCCGAGACCGCGAATGCGCACCGGTGCGCGGGTCAAGAGCGAGAACAGGAGCGCGCGGTGGCCGAGCGACTTGTCGCCGGGGACGTCGATGGTTCCCGACAGGGGGCGGGTGGCGGGGTCGACGATGAAGACGCTCATTGCACGGATACCTCGGGCGACGGGGAGACGGATGACGGGGAGACGGGCGACGGGGAGACGGATGACGGGGAGACGGGTGACGGGGAGACGGATGACGGGGAGACGGGTGACGGGGAGATGGGAGACAGGGAGACGGGTGACGGGGAGCCGGGAGGCGGGCGGTGACTGTGCCAGCGCTCGACGGCGCGACGCAGACGGCCGGGGGCAACGAGGACGGTGACGGTGACGCCGGTCTTCTCGCGGCGGATCTCGGCCTCGGCGATCGGGCGCTGGAGGCCGAGCGCGCCGAGCGCCGGATCGGCCGCGGCACGGGCCAGGAGGCGCCCCAGGGCGGGCGCCCACACCGGGCGGGCGCGGTGCGGCTGGTCGGCCAGGCGCACGACGAGCGCGAGATCGTCGACGACGTCGCCCCAGACCGAGACCACGGCGGGCGCGGCGTCGAGCGCGTGGGCGTCGGCGAGCGCGGTGCGGGCCTCGGGGGTGAGGTGCGCGGCCACGCGCAACGACGCGGCCTCGGCGGCGGGCGGCATGGCCCACGCCCGCACGGTCATGAGCGCGGCGTCGCTGGCGATGCTGGGTGCGCCGCCCGCGGTGGCGAGCAGATCGGCGACGTCGCCTTCGAGGGCGAGCGCCCACCGACCGTCGCCGAGGTCGACGGCCTCCGACGGGCGCGTGCCCCCGGCAACGACGGTGATGGTGGTCGCGGCCGGTGTACCGACGCGGTACGCGGCGAGGGCGACCGCCGTGGCGCCGTCGATCGGTGCCTCGGGCGCGCCGGCGATGGCCGGCGGCGCGGCCAGAAGATCGGTGGCGATGCCACCGATGATCGGGTTGGCGCGCAGGCGGGCGAGATCGAGCTCGACCAGGATCTCGGCCCCGGCCGGGAGGCTGGTGAGGAGCGCGTCACCGACGGTGAGCGCGCGCTCGGGGATGACCTGAGTGGTGCTGGACGTGCTGGTGCCACCACCGCAGCCCACCATCACCACGGCCATGACCAGCGCGCACCGCACGTCACGCCTTGTCGTCGGCGACCACGTCGATCAGCGCCGCGATCACGCGATCGAGCTCGGCCTCGCCGGCGATGGAGACGCGGAGGCACGTGGGCAGCCCCCAGGCGCCCATGGGCCGCACGATCACGCCACGGCGGAGCAGGCGATCGTAGAGCGGCGCACTGGGGCGGCCGGCCTCGACCAGACAGAAGTTGGCGAGCGACGGGTAGACGGTGACGCCGCGCCGGGCGAGCTCGGCGCCGATGCGCTCGAGGCCGCGGCGGCCGAGCGCCGCGGAGCGCAGCACGTGCTCGCCGTCGTCGAGGGCGGCCAGCGCCGCGACCTGCCCCAGCGTGCCGACGTGGAAGGTGCGCACGACCCGGCCCAGCAGATCGAGCACGCCGCCGTGCGCGACCGCGTAGCCCACGCGCATCGCGGCCAGGCCGTAGGCCTTGGAGAAGGTGCGAAGCAGCACCACCCGCGGATCGCCAGCGGCCAGGGCCGCGCGCGTGAAGGCGAGCCCGTCGACGTGATCGACCTCGGGCCACGCCGCGGCGTACTCGGCGTAGGCCTCGTCGAGCACCAGCAGCGCGTGCTCGGGCAAGACCGCCAGCACGCGGTCGGCGTCGGCCCGGGTCAGGACGGCGCCGGTCGGGTTGTTGGGCGTGCCGACGATCACCAGCCGGGTCCGCGGCGTCATGGCCGCGCACAGCGCCTCGATGTCGGGCCCGCGCGGCGTCGCCGCGGTGGCAACGAAGGTGCGGCCGGCCACCTGCGCGGCCAGCCGGTAGCTGAGGAAGCCGAGCGCCGGGGTGACGATGTCCTGCTCGGGTCCAACCAGGGCCAGCACGAGCTGGTAGAGCAGATCGTTCGACCCGGCGCCGACCGCGACCTCGTGCTCGGCGACGCCGAGCCGCTCGGCCAGCGCCTTGCGCAGCCGGAACGCGGCCGCGTCGGGGTAGAGGTGAATGCTGGGCAGGGCGGCCTGGATGGCCGCCAGCGCCCGCGGCGACGGCCCCTGCGGGTTCTCGTTGGACGCCACCTTGATGGCGCCAGAGATCCCGAGCTCGCGCTCCAGCTCCTCGATCGGCTTGCCGGGCTGGTACGCGTCCAGCGTGCGGACGTGGGCGGGAGCGAGCTCCGCGAGCCACGCCGCAGCACGCTGCGGATCGTCGAGTCGAACGCGCATGGGCTGGGTGCGCCAATCTACTATAGTTGTGGGAATGTCGTGACCGCCGCCAGCGGTCCGTCGTAACACCGAAGCCGACTCGATGCGCCGTCCCCTGCCCTTCCCCACGTCCTGGCTCCTGGCCGCCGTCGTCGGCCTCGTCGTGCTCGTCCTCGGCCCTGATCTCACACCGGATCTGGCCTTCGCCGCCGAGGGCGACGAGTTCGAGAAGTACCGTTCACGCGGGTGGGCGTGGGCCTACCTGGGCGCCTTCGGCTTCGGCGTGGTGACCTCACTCACGCCGTGCGTCTACCCGATGATCCCGATCGTCATCGGGATCTTCGGCGGGCGCGGCAAGCAGGTGTCGCGCGGCCGCGCCGTGCTCCTGGCCACCGTCTACGTGCTGGGCATGGGCCTCATGTTCTCGGTCCTGGGCGTGATCTTCGCGCTGATCGGCAAGCAGTCGGGGCAGCTCCTCGCCGAGCCCGCGGTGGTCATCCCGATCGTCGGGCTCTATCTCGTGCTCGCGCTGTCGATGTTCGGCGCCTTCGAGCTCCAGCTGCCGATGGCGCTGCAGAACAAGCTCGCCGGGGTCAGCGGTGAGGGCGTGGGCGGCGCGTTCGCCATGGGCGTGGTCGGCGGCTTCACCGCGGCGCCCTGCACGGGCCCGTTCCTCATCGGCATCCTGACCTTCGTCACCAAGACCCAGAACGTCGGCGTCGGCTCGAGCCTGCTGTTCACCTACGCGCTCGGTATGGGCGTCCTGTTCTGGGTGCTGGCCGCGTTCGCGGTGGCCCTGCCCAAGAGCGGCCGCTGGATGGAGTACATGAAGTCGATCGGCGGCATCGCGCTGCTCACCGCCGGCCTGTACTTCCTGCGCCCGCTGGTGCCGGTGCTCGAGACCCTGGTCTGGGGCTCGTACCTCTTCCTGGCCGCCGCGATGGCGGTGGTCATCGCTGGCATCGTGCTGGGCGCGGTCCACCTCTCGTTCCACGACCGGCCCGCCGTCAAGCTGCGCAAGGCCGCGGGCGTGGCGTTGTGCGTGATCGGCATCGGGGCCGCCATCAACTGGATCGTGCACGTCGACAAGCACCTCCCCTGGCACCGGGACGAGGCGGCTGCGTTCGCCCAGGCCAAGCTCGAGGGCAAGGGCGTGATGGTCGACTTCTGGGCCTCATGGTGCGGCCCGTGCAAGGAGCTGGAGAAGCTGACCTTCGCCGAGTCGCCGGTCTACGAGACGATCACCGAGAACTTCGTACCGCTGCAGTTCGACATGTCCAAGTCGAACGACTTCACCGACAAGATTCAGGAGAAGTACGAGTCGGGCACGCCGACCGTGATCTTCTTCGACGCCAACGGCAAGGAGCTCGGCCGCGTGCGCGAGTACCAGCCGCCATCGACGTTCATGAAGACGCTCAAGCCGGCCGCGGACGCCATCCGCGCTCAGCGCGAAGCCGCCGCGCAGTCGGCGCGCAATCCGTGAAGTGATACCCTCGCCGTAGTGACCGCGGACGATCCGACACCGTCCGAGGAGCTGGGCTCGATGGGGCCGCTCCTGGCGGCGATGGCGCGGACCGGGCCCGCCGCCCTGCCCGCCGGCACGCTGGTCGGCGGCCAGTACCGCATCGAGCGCCCGCTCGGCGAGGGCGGCATGGGCGTGGTCTACCTGGCCCGTGACAAGCGGCTGGATCGCGACGTCGCGGTCAAGGTCGGCACCGCGGTCTCGCGCCTGGCCCTCGAGCGCATCGAGCGCGAGGCCATGGCGCTGGCCCGGCTGTCGCATCCCAACGTCGTCGTGGTGTTCCAGGTCGGCGAGATCGAGGGCCGGGTCTTCATCGCCATGGAGCACGTCGACGGCGGCACCGCGCGGGCGTGGCTGGCGGCACAGCCGCGCACCACGCGCGAGATCCTGGCCCTCTACGCGGCCGCCGGCGACGGGCTCGCCGCTGCCCACGCCGCCGGCCTCATCCACCGCGACTTCAAGCCCGACAACGTGCTGGTCGGCGGCGATGGACGGCCACGGGTCGCCGACTTCGGCCTGGCCCGCGCCACCGATGCCCAGCCCTCGTCGCCGCGGCCCGACGGCGATGGCGAGGTCACGCTGTCGACGCAGACCGGCGCCATCGTCGGCACGCCGGCGTACATGCCGCCCGAGCAGCTCACCGGCGGCGAGCTCGACGCCCGCGCCGATCAGTTCGCTTTCGCGGCTTCGCTGTGGGAGGCGCTGTTCGGCACCCGGCCGTTCGACGGCAAGACCCCGGCCGACGTCGCCGCGGCCATCACCTCGAAGGAGCCGACCGCCGAGAGCGGCCCCGGCGGCCGCAAGGTGCCGCGCCACGTCGCGACCGCGCTCCGCCGGGCGCTGTCGCCCGAACGCGAGGATCGCTGGCCCGACCTGGGCGCGCTGGTCGCCGAGCTCCGCCGCGATCCGGTAGCCCGGCGGCGGCGCCTGGGGTTCGGCGTCGCCACCCTCGCCATGGGCGCCGCCGCGGCCGCCACGATCATCCTGGTGGCGACGCGTGGCGAGGCCCCGCCGCCCTGCCGCGACGCCGGCGACACCACGCGCTCGACCTGGACGCCGGCCCGTCGCGACGAGCTACGGGCGAAGGTGGTGACCGCCACGGCCCCTACGGCCGGCGCGACGTTCGATCGCCTGGCGGCGCGCCTCGACCAGCACGTCGGCGCGATCGGCGCCGCTCGCATCGAGGCGTGTCGCGCGACCCACGTACGCCGCACCCAGTCGGCCGCACTGCTCGATCTGCGCAGCGCCTGCCTCGACCAGCGCGAGACCGAGGTGGCGGCCTTGATCGGCGTGCTCACCCGTGGCGGGCCCGCGACACTCGACGGTTCGTTGCCGGCGGCGTACGCGCTGCGCGCGGCCACCGAGTGCGACGACGCCGCCCAGCTCCGCACCCAGGCCCCGCCTCCGGCAGATCCCGCGACCCGCGCCGAGCGCGACGCGGTGGTGGCGGCGCTGGCCGAGGTCGACATGCTCGGGTACGCCGGGCAGGAGAAGGTCGCGCTCGAGGCCGCGACCGCCGCCACGACACGGGCCGCGGCCCTGGGCGACCGCGCGCTCGAGGTCGAGGGCTTGCTGCTCCTCGCCGGGCTCCAGGCCGGGCGCGACGGCGCCACCGCGATGACCTCGCTCGAGCGCGCCGGACGCCTGGCGGCCGAGGTTCGCGACGACGAGCTGGCCGCCCGCGTCGCCATCTCCATGTTCGCGATCGTGACCTCCCCCATCCGCCAGCTCGACGAGGCCGAGCGCCTGCGTCCGCTCGCCGAGAGCGCGCTGGTCCGCGCCGGCTCGCCGCCCCGACGCCAGGCCGCGTATCTGGCGGCGCTGTCGCGGCTGCGCGAGCAGCAGGGCGACTACCTGGCGGCGCGCGACGCCATCGAACGCTCGCTCACCCTGACCGAAGCCGAGGTCGGCCCCGACCATCCCAAGCTGGCCAACTCCCTCAACCATCTCTCGGTCGTGATGACCAACCAGGGCCAGCTCGGGGGTGCGCTCGACGTGCGCCGGCGGACCGAACGGATCCTGACCGCGGCCTACGGCTCCGAGCACCCACACGTCGCCGTCGTGATCACCAACCTCGGGATCACCGAGCACAAGCTCGGACGCTACGAGGAGGCGATCGCGACGCTCGGACGCGCGCTGGCGATCAAGGAGCGCACGCTCGGCCCCGATCACCCGTCGCTGGTCTCGACCCTGATCAACCAGGCCAACGCGCTGCTCAAGCTCGAGCGCGCCGCCGACGCCGTGCCGCGGCTCGAGCGGGCCCGCACCATCGTCGCCACGGCCCAGGGCACGCAGCACCCGGCCTACGCCCACGTGCTGTCGGTGATGTCCGACGCCCGGCGACAGCTCGGCGACCCCGCCGCGTCGGAGGCCCTCCTGGTCGAGGTGCTCGCCATCCAGAGCGAGGCCGGAGCCGATCGCCCCGAGATCGCCGAGACGCTCCTGGGGTTGTCCGAGGTCCGCCGCCTCCGCGGCGACCTCCGGGCCGCCCGCACCGACCTCGACCGCGCCCGTGGCATCGTCGAGAAGACCGCCGGTCCGCGCTCCCCGATGATGGCGTGGGCCATGGGGCTCCAGGCCGAGCTCGAGCTCGCGGAGGGCACGCCAGGCCAGGCGCGGCGCACCATGGAGCAGGCCATCGCCATCATGGAGTCCGCCGCGGGTGCGGATCATGCTGATGTGAAGAGCATGCGTGCGGTGCTCGACGCCATGCCGCCGGCCCGGTGACGCGATACAGTGATCGGGCCGTGCCCGACGATGTCGCCGACGATCCCGAAGCGCCGATCCGGGCGCTGTGTACCGCCGGCAAGTGGGGCAGCGCCGCCACCGCGATCGTCGAGAAGTACGGACGGGAACTGCTCGAGTACCTGGTGGCGATCGCGCGGAGCGAGGCCGACGGCGCCGACGCGTTCTCGCTCTACACCGAGGATCTGTGGCGCGGCCTGCCCAAGTTCCGCTGGCAGGCCAGTGCGCGCACGTGGAGCTACACCCTGGCCCGCCACGCGCTGGCCCGGGTGCGACGCGATCCGGCGCGGCGGCCGGGGCGAAAGATCGCGCTGTCGGACGCGCCCGAGGTGGCGCGCGCGGCAGATCAGGTGCGGACGCGGACCATCTCGTATCTGCGGACCGAGGTGAAAGACCGGGTCGCGCAGCTACGCGACGAGCTCAGTCCTGAAGATCAGGCGATCTTGATCCTGCGGATCGATCGAAGACTCGAATGGCGGGACGTCGTACGGGCGCTGGCCGAGGAAGGCGAGAAGGGGGAGGAGCTCGGTGACGCGGAGGTGACCAGGCGATCGGCGGCGCTGCGCAAGCGGTTCGAGCGGATCAAGACGGATCTGAAGAAGCTGGTGGCCCGACGGTAGAAGGGCAAGGGCGGGCGTCAGTAGGAGTCCATGGGAGGACACGTACACATCAGGTTGCGATCGCCGTAGGCGTTGTCGACGCGGGCGACCGGCGGCCAGTACTTGTGCTCGCGCAGCCACGGCGCCGGAAAGGCGGCCTGCTCGCGCGAGTAGGCCCGGGCCCACTCGGTCCCGGTGACCGCCGCAGCGGTGTGGGGCGCGTGTTTGAGCGGGTTGTCGGCGCGGTCGGAGGTGCCGTCCTCGATCGCGGCGATCTCCTTGCGGATGGCCCTGAGCGCGTCGCAGACGCGATCGAGCGCGGCCTTGGACTCGCTC
>SXJR01000015.1 GCA_005779305.1 Myxococcales bacterium
GCCGTGGACGCCGCCGCCGCCGGTCGCGCCGGTCGCCAAGTAGCGAGCGAGCGCCGCAAGCGCTCAGTGGTTGCTGTAGTTGAACGGAGGTCGCACTCCGTCGGGGAACTTCGCCGACCGGTTGAGGTCCATGTGGCGCAGGATCAGACTGCGCTCGGAGGCGCGGATCCAGCGAGCATTGCCCCGACTGAGCTCGATCATCCTGGCGCCGCTGCCGAACAGCGCCTCCAGCTTCGAGCCGTACCGCGTCGCCATGTTCCAGGTCGTGCCGTACTTCAGGAGCTCCCCGCTGGGCCCCAGGATGGCGTAGAGGAACTGGGTCTTCGTGCTCCGGTAGCTGTTGGCCATGACATGTTCGCTCCAGTCCTCGGCGGCGTCCCAGGCCTTCAGCGCGGCCTTGTGGGCCTTGCGGATCCGCTTGGACCGCTTGGCGGCGGCGGCCATCCCACCCACCACGGCGCCGCGCCCACCGCCTTGCCGGACCCCGGCGGCGACCAGTGACAGCTCGACGCCGTCGGGCGGCGCCAGGACGGCCGAGACAACGGCCTCGGTGAAGTTCCAGACCCGCTCGGCCTGCCCGATCATGATGCGCGGATCGATGCCGTTCGAACCGGGATGACACGCCGGACACTCCCAGCTGGTGCGGAGATCGGGCGCTTCGTACAGGCTCTCGTGGCTGCCCGCCGCGCGATCGGGGTCACCGCCCTCGAACGGGTCATCGGCATGCTCCTGCGCGACCTCGACGGACGGCTCGGTGCCGAGGTACGCGCGCTCGACCGCGGTCCACGCGTCGTCGGTGTTGGTGGGCACCATCCCGGGCACCGGGTCCGCGTCCTCGAACACGATGTGTCGATCCTCGGGCGCGTAGCCGCTGGGGTCGGTGAAGGTCAACGGATTGTTGAAGACGTACGCGAAGCGGTCGTAGCTCTGCGTGAACCCGGCTTCGTGGCGCAACGGATCCGGGCTGGCGAAGCGAGCCAGCAGCGGGTCGTACATGCGGCCGCGCATGTGGATGAGCCCGCCGTCGAGCTGGACGTCGTGACCGGTGAACCCGACGTTGATGCGCTCGGGGTCGCCGTACGGGACGCCGGGGTCGAGCGCCGCGGCGAAGGGGTGAGTGGCGCCCCAGGCGTCGAAGCGCGAGCGCTGGACGACGTTGCCAGCGACGCTGGTGACCGTGTCACCCGAGCCGAGCTGGTCCTCGTGGACGTAACGCACGGTCTCGACCTGGCCGCCCAGGCCCGGGCTGCGCCTGACCCGTGCCACCACCCGGCCGCCGGCGATGACGTTGTAGTGGTGGGTTACCGTCGCGACCGCGCCGGTCGCGGTGCGCTCGTACAGCCCGTCGATGTAGATGGTGTCGGTCACGGCGCCGCCCGTGGTCCGCCGGCGGATCCGTTGTTGATCGGCGTCGTGGCTGATCGCGATCACCTCACCCGGCGAGGTGATCCGCCACGGCTTGCCGTAGGGCGTGTATTCGAAGGAGCTCGCGCCGCGCTCGATGACGTTGCCGGTGGCGTCGTACTCGAAGTCGACGCCGGCGGCGCTCTGCACCGCGGTCGGGTGCTCCCCGCCGTAGGTGTAGTCGCCGATGCCGGTGCGATGCTCGATGGTCCCGAGCGGTCCGTAGGTGATGGCGTCGTCGCCCAGCTCGACGTCCTGGTCGCCGAAGCGGAAGGTCGTACGCACGCCGACGAGGCGGTCGAGCGGATCGTAACCGTAGTCCTCGTGAAGCCCGAGCCGGTCGTCGTGGCGATCGGTCAGGTTGCCGACGAGGTCTCGCTCGAAGCGGAGATCCTGGACCAGGGTTGGCGCCCCGGCGGTTCCGGTCCGCAGCGAGGTCAGTCGGATGCTGTCGTAGCCCGAGATTGTGCGCAACCCGTTGCCGGCGCGCTCGAGGGTGGGCGCGTCGAACGGCGTGGTCGCCTGCAGTCGCCAGAACTCGGCGTTGGTCGCGTTGTTGCGGACCGCGACCAGGTTGCCCCACGCGTCGTACTCGTTGCGCACGGCGAAGCCGGTCCCGCCGCTCGGGTACGTGGTGATCCACGGGCGGGCGTGGGCATCGTAGGACGAGAGCACGTCGAGCGTGAGCCCGGCCACCAGGGTACGGACCCGGGTCGGACGGGCGAACGCGTCGTACTGGTACAGGCGCTCGATGCCGTCAGGGCTGACCGAGCGACGCAGCTGCGCCGGCGCGCCCCAGCCGGCCGAGGCGCCCCACTCCCAGGTGGTCTTGCCCAGGCCGACCACGCCCTGGGTGTCGATGCGCCGGATCAGGCGACCGACCCGGTCGCGCTCGTAGAGCGCGATCCGGTCCTCGGCGTCGCGGACCGCGCGCAGCTCGCCGAAGCCGTTGTAATAGGCGTCGAGCCGGCCCTGATCGGGGTCGTCCTCGCGCACGACGTGGCCATAGGCATCGCTGACTTGATCGATCACGTAGGCGTCGGCGGTGGGCGGCGGACGGTCGACCGGTGCCACGGCCTGGTCGCAGCGGCCCGGGACGTTGACCCAGGTCGAGGTCAGCGCGTCGAACGGCCCGTAGTAGAAGCAGAGCGTGGTGCCCAGCGGATCGCGCACCCACTTGCGGCGACCGTGGGCGTCGACGCGCGTGCGGGTGGTGTGATCATTTGCGTCGGTGGTCTCCTGTTCGAGCCCGACGTAGCTCGTCGTGGTGGTGCCACCGCCGGGTTCGCTCTTGCTGATCGGCCGACCCAGCTCGTCGTGGGTGGTGTGCCAGTACCCGGTCGGGTTCACGCCGACCACGGCCGGCACCGAGCGTGAGTCGACCTGGCCGCTGGCGGCGTAGCCGGTCCGGACGTAGCGCGGCACGCCACCGAACCCGAGCCATTGCCGGTACGCCTCCCGACCCTGGCGATCATGCTCGACCACCGTCGCGGTCCCGCCGGTGACGGTCTCGACCATGCGCAGACGGCTGGGGGCGTCGAGCTGGAGCGGCGCGTCGATGCGCTCGTAGCGGATCAAGCGGGTGCCGCCCTCGGCCTGGCCGGCGGATGCCGACCGCCAGGTCGCGATCGGACGGCCGAAGCCGTCGTAGTCGACGTGGGTGCGAACCGCGGCCTCGCTCTCGGAGATCAGCGGCACGCCGTCGCCGCGCCGCCAGGTCGTGGTCGCGACCTGCCCTTCGCCGTCCTTGGTGAGGACCGGAAAGATCCGCTCGTCGGCGTCGTAGGTGACGTCGGCCGAGCGCTGGACCTCGTCGCCGCCCAGACCGCTCGCCGCGTCGACCTCGGTGGTCGTGATGTTGCCGTACGGGTCTCGCTCGAAGTAGGTGTGGCGCCGGAGCAGGGGCTGGCCGGGCTCGACGGTCTCGGTCTCGAGCGCGCCGTTGCCGTCGTAGGTGAACGCGGTCTCGCGCACCTGGACCGGCGCCAGCGGCGCGTACGACTCGACGCGGCGGGTGCGCTCGAGCCCGAGCAACCAGGGCTCGACGTGATTGTCGAACGTCGAGATCTCGACGGTGCGATAGCCGTCGCGCTCGACCGCGCGATGGGTGGTGTTGCCGAAGTCGTCGCGCAGCACCGTCGTCTCGGTCGTGTTCAGGATGGTCGAGCCCGGGCAGCCGTCCTCGAGGTTGCAGTCGGCGATGGTCTCGGTGGTCATGGCCTCGTTGACGCGCACGTACGCGGACCACGTGTTCGCGGCCGTGACCTGGAGCTCGTACGTGTTGTCTTCCCGGATCCGGACCTGGAGGTCGGTGTCGGCCATGCGGGTCGTGACCGAGGACGACATCGGCTGGAAGGCGTACGGCACCACCCAGTAGAGGTGGTCGGGATGATCGACGGCGTGGCGGGGCCCGTAGCTGGTCGTCGAGGTGCGGAAGATCGGGCCGGCGCCGTGGCGCTCGTCCACCCGCCGGGCCTCGAAGCCGAGCCAGCTCCCCCGGCCGACGTGGGTGAGCGAGGTATCGTAGTGGTAGGTCGCGATGTGCGGCTCGGCGGCGACGCCGGTGTCGCGCTCGACCTCGGCAACCAGCGCCCGCCCGTCGGGCACGCAGCGGAAGAACACGCGCTGGAGCCATTCGTCATCGTCGTCGGGCTCGTCCGGCAGGCACGGGCTGGGCTGCTCGTAGACCTCGGGATCGGACATCGCCGCGTAGCGAATCGAGGTGTGCGCGCCGAACCCGTCGGTGACATCGCGCAACAGGTTGGGGACCACCGATCGCACGTACAGGCGCCACTCGCCGTCGTCCCACAGAGCCAGGCCGTGCTGACCGTTGCCGAGCAGATCGAGCTGGACGATGCGCGCGTCGATGTCACCGATGGAGAGCGAGGTCGGCCGCAGGATCGACGGCGCCGGCACCAGCGACAGCGCGACCCAGTACACGTCGGCCTCGGCGGGATCGGGCGGCGCCCGGTACCCGATCAGCAGATCGACCCGACCGTCGCTGTCGTAGTCGAGCGGCGCCGAGCCCGTGAACTCGGTGCAGACGCTGTCGCGGCGCTTGAACGTGGCCAGCACCGGGCCCGGCGCGAAACCGGCGCCGGTGTTGAGCCAGGCCCGCGCGATGCCCTTGAACGGCTCGTCGCCGTCGGCGTCGTCGCACGCATGGCCCGCAACGTCGTCCCAGTCGAGCTCGGACGGATCGGGCTCGTACCGGACCAGATCACCGAGCCCGTCGCCGTTGACGTCCATGATCCGATCGAGGCCGGGTCCGGTGGCGCTCGTGGCCCGCCGCTGGAACACATCGGTGGGCAGGTCGGTCTCCTCCTCGCTCCAGGTGTCGCCGTCGAAGATGACGGCGGTGTAGGTCGAGCCGTCGACGACGAGGAGGTTCATGGTGCCGTCGCCGTCGTGGTCGACGGTGATCCACGCCGCCTGGTCGCTCAGGTGTCCGTCGGCCGACACCTCGGCGCACGGGATCTCGGTGTCGTGCCGGTTGAACCCGAGGAGCGTCTGCTGGTCGAAGACCCAGTGCGCCGCGCGATGCGGACAGACTCCGCCGCCGTCGCCCTGAGGGTCGTCGTCGGCGCCGTCGTCATCGCCCTCGGGGTCGTCGTCGGGATCGGGGTCCGGACCCTCGTCCTCGTCGGCCGGGTCGTCCTCTCCACCCCCGCCGCCACCGCCATCGTCGTCGCCACCATCGTCGGCGTCGGGATCCGGGAACTCGCACTCTTCGAGCGAGACCTCGGCGTGACACCACATCCGATCGAGCCGGCCATCGCCGTCGAAGTCACCGACCGCGACGTCGAGGTCGAAGACCTCCGGATCGTCGGGCAGGTCGATCCGCGCGAGGGCATCGGCGCCGTCGCCGGCGTAGTGGAAGTCGCCGGCCAGCGCGAAGTCGGTGGCGTCGCCCAGCTCCGACGCCTCGAACCCGGGGCCGTCGCCGGCGCCGCGGCTCAGCATGAGGCGCCAGGTGTCGCCGCCGCGCACCGCCAGATCGTCGCGGCCGTCGCCGTTGGCGTCGAGCACGCGCAGGTCCCGCACACCGTCGGCGTCGTCGCCGTCGAGCGAGTACGACGCGCCGTCCCAGGCCTGACTCTCCCACCGCATCAGGCCGCTGGTCGGGACGTAGTCGAAGCGCGTGGGCGGCTTGCACGCGCCGTCGCCGGCGCACTCGCGGATCGCCTCGATCACGCTGCGGCCGCCGTTCTTGTCGTGGTTGGAATAGCCGAGCTGGTAGCTGCGCACCAGCTCACCGTCGGGCCCGCGGCTGTCGATGCGCTCGAGCCGGACCGTGGTGGTCATGCGGCCGCCGCCGAGGAAGTAGAGGATCGAGTCCGACTCGGGCCGCTTCTGGTAGAAGAACTCGACCCGGCGACGGGGCGCCATCGCCCCGTGCCCGGTGTAGTCGATCGCCTGCGGGCGGTGGTTGTCGTAGCTGGCGACCAGGCCGAGCCCGTAGACCCACGACTGCGCCGGCTCGTAGCCGTAGGTGACGGTCAGGTAGTTGCCGTCGCGATCCTCGATCCGGCGCAACGACCAGCTCTGCACCGCGCCGCGGATGGTGAGGTTCGAGTCGGCGGTGCCGCCGTAGGTGAGGATGCGGCCGTCGGCGGCGCGGACCTCGAACCAGCTCTCGGGGTTCGTGGTCGATCCCGATCGCCGGTACGACGAGAAGTCGTCGTGCTCGCGACGGTAGAGCTCGTCACCGGCCGGCTGCGGCCAGAGCCGATCGCCGTCGACGCACAGGCGATCGTCGTCGTCGAAGGTCCGGGCCACCACGCGGCCGTCCTGGTCGACGTTGGCGCGGCAGCGGTGGATGCGCGACAACCCGGACAGCGACCAGCCCACCCCCAGCAGCCCGGTGCCCTGGCTCGAATCGTAGACCAGTGCCAGATCGGGCTCGATGCCGACGCGGCCGGGGGCGACCAGGAGCGGAATCGTGTAGCGCAGCGTCCCCGCCGCGGTGACGTCGAGCGTGCCGTCGAGCGAGCCGACCGCAGCCGAGGCCGCACGAGAGGTGGCCTCGGTCGTGGGCTCGGCGGGCACGTCGCAGGCGACGAGCAGGGCGATGGCGACCGCGCCGAGGGCGGATTGGCGACAATGCGGCATGAGTCCTCCGCCCGCTCGCCATCGCAAGCGATGTGCCGCCGGGTCGGATCGCGCTCACGCGGGCTTGCACGCCGGCTGTGGCATCGACGGCCACGGCCGTGGCGGTCCCCGCCACAACCGCCCCTGCCCTTCGCGCCGGCGTCGCGCCCGCTACCGCACCAGCGTGGCGTAGCCGCACTGGCCGTTCTTGATCCAGATCTCGTAGTGGGAGCCGACCTTGCTGGTGCGGCCGTCGATGGCGCGGGCCGACTCACGCGCGGCCTCGACGCCGGTGACCTGGCCGCGAAAGACCCAGCCGCTGCTGCCGTCGCGCTCGCCGGTGCAGTTGAGGGCGTTGCTGCCCGCGGCCTCGTACTTGTCGACCTCGCCGAAGATGATGATCACCATCTGGATCCCGTCGTCGTTGTCGATGAGCCCGATCGTCGCCGGCGTCGCGTCGACCGGCGCGGCCGGACCGTTCCATCCCGGGGTGGTGCCGGTCCCGGGGCTGGCAGGGACGTAGGTCGAGGCGTCGACGGCCCTGGTCAGCGCGACCGCGGCCTCGACCTTGCGCCGCTCGGCCTCGACCCGGGCGAGTCGCTCGCGCTCGCGGCTCGCTGGTGACGAGAGCGAATCTGCCTTCATGCCGATCACCAGGCCGAGCTCGCGGCCGCCGAGGCGCTCGCCGTACGAGGCGCCGACATAGAAGCCGCTGGCGACCTCGCCGCGCGCCTTGCCGACGACCGCCAGCGCCAGCGTGGCCTCCAGCTCATCGACGCCGCCGAACCTGGTGCCGTCCTGGCGGGCGGCGTCGGACAGGATGACGGCCGGGCGAACCAGCAGCGTCGGGCGAACCCGCCCGCCCAGCGACAGCGTCACCTCGAGCTCGAGCGGCACATCGAAGCCGAACCCGATGCGGCCGCCGGTCAGGCCCGATGCGCCGAGGCCGGTCCGGAGGGCGACGCGGCCATTGCCCGGCAAGGGCACGCCGGCGCCCACCAGCACGCGCGCGCCGTAGAACAACCCCGGCCCGCCGCCGAGGGTCGCGTCGAACCCCATCGAGGCGCGGCCGGCCAGGCCCCGGGCCGTGATCGCTCCCGACCAGATCGAGTCAGCGCCCACCTCGGCCTCGTCGAAGCGCCGGTTCTCCAGCCCGAAGCCGACGTCGACGCGAGAGTCGGCGCGCTCGGAGGGCGCGGGCGGCTCGGCCATCGCCGGCGTGGTCCGGCCGGCCGCGAGCCCGATCACGACGACCGCGATGAGCCCCGATCGTCGTGGCGAGTGACACGACCTTTGCATCGCTGGCTCCTGAATCTCGTTGGTGTGCACGGGATTGAACCGTGGACCCCTACCGTGTCAAGGTAGTGCTCTTCCACTGAGCTACACACCAGGAAGGGCCATTCTGCTACCGCCCCCGGCGGCACAAGTCAAGGGCCCGGCGCGTAGCGAACACCCGTGCGTACCCTCCGCTTTCTCGGCCGCGGCGTCTGGATCGGGCTGCTGTTCCTGATCCACGGGGTGATCTGGTTCGGCGGCTGGCTGGCGCTCCTGGTCTCGTTCCGCGGCAAGGCGGCGCGCCAGGCGTGGTTCGGGGCTCGGATGGCGGCGTTCATGATCGCGCTCGGGGCGACCTTCGTGAAGGTCGGTCAGATCATGTCGACCCGGCCCGATCTGCTGCCGCCCCACGTCATCAAGGCGCTGTCGCGGCTGCAGGACAACGTCGGCGCCTTCGCCTGGCGCCACGTCGAGCGCACGTTCGTCGACGAGCTGGGCAAGACGCCGGGGGACCTGTTCGCCAGCTTCGATCGCACGCCGGTGGCGTCGGCGTCGGTCGCCCAGGTCCACCGCGCCACCCTGCGCAGCGGCGAGGAGGTCGCGGTCAAGGTGCGCCGCCCCGGCCTCGACGATCTGGTCCGTTTCGATCTGTCGGTGATGCGTTTCTTCGCCCGCGTGATCGCGCTGTGGCCGACGGCGCGCCTGTTCGCCCCGGTCGAGAGCGTCGACGAGTTCGGCCGCGCCATCCGCGCTCAGATCGATCTGCGGGTCGAGGCGGCCAACAACCGCCGCTTCGCCGGCAACTTCGCCAGCGATCCCGACGTCGGCTTCCCGGTGCTGCACCCCGAGCTGTGTACGCGCGGGATCCTGACCATGGGCTTCGTGCGCGGCGTGAAGGTGCTCGACGCACCGGCCAAGGCCAAGGCCGACGCCACCCGCCTGGCCCGCATCGGATTCCGCACGCTCTTGCAGATGGTCTTCGCCGATGGATTCGTGCACGCCGATCTGCACCCCGGCAACATCCTCGTCGACGACGCCGGCAAGGTCGTCATCCTCGACCTCGGCCTCACCGCGGAGCTCGACGAGCGCGACCGCCGCGCCTTCGCCCAGTTCTTCGCCGGCTGGGCCGGCGGCGACGGCAAGGTGATGGCCAAGCTCATGTCCGAGCTGTCGCCGTCGGCGCACGTCGCCGACTACCCGGCCTACGAACGTGAGGTCGTCGAGTTCGTCGCCCGCTACTACGGCAAGGCGCTGGGCGAGGTGCAGGTCTCGACGGTGGCGTTCGACATGATGAACATCCTGCGCCGTCACCGTGTACGCGTGAACCCGACCTTCACGATGTGCAACATCGCCATCGCCGTCACCGAGGGGATCGGCAAGCAGCTCGATCCGCGGCTCGATCTCATCCAGGAGGCATTGCCCTTCTTCATGACCATCCGCGCGGCGGGTCGGCTGTAGGGCTGTGGCGCCAACGCTACGGTGTCGAGCAGCGGCCACGCCCGTCGAGGAGGCAACGGTCTGGAATGACGTGGTCCGACCACGATTTGAGCGCTGGCACGCGAACTGCCATACTGTGGGGACCATGGGTGGATTCAACAAACTAGGTCTTGTCCTGCGCCGCGTACTTCCGGCGGTTGTTCTCGCTGGTTCGCTCGGCGCCTGTGTGGTGCGCGGCAACGCGCACGCCCGGATCTGGGTGCCCATTCCGGTGGTCGTCGTCCAGGAGCCGCCGCCTCCGCCACCGCGCCACGTCGTGGTGGTCGCGCGCCCCGGACACATCTGGATCGAAGGTCGCCACACCTGGAACGGCAGCCGCTACGTCTGGCATGACGGCTACTACGAGCGCGAGCGCGCCAATCACCACTACCGGCCCGGGCGCTGGAAGCGCCAGGGCAACGGCCACGTCTGGGTCGAGGGGCGCTGGGAGGCGCGCGGCCACGGCCACGGCCACGGCCACGGCCGGGCCAAGGTTCGAGATCACCGGTAGGGGCGTCGCCGACGGCGGAGGCTGATCAGGATCAGCGCGGCCAGCACCGCGCTGACGGCGCCGCGCTGGGCGCCCGCACCGCAGCCGCACACCGCGCCGCCGCGCGGATCCAGATCCAGGAAGCGGTCGTTCGCGTCCACCTGGGCCGCGTCCACCGATGATGCCGCGTCCTCGCCCGATGCTGCGTCGGGCGTGCCGCTCGCATCGCCGCTCGCATCCGTCGGCGTCGCATCCACGCCCGCGTCGCCGGGGTCCCACGGCGTCCCGTCGTTGGGACCGCGCGGGGTCGGCGTCTCCACTCGCCAGTCGGTGGAGACCACGTTGACGTCGGCCACCCGGGCCAGCGCGAAGCCGCCGGGCGGCGCCGGCGCGCTGGTGTCGTCGGCGGGCGCGAACAGATCGTGCACCGGCGTGGTGATCGGGCCCCAGCGCACGCAGTCGTAGCGGGTGGTCGAGCTGACCAGGCAGAGCTGCCCCGCGGCCAGCGGCAAGGCCGGCACCACCGACGTGTCGGCGGCGGTCATGTACACGCTCTGGGCCTCGGCGGTGGCGAAGAGGAGGAACGTGCCGTCGGTGAAGCAGGTGGTGCTGGCGTACGGCATGGCGTCGCCCATGGAGGCGCCGTCGGGGCCGTAGACTCGCACCACCGTCGACGGGAACAAGCAGCCGTCGCCGATCGCCTCCAGCTCGACGTAGCGGGCCGCCGGATCGCCGGTCGGTGACGCGGTCACGACCTCGGACAAGCGGAAGGCGGCCACGCCGGCGTGCGCCGGTGGAGCGCCCAGCAAGAGCAGCGCGATCACCGCGTGCACGCTTCGACGCGGCACTCGCTCGCGCTCGTGTCGGCTCGGGACGACCGGAGGCTCCGGGGGTGCCACGCCGCATCCTAGCTCGCCGCCGACCCGGAGGGCGCGCGACGTGGCTGTCACGCCGCGCAACCGGCGGCGGTGGCAAACCTCGACCGCCACGCGCACTTGGGCAACCCCGCCGGCTCGCCGCTCGTCCTATCCTGACGGCGGCTCGGTGTGACACAATTGTCAGACCGGCGCGTCCGTCGCTCCGAGGGTCCGAGGTTCGTCATCGAGGTCGGCCAGGTCATCGACAAGTACGAGCTGCTCGAGCGCGTAGGCCAGGGCGGGATGGCCGTGGTCTATCGCGCCAACGATCGCTCGCTCAAGCGTCACGTGGCGTTGAAGGTCCTGCACCGCCACCTCGCCGATCACGACGAGGCCCGCGACCGCTTCGAGCGCGAGGCCCACGCCGTCGCCAAGCTGCGACACGAGAACATCCTCGAGATCTTCGACTACTCGGGCAAGGCCGGGGGCGAGAGCTACATCGTCACCGAGTTCATCGACGGCAAGACCCTCAAGCAGTTCTCGACCGATCATCCGCCCAAGTACGCCGAGGTCGGCGCGATGATCGTCGTCCAGATCTGCCGCGCCCTCGGGCACGCCCACGGCCAGGGCGTGCTCCACCGCGACGTGAAGCCCGAGAACGTGATGATCCGCAGCGACGGGGTCGTCAAGCTCACCGACTTCGGCATCTCGCAGATGGTCGACGCCCAGCGCATGACCATGACCGGTCAGCTGCTCGGCTCGCCGGCGTACATGTCGCCCGAGCACGTCGAGGGCCGCCCCCTCGACTTCCGCACCGACGTCTTCGCCGCCGGCATCGTGCTGTACCAGCTCACCGTGGGCAAGCTGCCGTTCGAGGGTCGGAACCCGCACGAGATCCTCAAGCGCATCGCCGAGTGTCGCTTCAGCGATCCGCGCCAGGCCAACCCCCGCGTCGGCAACCAGCTCGGCCGCATCATCCTCAAGGCCATGGCGCGCGATCCCGACGCGCGCTACCCGGTGATCACCGCGATGCTCACCGACCTCGAGCAGTATCTCGAGGGCTCGGGCCTGGGCACCGGCAAGGAGGAGCTGGCCCGCTACTTCGCCTCCCCATCGGCGTACGAGCTGGCCCTGGGCGCGCGGCTCACCGATCACCTCATGCGCCGGGCCCGCGAGGCGCTGCCGCTGCAGCGCTCGACCGCGCTCGAGCTGCTCGATCGCGTCCTCACCATCGAACCCGGCCACGCCGGCGCGCTCGAGGCCCTGTCCAGCCTCGAGCGGCGGCGGCGCTGGCGCCAGACCGGCCTCATCGGCCTGGCCGTGATCGTCGCCGGCGCCGGCGCCTGGGGCGCGCGCCACCTGATCAAGAGCCGTGGCGGTGGCGTGAGCGGCGGTCAGGTCGTCGACGGGCCCGGCGCGCCCATCGATGCCGGCGCCATCGACGCCGCCATCGCGCCCATCGATGCCGCCACCGCCGACGCGTCGCCGGTCGACGCCCGCGGCGTCCTGCCCGTCCCCGCCGACGCGCGGCGCCCGGGCGACCGCGACGCCCGCCCGCCGATCGACGCCGGTGGCGCGGCCATCGACGGCGCGACCTTCAAGCTCACCGTGTTCCCCAAGGAGTCGGAGGTCCAGATCGGCGGCGGCGCCTGGCAGACGCTCGACGACGGCACGGCCGAGCTGCCGGTGTCGGCCTCGGCGGTGATCATCGCCGTGCGCAACGACGGCTGCTGCGAGGCCGAGCAGGTCACCGTGCCCGCCGGCCAGAGCAAGCAGCTGAACATCAACCTCAGCTTCCTGCCGGCGCAGATCACGCCCGAGTGCGACGCCGAGGGCGAGGTGACCGTCCAGATCGACGGCAAGGGCGCACGCCTGGGCAAGCCGAGCGTGATCTCGTTCCGCGGCACGCTGCTCCAGCGCGACATCGACGTGGTCTTCACCGTCGGGCTCGACAGGGTGATCCGCAAGTCGGTGGCGGTGCACCCCAAGAGCATCGAGAAGGTGACGTGCGCGCCATGATCCGCGCCGCCGCCCTCGCCCTGCTCGCCGCCGTCGCGGTCGTGTCCACCGTCGCGCCCGCCGCCGCCAGCCCGGCCGAGGAGATGAACACCGCCCGCGACGCCTTCCGCCGCAGCGACTGGCAGGCCGCCATCCCGGTGCTGTCGTCCCTGCTCTACCCGTCGCCGCGCCTGGCCTCCGAGGAGGACATCTACGAGGCCCACCTCTTGCTCGGCATGTGCGCGTTCGAGCAGCACGATCGCATCACCGCCACCCGCGAGTTCGAGGAGGCGATCGTGCTCCAGCGCGAGCGCAAGCTGGGCAGCGGCGTCTTCTCCGAGGCCGCGGTCGCGCTCTACGAGGAGCGCCGCGTCGCCCTGGCCGAGAAGTACCGGCTCGAGGCCGAGAAGCGGGCGCTGGCGCTCGAACGCGAGAAGTACCGCCGCCTGGTCGAGGCCATGGTCATCGTCGAGAAGCGCGACTACTACGTGAACTTCATCCCCTTCGGCGCCGGCCAGTTCCAGAACGGGCAGACCCGCAAGGGCCTCGCCTTCGCCACCGCCCAGGGCGTCACCGGCGCGCTCTCGGCCGGCATCTGGATGTACCTGGTCGGCTCGTACGGCCTGTCCGGCTCGGTCCCCAGCGAGGACTCGGGCACGGTCTTTCGCCTGCAGCAGATCGAGATCGGCTCGGGCGCCGTGTTCCTCGGCCTGGCCGCCTGGGGCATCGTCGACGCGCTGGTCCACTACAAGCCGACCATCGTCCGCAAGCCGGACGAGTCGCTCCTGCCGCCCGACATGCGGCTCAAGGATCCGCGCACCGGACCACCCGATGGCGGTCCCGGCACCCGTCCCGGCAAACCCGAGACGCCGTCCGGCACCACCTTCCATCTCGCCCCGACGCCGCTCCCCGGCGGCGCGGGCCTCGTCATGTCCTGGGAGTTCTAGGAGCCGCCATGCCGTCGCTTCGCCTCGCCGCACCCGGTCAGCCGCCGTCGATCTACCACCTCTACAAGAAGATCACGTCGCTGGGCTCGGGACCCGACAACGACGTGGTCCTGCCCGATCCGTTGATCGGCGACGCCTACGCCTCGATCCACTTCGACGGCCAGACCTACACGATCACCACGCTGCAGCGAAAGGCCGAGGTCGTCGTCAACGGCAAGAAGCGCAGCAAGCACAAGCTCAGCCACGACGACAAGCTCACCATCGGCAGCTGCGAGCTGCGCTTCGCCCTGGTCGACGACGCCATGATCCCCGAGGCCGAGGAGGTCTCGACCGTTGCCGACCTCGACGCCTACCACAAGCTCTTCGACTTCTCCGAGAAGCTCATGCACCAGCGCGACCTGGGCGAGCTGCTCGACACGCTGATGGACCTGGTCATCGAGATCACCAACGCCGACAAGGGCTTCCTGATCCTGATGGAGGGCGACACGCTCGACATCAAGGTCGCCCGCAACCTCAAGCGCGAGAACATCTCCGACGCCGTCAGCCAGCTCTCCGACTCGATCGTCGCCAAGGTCGTCCACACCCGGCGCCCGGTGATCATCTCCGACGCCATGCACGACGTCGAGTTCGCCGCGGCCAAGAGCGTGATGCAGCTGCGCCTGTCCAGCGTGATCTGCGTGCCGCTGCTCGACCGCGGCCGCCTGCTCGGCCTCATCTACGTCGGCAACGATTCGGTGATCGATCTGTTCCAGGAGCAGATGATGCGGGCGCTGACGGTGTTCTCGTCGCAGGCCTCACTGATCATCGCCAACGCCATGTTGCTCGACGAGCTGCGAGTCGACAACCGCCGCCTCAACGAGCGCCTCGAGCAGTTCCACTTCGGCGAGATCGTCGGCACCAGCGCGGTCATGCAGCAGGTCTTCCGGCGGGTCGAGAAGATCGCGCCCACCGACATCTCGGTCATGATCACCGGCGAGA
>SXJR01000121.1 GCA_005779305.1 Myxococcales bacterium
CCCGCGTGGTCCAGGGGGCCCGCGTGGACCGGGTGGGTTCGGCGGTGGCGGCGGCGGTGGCGGTGGCGCCAGCGCAGGCGGCCAGCCAGGCGATCAGGCGGCGGGTCCCGGCGGCCCCGGTGGCGGTCCCGGTGGTCCCGGCGGCTTCGACGGTGAGCGGCGCGGACGCCGTGGTGGCCGAGGGCGCGGTCGAGGCCCAGGTGGCCCTGGTGGTCCAGGCGGCCCAGGCGGCCCAGGCGGCCGTGGTCCCGGCGGATTCCGCGGCCCTGGCGGCCCCGGTGCGCCCGGATCGGATCCGGTGAATCAGGCGGCGGAGGCGAGCGTCCAAGCTGCCAGCGAGGCTCCACCGACCCCCGTCCCACCATCCGACGACGCGCCCAAGTCGTGACGATCAGCTGATCTCCGCAACGTAAGCACCGTCGCCGCTGTCGGACAGATGTCCGACCCTCGCGGTCTAGTCCGGTACACTGATGATGCGGAGGCTCCCATGACCACCTCGCGGCGTTCGTTCTTCGCGGCACCTCTCTTCGTTGCCTCGCTGATCGCCCTGGCGATCGGACTCTCGGCGACACCGGCTCACGCCGACCTGTCGAAGAAGGTGATTGCCGCCTTCAAGGGCAAGATCCTCGTCACCAAGAGCCCCCTCGAGATGGTCGGCGACGACAAGACGACGATCGCCCACTTCAAGAAGGAGACGCTCACGTCGATCACAGGTCAGTCGGGCAGCGACGATGTGTGGACGTGGAACTTCGTCTACACCGCGTTCCTCAACAAGACCGGCGCCACCTCGCTCACCCTCGAGTTCTACGACGGCGCCAACTACTCCGCGAACAAGACCCTCACCGGCGTCGATCCCAAGATGACCGTGCTCGAAGGTGACGTCGAGATCACCGAAGACGACAACATCACCAAGGGCAAGACCTACACCCTCAAGCTCACCGGCAAGATCCGGGGCAAAGAAGCGGTCATCTCCACGACGACGCTGAAGATGAACTGAGCGGCACCACCGCGAGCGTGGTAGCGTCAGGCATCGCGCTCCGAGGGCGCGACCTGTCCGCGGAAAGGGCTCAGCCCACCTCGTCTCTCACTCGTCCAGCTCTCTTTTCCTGCCCTACGTGCGGACGTGGGCGCCAACGGAAAAGAGTCACATGCGTCTACCTCACCGGCCGTCGGCCGAGCATCTCCGCAAGCAGGCCAAGCGTCTCGCCCGCCGCGACGCGCTCTCCCTCGCCGACGCGCAGCACCGACTCGCCCGCGACTACGGAGCGCGGCACTGGGCCGAGCTGATGGCCACGGTCGAGTCGATGCGACGCGGCGAGGATCGACTCGAGCACACGCCGACCTCGCACGACTTCGCGCCGCTGCCCGCCGCCGCGAACGCGAACGACCTCGACCGGGTCCGCGAGCTGCTCGCCGCCGGCGACTTCACCCCGCACGACCTCGACCTCGCGCTCGCGCGCGCCGTGCTCCGCTTCGACGAGCGCGCTTCGATCGCGCGGCTGCTCGTCGAGCACGGCGCCGATCCCGACGGCCAGTACGGCGCCGACTACGGGCCGATCGTGTTCGTCACCGGCGAGGCGCTCGACGTCGAGGGGCTCGTCTTCCTGATCGAGGTTGGCGGCGACGTGACCGCGCCACCGATCGACACCAAGTTCGGCCCCCAGTGCGCGCTCTCGTGCTGGCTCGGGAGCTACCTGCGCGGCCGCAACCTCGCCAAGCAGCGCGGCATCGACGTGCTGCTCGAGCACGGCGCATACCTGCCGCCGGAGGTCACGCCGCCGCTGCTGGCGATCCACCGCGACGACGCCGCGGCGCTCGCCCGCGAGCTCGACGCGGAGCCGTCGCTCGCCACCCGCGCGTTCGACGCGTTGCCCTATGTCGAGTTACCAGGCGGGCAACTGATCCACTACGCGGCCGAGCTGGGGGCGACCGATTGCCTGCGCGCGCTCCTCGACCGCGGCGCCGATGCGAACGCCCGCACCCCGGCCGGGACGATGCCGCTGATGTGCGCGGCGCGCGGCGGAGCGCCCGGGGATGCGCGTCTCTTGCTCGACCACGGCGCACGGGGCTGGATCGCCGACGAGGCCGGCAAGACCGCCGCCGACCACGCCCGCGACGCCCAGGCCAACCCGCACCGCGACGCCAACACCCGGCTGCTCACCGAGATCGGGTTCCGCGACGCCGGGCTCGCGCGCGCCGTCGCGCTGCTCGATGCCGGCGAGGTCGAGGCGCTCGCGACGCTGCTGCGCGCGCAGCCCCAGCTGGTCACGGCCCGGGTCGAAGACGACAGCGCGCTCACGCGCGGCTACTTCGCGCGCCCCACCCTGCTCCACTTCGTCGCCCTCAATCCCGGCCGCCCGGGTCTGGTCGGCATGCCGCCTCGGATCGTCGAGTCCACGCGGACGATCCTCGATGCCGGCGCCGAGGTCGACGCGAGCACCGACAGCGTCGGCGGCGGCACGACGCTCGCCCTGGTCGCCTCGAGCGAGCCCGCGCACCAGGCTGGCGTCGTCGAGCCGCTGCTCGACCTGCTGATCGCGCGCGGCGCGGATCCGACGCTCGGGCTGCGCGCGGCGATCCTGCACCGCCAGGTCGCCACCACCCGCGGGCTGCTCGCGCGCGGCGGGCGGGTCACCGCCGTCGCGGCGGCCGGCCTCGACGACGTCGGCGCGCTACGCGCCCTGCTCGCGCGCGGCGTGACCGACGACGAGCGGCTGGAGGCCGGCTGGGCCGCGGCGATGAACGGCGCCGCCGGAGCGCTCGACGCGCTGATCGGCGCCGGCCTCGACGTGGACGCACGGCTGCCACGCCCGTACGCACCGACGATGCTCCACGAGGCGGCGATCAACGCCCAGCGCGCCGCGTGCGAGCTCCTCGTCGCGCACGGCGCCGATCGTACGCTCCGCGACAACCAGTTCGACGGCACGCCAGCCGACTGGGCCCGCCACGCCGGCCACACCGCGCTCGCCGACTGGCTGACGCCGGTGACCGGATGATCGAGCGTCAGCCCGCAGCCGCGGCCAGGGATGCCCGCGCAGCGGCGACCACGGCCTCGACGGTGAGGCCGAGCTTCTCGTAGAGGACCTCGCCGGGCGCCGAGGCACCGAAGCGATCGAGGCCGACCACCTTGCCGGTCGTACCGACGATCTCGCCCCAGCCGAAGGTGACGCCGGCCTCGACGGCGACGCGGGCGCGCACCGACGGCGGCAACACGCTGTCGCGGTAGGCGGCATCCTGGAGGAAGAAGCGCTCCCAGCACGGCATCGACACCACGCGGGCGGCGATGCCGCCGGCGGCGAGCACGCCCTGCGCCGCCAGCGCCATGGTCAGCTCGGAGCCAGTGGCGACGAGGATGATCTGGGCCGCGCCGCCGACGGCCTCGCGCACGACGTAGGCGCCGCGCTCGACCGGCGCATCGACCGGCGTCACCACCGGCAGATCCTGGCGCGACAGCACCAGCGCCACCGGACCGTCGGTGCGCTGCATGGCCAGCTTCCACGCCGCCGCCGTCTCGTTGGCGTCGGCGGGCCTCACGACCCAGAGCTCGGGCATCGCGCGCAACGACATCAGGTGCTCGACCGGCTGGTGGGTCGGCCCGTCCTCGCCGCGGCCGCCCGCGTCGTGGGTCCAGACGTAGGTGACCGGCAGATGGTTGAGCGCGGCCAGGCGCACCGCCGGCCGCATGTAGTCGCTGAACACGAAGAACGTGGCCGCGAACGGCCGCACGCCGCCGTGGTAGGCCATGCCGTTGCAGATGGCGCCCATGGCGTGCTCGCGCACGCCGAAGCGCAGGTTGCGACCGGCGCCGGTGCGATCGTGATCGCCGCCGGGCACGATGGTCTTGGTCGATCCGCCGAGGTCGGCGTCGCCGCCGAACAGCCACGGGACCTTGGCGGCCAGCGCCACCATGCACTTGCCCGAGGCCGTGCGTGTGGCCAGCGACTCGCCGTCTTTCCACGTCGGCACCGCCGCCGCCCAGCCCGCCGGCAGCTCGCCCTTCTGGGCCGCGTCCCACGACGCGGCCAGATCGGGGTGGGCCGCACGGTAGGCCTCGAGCCGCGACCGCCACGCCGCGTGGGCCGCGGCGCCGCGGGTCTTGATGGCACCGAAGTGGGCGCGGGCGGCGTCGGGCACCAGGAAGTGGGCGTCGGGATCCCAGCCCAGCGCGCGCTTGGTGGCGGCGACCTCGTCCTTGCCCAGCGGCGAGCCGTGAGCGCCGGCGGTGCCAGCCTTCTTGGGCGAGCCGAATCCGATGGTGGTGCGCACGCAGATCATCGACGGCCGCGCGCTGTCGGCCTTGGCCGCCGCGATGGCGCGATCGATGGCGTCGACGTCGCGATCGCCGTCGTCGACGCGCAGCACCTGCCAGCCCATGGCGGCGTAGCGCGCGGCCACGTCCTCGCTCATCGCCAGGGACGCCGGACCATCGAGGGTGATCTGGTTGTCGTCGTAGAGGCAGATGAGCTTGCCCAGGCCGAGGTGGCCGGCGAGCGACGCCGCCTCCTGGGCCACGCCCTCGACGACGTCGCCGTCGGACACCAGCGCATAGGTGAAGTGATCGACGATGGTGTGGCCGGGGCGGTTGAACAGGTTGGCCAGGAAGCGCTCGGCGATGGCCATGCCCACCGCGTTGGCGTGGCCCTGCCCGAGCGGCCCGGTGGTGCTCTCGACGCCGGGCGTGAGGTGCCACTCGGGATGCCCCGGCGTCCGCGAGCCCCACTGCCGGCCTCGATGCCGGCGCCGAGGTCGACGCGAGCACCGACAGCGTCGGCGGCGGCACGACGCTCGCCCTGGTCGCCTCGA
>SXJR01000122.1 GCA_005779305.1 Myxococcales bacterium
AGCTCGACAGGGCCGAGCCCTGGCCGGTCTCGAAGAACAAGACGTTGGGACCGCGGGTGGTGCCGCGCTCCTTCATGGTCGCCCAGGCCTCGTCGAGCAGCTTGACGCTGACCCCGAAGGCCTTGTTGGCGGCCTCGGTGCCGCCCAGCGACTGGAACATCAGATCCATCGGACAACCGAGCTCGAGCGCCTTGAGCTGCACCGTCACGTGCGAGAGCACGCAGTGCTGGGTCGGCACCTCGTGCTTGCGCAGGACCTCGTCGATCGCAGTCAGGATGGCGGCGGTCGACGCCGGCGAGTCGGTGGCGGGGTTGACGCCGATGACGGCGTCGCCGCAGCCGTACGACAGCCCCTCGCGCATCGAGGCCAGGATGCCGAGCACGTCGTCGGTGGGGTGGTTGGGCTGGACCCGCGATGACAGCCGGCCCGGCAGCCCCAGCGTGTTGTTGGCGCGGACCACGACCTCGCACTTGGCGCCGACGGTCATGAGGTCGAGGTTCGACATCAGCTTGCAGACCGCGGCCGCCATCTCGGGGGTGAGGCCGGGCGCCACCGAGCGCAGCGTGGCGCCAGTGGTGGTGGTCTCGAGCAGCCACTCGCGGAACTGACCGACGGTGAGATGCGCGACGGCGCGGAAGGCTTGCTCGTCGAGGTCGTCCTCGACGAGGCGGGTCAGCTCGTCCTGCTCGTAGGGCACCACCGGGTTGTCGCGAAGCTCGGCCAGGGTGAGGCCGGCGAGCACGGCGCGGGCGGCGACCCGCTCGACCGCGCTGCGCGCCGAGACGCCGGCGAGATCGTCGCCGCTCTTGGGCGGGTTGGCGCGACCGAGCAACTCCTTCACCGAGTCGAAGCGGTAACGCACCCCGCGGATGGTGGCCGAGAGCTCCACGCGGCCGTCAGTCTACTGCGGGTGGGCTTGCCGCGAGGTCGGTGGCGTCGAGGAAGCGCAGCCCCAGGCGCCCGGCGAACCCCCGATCGGCCGCACCCTTGCCGGCGTGCAGCGAGCGGCCGAGGTCGAGCTGGTGGCGGCGGGCGAGGACGAGGCCGAGGCCGGGCATGGGCTTGCGGCACCAGCAAACCGGCGGTCCGGCGGGGTGCACGCAGGTGACGATGTCGATCGCCGCGCCGAGGAGCTCGGCGGTGCGGGCGTCGACGGCGGCGAGATCGGCGGCCGCCGGCTGCCACGCGGTGCCGACCACCAGCCAGCCGGCCGCGCGCCAGCGGGCCAGGGCCTCGGCGACGCCGTCGACCAGGCGGACCTCGGCGGCACGCACCGGCCGCCCGACCCGGACCACGTCGTCGAGATCGACGACCAGCGCACGGTTCGTGCCCGGGCGTACCTGGCGCGTGAACTCGATCCTTTCCACCGCCGCGAAGCCCTCGTCGAGCTGCGGCGGCTCGAGCTCGCGCCGCCAGTTGAACTGCGCGCCCGGCTTGAACGCGCCCGGGTCCTGCTTCATCAACTTGTTCATCTCGCCCGGCTCGGGCAGCCGCCCGTGTCGCTCGAGGATCCGGGCCGCCGCGTTCACCTGCGCGTCCTCGATGGTGGTGTCGATCCAGACGCACCGCACCGGGAGGCCATGGCGCCGCGCGACCTCCACCACCGGCGCCCGCAGCGCCCGCGTCGCATAGGTGTTGTCGAGCACCGCGCTGGTCACGCCGCTGGCCAGCGCCTCGTCGAGCAGCACCGCCATCTTCTCCAGCGTCCCGCCCCGCTCGTCGCGGTTGAACCGAACATGACCGAGCTCCCTCGCCACCGTGCTCTTCCCCGCCCCCGGCATCCCCATGACGATCACGACTTCCCCCCCCGTCGACGTGGACGTTGACGGCGACGGCGACGTGAACGATCGGGGCTTCCCTCCTCCGCCCACGTTCACCCATCTCTCATCCAGCTCCCTCCTCTCCCCCTCCTCGAGCTCCACCCCCGCCGCCCTCACCACGCTCTGCACACTCCCCACGGTCCCCACCCCCGGCAACGCCACCACCACCGGGCTCAGCCCGCGCAGCCACGCCAGCACCACCTCCTGCGCCGTCGCCCCGCACCGCTCGGCGATCCGCCGCACCACCGCGTCGTTGCCGAGCTTCTTCACCTTGCCCACGCCACCGAACGGCCGGTACGCCAGCACCGCGATCCCGCGCTCCTCGCAGCGCGCCACCAGCCCGCCGCGGATCGCGTCGACACGGTGCGGCCCCAGCTCCACCTCGACCGCGCTCACCTCCACCACGCCCAGCGCGAGCGCCTCGTCGAGCTGCGTGCGGTTCACGTTCGACAGTCCGACCCGCACCGCGTCGCCGTCCTCCACGAGCTTCGCCAGCGCCCGCACGCTCGTCGCGAACGGCACCTGCGGATCGGGCGCATGGAGCAGGTGCAGCGCCAGCGGCCCGCCACCCAGACGCGCCCGCGTCGCCCGCGCCGCGTCGATCACGTGACTCGCACGACCGTCGGCGACCCAGCGGGGGCCATCCCGACGCAAGCCGCTCTTGGTGACGATCAGGGCCCCCGCCGGCGAGCTGCGAGCCAGCGCCGCGGCGATCAGGCGTTCGTTGTGCCCGAGCTCGGATTCGTCGCGGGCATAGACGTCGGCGGTGTCGATGACAGCGACGCCGGCGGCAAGCGCGGCGTCGAGGACAGCGGCCGAGCGAGTCTCGTCGCGATCGTCGGCGGTGGAGAGCCGCATCGCGCCGATGGCGAGAGGGCGGGTGGCGCCGAACATGGGTAGAACGTAGCGGATCGGGCACGGGCACGGGCACGGGCACGGGCACGGGCATGGGCATGGGCACAGGCGCGGCCTCGGGGTGTAACGTGGGTGGATGGAGCTGGGGACCCTCGCCAGTCGGGCGGCGGTGCGGCCTTCCGTCGAGGAGCCGCTCGATGCGACGCGCCTGCGCGGCTTCTGGGCGATGGCCCGCATCGTCGCCACGCTGGCCTTCTTCATCGACATCGGCCTGTGGCTGGGCCTGCGCGCCGATCCGCGCATCGCCGCCCGCACCCTCGACACCTTCGCCGCCATCAACCTGCCGGTCCTGGCGTTGCTCTACCTGCTCGGCCGCCGCCACGCCGGACGCGAGGTCGGCCGCGGCGTGATCGTCCTCGCCATCGTCCTGGCCCAGCTCAGCGTCGTGGTCTGGATCCAGGTCACCGGCACGCTCTCGAGCTATTTCCTCGTCGCCGGCGCGATGCTGGTCGCCGGCCACCGCGCGCTCCTGTCGTGGTCGATGGGCGTGGTCAGCCTGGCCGTGCTCCTCGTCCTGCACGGCGGCGCTTTCGGCCTCGAGGAGGCAGGCGTCCTCGATCGCGTGCCGCTGTTCAACGCCGCGCCGGGCCCGGTCTACGAGGCCGCCAGCATCCGCGTCGCCGTCATCCTCTCGATCGCCAGCGTCTACACCATGACCTGGATGGGCTCGAACCTGCTGGTCACCGCGCTGCGCCGGACCGAGCGCGCCCTCGCCGTGGCCGAGCGTCGCCTGGTTGCCGTCACCGAGGGCGCGCGCGAGGGTCGCCTCACCGGCCAGGTCGTCTCCGGGTTCCTGCTCGGCGACGTCATCGGCCGCGGCGGCATGGCCGAGGTCTACCGGGGCGCCCGCGCCGGCCAGCCCGACGGCGCGCGGGTCGCGGTCAAGGTGGTGCACCCGCACCTGGTCGACGACGAGCACCTGCTCGCCCGCGTGCGCCGCGAGGCCAAGCTGGCGGCCCGGCTGCCGGCGTCGGTGACCGCCACCGTCCGCGAGGTCCACCTCGCCGGCCCCGGTGAACGCGTCGTCGTCTTCGATCACCTCGACGGCGAGGATCTGGCGGCGCGCCTGCGCCGGCAGCGCCGGCTGCCCGTCGGCGAGGTCGTGCCGCTGATGATGACGGTGTGCCGCGCCGTCATCGCCATCCACCAGGCCGGCATCGTCCATCGCGATCTCAAGCCTCACAACCTCTTCCTCCTCGATGACGGCACGGTGCGGGTGCTCGACTTCGGCGTGGCCAGCTCGAAGGACGACCACGACGAGCTGACCCAGACCGCCGCCGTGCTCGGCACGCCGGGCTACATCGCGCCCGAGATGGTCGAGTCGGGCGCCGCCGACATCGGTCCCGAGGCCGACGTCTACGCCCTGGGCGTGGTCGCGTTCCAGCTCCTCACCGGCGAGCGGCCGGCCGCCGAGAAGCCGACCGAGCGCCGCACCTCGGGCGAGACGCCGCGGCCCAGCCAGTTCAACCCCGACGTTCGTCCCGCGCTCGACGCCGTGATCACCCTGGCCATGGCGCGCTCGCCGACCCGCCGCTATCGCACCGTCGAGGAGCTGGCGATCGACCTGGCCCGCGCCATCGACGGCACCTTGCCGCCCGAGGTGCTGCGCAAGGCCGACCCCGCCACCGGCGGCTCGCTCGAGGACACGTTCGTGGCCCGGCCCCCGCCTTCGGTGGCGTAGGCCGCTCAGAGACGGGCGTGCACCGCGGCGACGAAGGTCTCCCAGTCGGCGAGGAGCGGCACCGCGAAGCGCGCGCACACCACCTCGATGTTGCCCCTGCGCCAGAAGCCCTCGGGGCAGCCGACCACCACCTTGCCGCCACGCGCGACGAGGCCCAGCTCGAGCAGCGTGATCGGCGCCTTCGACGCCGGCGTGAACCACATCGCGATCACGTCGGCGCGCTCGAGCCCGTCGAGCTCCCACTCGACCTGACCGCGGAAACGTGGCTCGTCGATCGACTGGCGCCAGCTCGCGTCCCAGGCGTCGCGACGCGGATTGAGCACGACGAGCTCGCCATCACCGACGCGATCGAAAAGCGCTGCCGTCAGCCGGGTCTGCCAGTCGTCGGCCGCGCCCATGTCGATCGATCCGGCCAGGAACACGACCCGGGCTCCGGCGGGCACGGCGAGCGGTGTCGGCGGCTTCTGGACCTGCATGGCTCCAGTATCAACCGCGCTCGCTCACCGCGTACAGCACCACCGGCTCGCGCCGGCCGCGGATCTCCTCGGCGGCGAGCCGGGTGCCGCCGAAACGGTCGCCGCAGCGCTCCCACGTGGTCTCGCTGACCAGCACGTCCACGCCGTGGCGCTTGGTCAGGCCCTCGATGCGCGAGGCCACGTTGACGGCGTCGCCGATCACCGTGTACTCGGCGTGCTCGGCGCCGCCGAGCATGCCGGCTGCCACCGGCCCGGTGTGGACGCCGATGCCGATGCGCAGCGGCGGCTGGCCGTCCTGGGCGCGGGCCCGGTTCACGTCGGCCAGCTCTTTGTGCATGTCGAGCGCGGCCCGCACCGCCTTGCGCGCGTGGTCGCCGTCGTCGTCGGGTACGCCCCAGTAGGCCAGCATGCCGTCGCCGAGGAACTTGCCGACCACGCCTTCGTGGCCCTTGACGATCAGCGCCATGCGCCCGAAGTAGTCGTCGAGCAGCTCGAGCACGGCGCGCGGCGGCAGGTGTTCGGCCAGCGCGGTGAAGCCGCGGATGTCGGAGAACAGCACCGTGACCTCGCGCTGCACCGGCGACAACGCGCCCGCGCCATGGGCCAGCACGCGCTCGGCCACCGCCCGAGGCAGGAAACGGGTGAGGTTGTCGCGCCGCCGCAGCTCGGTGAACATGCGGCGCACCGCGCGGTTGGTCATGCCGATCATGAAGCCCAGCGCGATGAAGCCGGCCAGCACGAACAGCGTGGTCGGCTCGTCCAGGCGACCGGCGCGGCCGGCGATGATGGAGAAGCTGGCCAGCGCCAGCGCGACCGTGGTCGCCACCTGCCACAGGGCGATGCGGGTCACCGCGAAGCTGATCAACACGCCGCCGGCGGCCGCGGCCAGCTCGGGCCGGAACCCGAGCGAGGTCTCGAGGTCCGACAGGCCCATGTAGGTCACGAACCCGAAGTCGACGACGGTCATGATCATCGGCCGCACCCGGGCCTTGCCGGGGTCGGGCCGGACGCGGCGCAGGATGAGGATCGTTCCGATCGCGAAGGCGGTGTAGCTCCCGCCGACGAGCTGCCGGCCCCAGCCGCTGACGAAGTCCTGGCCCTGCAGGCGGGGCAAGACCTCGGCGCAGAAGGCGAACAGCGCCACCATGGCCACGCGCGCGATCGACGCGCGCCGCTCGCCCTCGAGCGCGCCGGCCGCGAGGGTCTGCTCCTCGTTGCGACGCGCCTCGAGCGCGGCGATCTGCGTGGCCCTGGTCCCGCGTGACACGCGGGGCGATCGTACACCCGGGTTCAGCCCTGGCGCAGCGCTCCGTCGGGATCGACGCCATCGGCGATCGCCGCCAGGGTCGCCGCGACCCGCTCGACGTCATCGACCGGCGCGAAGCGGGCGAAGCCGCCCTCGAACTCCTCGACCAGCTCGAGCACCGCCGCCAGCATGCGCGTGCCCTTGGTGGTGAACGCCACCACCGTGGCCCGACCGTCGTCGGGATCGGGTCGGGTGGTGACGTAACCGGCGGCCTCGATCTCGACCAGGAGCTGACCGGCAGCCTGCCGGGTCACGCCGGCGCGCTGGGCCAGGGCGCCGATGCGGCTGCCCTCGGTGTCGAGGTTGGCGAGGAGAGGTGGATACGCCGGCGAGAAGTCGCGGAAGCCCCGGGCATGGAGCTGCTCGACCAGCCAGCGATTGTAGACCCGCGTGATCCGGCTCAGCGATCGGTAGATCTTGCGGTTGCGGTGGGCGCGCAACGCGACCGGGTCGGTGAAGCGCGGCTTCATGCCCCGACCGTACTATGAAACCAGGTTGACAATTTAGGCAATTTGGTTTCCTATCGAGCCGGGCCAGCAAAGGAGGCACCGATGAGCGACGAGCGCGGTGAGATCGGTAGGATGTTCTTCGCGGCACAGGACCGGCTCCGGGGTGGACCAGCACCCGAGCTGTGCACCCCGGACTACCGGGCCCACCTGGGCGGCAACCCGGCCATGGGCCTGGCCGGCCACCAGGGCTTCGCCCAGGCCTTCTACGCGGCGTTCCCCGACATGAGGCACGAGGTGGTCGACGTCTTCGCCGCCGGCGACAAGGTGGCGGTGCGCTTCGCCATCCACGGTCGCCACACCGGCGCCTTCTTCGGCATCCCGGCCACCGAGCGCGAGATCCACGTCCACGGCAACGTGCTCCTCCACCTGCGCGACGGCCGGGTGCGCGAGCTGTTCGGCGTCTTCGACGAGGCCGGCATGCTGCGCCAGCTCGGCGTGCTGCCCGGCTGAGGCCGGCGCGGCCGCTGCACCGTCAGGGCGGCGGCGCGATCCAGACCGTGGCGTCCGCGGTGAGCTGCGCGCTGGCGACGCGCCAGGGCGTGTCGGACGCCACCGCCAGCGGCGCCCGCGCCGGATCGAGGGTCACCCGCAGCGACCCGGTCGGCTGCGGGGTGTAGAGCAGGCGGAACATGATCGACCGGAACGCCGGCAGGTCGAGCTTGCAGTTGCACTCGATCAGCGACGGCTCGATGGCGCGGATGATCGTCTCGGCCTTGGAGCCGCCGTCGTCGCTGGCCACGCTGCCGAAGGCGCGCACCATCGCCGGACAGGTCTTGACCACCTTCTCGGTCATCCGGGCCAGCTCGGTCGCCCTGTTGCCGGCCTCTTCCGACTCCATCAGCCGATCCAGATCGGCGTCGATCCAGCTCCGCGGTGGCTTGGTGACCGGCGCCGTCGGCCGGGCGAAGACGAACGCGGGACGGGTGAAGCCGGCCTCGTGGGCGGCCGCGGCCACCGCGCCGACGCGCCCCCAGAGCGCGGCCTCGTCCACCACCAGATAGACCAGCGTGGTGTCCTGCATGTCCTTGCGACCGTAACGCTCCGCGTTCTCGACCACCTGACGGTGAGCGGCGGCCAGCTCCTCCGCCAGCCCGCCGAGGTCCACGCGCCGTCCGCTCATGCTGACCGCCGTCGGTGTGACCACCACGATCGTCCCGAACGACAGGCCGGCGGTCGAGAGGCCCTCGCGCACGACCAGCTTGGCGTCGTCGGCGCGGAACAGCGAAGGTTCGTGGTCCATCGTGGACAGGAGCGTCGCCAGCTCGGCGGCCTGGCGCCGGCACTGGGCCGGGTCGTTGCCTCCACCGCCGCAGGCGGCGAAGCCGATCACCGACGCCAGGATCCAGACGCGCCTCATCGGCGCGACGGTATCAGTTGATCGGAATGTCGGCGGTCCAGTACGGGCTGATGTTGTTGGTCTGGTAGTTCTGGCCGGGCAGCCACATGGGCGGCGCGCTCGGATCCACGCCTGGCGTGGCGGCGAGCGTGGCCTTGCTGATCGCGCCGATCCAGATCTGCTTGCACTGGCGGACGCCGTTGGCGATGCACGACGGCGACGTGTTGGCGGTGGTCAGCTTGTGGCCGTAGTCGCGCTGGCTGGCGAAGACCACCCACTGGTAGTCGCTGGTGGCGCCCGGCGCCCAGTGCGGCCAGGTGATGTCGACGTCGACGTCGCCGCCGTTCATCTTCGTGAGATCAGTGGACCACGTGCCCGCAGCATCGGACAGGAATAGACGCTGGCCGGCGGCGCGGGCGTCGGTGAAGTTGCGCCAGGTCGCGCGCGCGCCATTGAAGACGATCAGCGTGCCGTCGCCAGAGTAGCTGGGGAAGAAGAAGTTGGTGTAGCTGCCATTGGGCAGCGTGATGGGACCGGTGACCAGGAACTGCGGCTCGCCGAAGGTGTGGGTGCCGCCGCTGTACGTGTAGTCGAGCCTGGCGATGGCGCCGCCGTTGAGGTCGATCCACTGGCCCGCGTTGGGCGTCGAGGCGTAGACCACGCTGGCGCCGTCGGGCGACCAGTCGGCCATCAGACCCGAGCGCGGCATCCCGGGTCCGTGGGTCGACACGGCGGGCAGGTTCGAGGGCACCACCTGGCCGGTGTCGGGATCGTAGAGCTGCAAGTTGCCGGTCTGCATCGACACGATGGCCAGCGCCTGGTCGTCGGTGGGAAACGGATTGCCAACCGGGGCGAACGTCGAGTACGAGCCGCGGATGGTCGCGCCGTCGGCGTTGACCTGCTCGACCCAGGTCTGAGTATTGCGGTCGTACTTGAGGAACCCGGCGAACAGGTTCGAGCAGTTGTTGCCGACGCAGCGGCTGTAGCCGAGGCGGGTGCCGGTCCGCGACAGCGAGTGGCACGACGTGCATTGATCGCGCACCTGGGTGGCCGGCGTCACCGCGCCGAAGGTCTGGCTCATGATGCTGCCCTGCGACGACGCCCAGTAGTAGATGGCGGTGCGATCGATGGCGTCGCGCGACACCACCAGATCGACCGGCGCGCTGGCGTACTTGGTCGACGGCGAGGCCTGGGCCAGACCCTCGACGGTGATCCGCAGATCGCCACCGGCAGCGGTGTACGAGATCGCGGCCCAGTCGGGCTCGCCCAGCGGGGCCTCGAGCGACGTGGTGTAGACATCGATCGAAGCGTGTTCCGAGGTGAGGATGATGTGGAAGAGATCGTTGCCGGCCGCCGTCCACTGCGGCTCGAGCGCCGGCATGTTGACCGGGGTCACTGCCCGATCGAACGGGTACTCGATGCGCGGTTCGCGCAACGGATCGACGGCCGGGGTGGCGATCACGAACAGGTCGGGCGCGTTGGCCGGTGTGTTGGGGCCGATGATGATGCGGCCACCGAGATCGACGATGAGCTGGGAGGTAGCGGTTCGTGCTCCACACGACGCCCGCACCAGGGTCTCGCCTCCGTGGGGCAGCACGGTGACCACCGAGGCGGCGACGGTGCCGAAGGTGGCGTCGAGTGACAGCGCGCACTGGGCGGTGATGTCGGTGCGAACGCCGCGCATGCTGGTCGAGTACACCGTGTAGCCCTGGGTCACCGTCGAGCCGAGCGGGACGGTGAGCCGGACCATGGACGGCTCGAGCTCGATGGGATCGTCGGGTCCGGGCCCGTCGTCGTCGCCGTCATCGCCGGTCGAGCCGCAGGCCACGACCAGCGCCAGCAAGATGAGCGGAGCCAGCACAGGCCTCAGCCGCACGACGAGATCGCGTCCCTGCATGGGTCCGACGATAGACCAGGCACCGGCCCGGCACGACAGCGATCTCGACGGTGTCACTCGAAGTTGTCGGCCCCGACCGCCCCCGGGGCCTACACCCGGGGCCGTCCCCGCCGACGCGGATCCTCGGCCTGCACCGCCAGCAGCTCGGCGATGCCGGCCTCGACCTCGGTCCGCACGTGATCGCGCAGCTTGCCGGCGGCGACGTCGTTCTCGTGGCCGAGGCCGCGGGTCGGCACCGGCGCGCGGAACGAGAAGTAGAAGCGCTCGCGCCGCGGAAACGGTCCGACCGCGCCGCGCACCAGCGGCATGATCACGTCCTCGCGCACGTCGAGCTTCTTGAGGATCGTGCCCAGCGGGCTGGCCATGATGTCGTCGGCGTCGAGCACCACGTCGTAGACGTCCTCGGCGCCGACGGCGGCGAACGGTACGATGGTGGCGCCGTGGCGCAGCGCCATGCGAGCGAAGCCGAGCCGCTCCTTCCACAGGAGCTGGTACTTCTCGCCCTTCCGCTTGGCGACCTCGCGGCCGCCGCCGGGGAAGACCAGGATGGCCTCACCGTCCTCCATGAGGCGCGCGCAGTTCTCGCGAGTGCCGTCGACGGTGCCGAAGCGGGCCAGGAGCTCGCGCCACACCGGCACCTTGAAATGAGCGTGATCACCGAGCGAGCGCAGGAAGATGCGCTTCTGCTCGTACAGCTCGGCGACCATCAGCGGCGCGTCGAGCACGCCGAGCAGCGTGTGGTTGCCGACGAACAGGAGCGGGCGATCATCGGGGATGCGCTCCATGCCGAGGAACAGCGGGTCGGTGAAGCGACGCCACGGCGCCAAGAGGCGCATCGCCATCGTCATATCCCGCGCCGACGGCGCACCGGCTGCCATCCTCGCATCGTATCCCCGTATGATGCGCGCGTGCGGCGCCTGATCCTGTTCCTCGTCGTCGGCCTCGCCGCGGCCTGCAGCAAGCGCGGCGGCCACGCCGCCGCTCACCGCGCCCAGCCCGGCGACATCGCCATCGTCGGCGCGACGGTGGTGCCGATGGATCGCGAACGTGCGCTCCCTGACCACACCGTGCTGGTGCGCGGCGATCGAATCGTCGCGCTGGCGCCGTCCGCCGACGTCGACGTCCGTCTCGCCACCGTGGTCGACGCCACGGACGCCTGGGTGCTGCCCGGGCTCGTCGACATGCACGTGCACTTGTGGAGCAAGCGCGATCTCGATCTGTTCCTGCTCAACGGCGTCACCACGGTGCGCGACCTGTTCGGCGAACCCGCGCGTGTGCGCTGGCGCGACGCGATCGCGAAGGGTGAGCTGGCCGGACCGACGATCCTCACCGCCGGCCCGATCCTCGATGGCGATCCGCCGGTGTGGCCGGGCAGCGACGTGGTCACCACCGCCGATCAGGCGCGGGCCGCGGTCCAGGCCCAGAAGCAGGCCGGCTACGACTGGCTCAAGGTCTACAGCGGACTCTCGGCCGACGTGTACGCCGCCATCATCGACGAGGCGCGAAAGGTCGGGCTGCCGGTCGGGGGTCACGTGCCCCGCGCGGTGGGCCTGGACGGCGTGCTGGCATCGGGCCAGGTGACGATCGAGCACCTCGACGGATACGTGCCGTTCTTCGGCGAACCTGTGAAGGAGTCGAAGACCGCGCTGACGGTGAAGGCCGGCGTGTGGAACTGCCCGACCCTGGTGGTGACCGACCGTTTCGGCAAGCTCGACGACCCGGCCCAGCTCGCCGGCACCCGCGGCCTCGAGCTGATGTCGCCGATCGAGCGCGAGGGCTGGAAACCCGCCAACGACTTCCGGCTGCGGGCGTTCACGCCCGAGATGTTCGAGGACGTGCGCCAGAAGAACCTGCGCCGCCGCGAGCTGGTGCGCGAGCTGAACGCGGCCGGGGCCAAGCTGTTGCTAGGCACCGACACGGGAAATCCCTATATCGTCCCCGGCTTCGCCGTCGTCGACGAGCTCGGCCTCCTCGTCGAGGCCGGACTGACGCCGTGGCAGGCGCTGCGCACCGCCACCGCCGCCGCCGGCGAGCTCCAGGGCCGACCCGGCGAGCTGGGCGTGATCGCCGCAGGGGCGCGCGCCGATCTGATCGTCGTCGGCAAGGATCCGCTGAGCCAGGTCACCAACGTCGCCGATCCGTCGGTGGTGATGGTGCGCGGCGTGGTCCGCCGCCGCGACGAGCTCCTGGCTGAGGCCCGCAAGCCACCGCCGTCCCCTGCCGACGTCCTGGCTACCCTGCCGGCGCTGCCGGCCGAGGGGACCGCGGTGGCCAGCGCGCGCTACGACGTGCTCTTCCGCGACGCACCGATCGGGGCCGAGCAGGCCAACCTGTCGCGCGGCGACGGCGGGCCGCTCGTCGTCCACGGCCACGCCGTCTACACCGTGCCGGGGTCGACACAGACGACCTACCGGGCCACGCGCGATGCGATGGAGCTCACCACCGACACGCTCGCCCCACCTCGGGTGTCGGTGGCGCGCAAGGGCGGGTCCGTGGTCGCCACCCAGGACGCGAAGCCACCGCTCGAGCTGGCAGCCGACGACGACGCGGTGCTCGCGCCCCAGACCATCGCCGAGTTCGTCTGGTACGGCGAGGCGCTGGCCACTCTCGCCGTCGGCGACCGGCGCACGTTCACGCTGGTCAGCGTCCGCACCGAGACCGAGCTCGTGCTGGCGGCCGGCTTCCTCACCTTCACCCGCACCGCCGACGCCGACGGGCGGCGCCACTACAGACTCGCCGGCCGCCACGGCACGCTCGACGCCACCGGCACCTTCTCGCTCGACGCCGACGGCGCACCACACCGGGTCTCGCTCGCCCTGGACTTCGGCACCATCGTCACCCAGCGGGTACAATAGCGGCCGTGGACTTCGACGTGGCCTTCGAGGGCGGCGGCGCCAAGGGCGCGGTCTTCATCGGCGCCCTCGCCGAGCTCGAGGCCCGCGGCTTCACGCCGCGCCGGCTGGTCGGCACCTCGGCGGGCGCCGTCATCGCCGTCCTGGCCGCCGCTGGCTACAACGCCGACGAGCTGGCCGAGGCGCTCAGCGAACGCATGCCCGACGGCAGCTCACGCATGGCCACGTTCCTCGACGTGCCCGACGGCTTCAGCGAGCCGGAGCTCGACCGCTCGGCGATGCAGCAGCTCTTCGACCGAGTCGACATCCCCCTGATGCCGGCGGCCACCGAGGCCCGCCTCGAGCGCGCCCTCATGCGCGGCCTGCTGGGCGTGGGCGCCTTTCGCATGCTGTTCTCGCTGCTCGAGAGAGGCGGCCTCTTCGCCGGGGATCGACTCCATGCCTGGCTGGTCGAGCGGCTCGACGCCCGCCGCCCCGGGCTGGGCGAAGCCGGCTTCGCCGAGCTGGCCGCGGTGTGCGGGCGCGACCTGTCGATCACCGTCTCCGACACCACCGGTGAGGAGATGCTGGTGCTCAATGCCCGCACCGCGCCGGCCTTTCCGGTCGCCTGGGCGGTGCGCGCCTCGATGTCGATCCCCCTGGTGTTCCAGGAGGTGGTCTGGCAGCCGGCGTGGGGCAGCTACCGTGGCCGCGATCTGAGCGGTCACGTGCTCATCGACGGCGGCGTGCTCTCCAACTTCCCCATCCACCTGCTCACCTCCAACCTGGCCGAGATCCGCGCCATCATGGGCCCGCACGACCCCAGCGCCTCGCCCAACCTGGGCCTGCTCATCGACGAGCGACTGCCGGTCGAGGGCCAACCCGCGGCGGTGCCCAGTGCGCTGGCCAGCATCGTCGAGCTTCCGCCGCTGCGCCGCATGACCCGTCTGATGGAGACCGTGCTCAACGCCCACGACCGCGCCGTCATCGAGGCGTCGATGGCGATGGGCGAGATCTGCCGCCTGCCCGCCGGCGGCTACGGCGCGCTCGAGTTCGGCATGTCCGATCCGCGTCGGCGCGCCCTCATCGCGGCCGGCCGCAAGGCGACCGCCGCCTACCTCGACGCGCGCGCGTTCGGCGGCGCCACCCAGGAGTAGCGAGCGCCACATGTCGACCCGGACCCTCGTGGTCTCCGCCACCAACCTCCTGTCGCGCGGCTTCCTGGTGGTGCCGACCGATCGCCGCACCCCCGACGGCGATCCGGTCAACGCGCTGTTCGCGGTGGCGCGAGGCATCCGCCACGCCGTCGGCTTCAAGACTCCGGCGCGGGCGGTGGCCGTCATCGACCCGACCCCGGCCGCGGCCTGGCCCGAGATCCTGAAGGCGCAGCTGCCGCGGCTGGCCGAGCTGTGCCGGACCATGGGCCTCCACGTGGTGGAGTCAGCCGACGAGCTCAACCTGGTCGCGTCGTACGCGCGGGCCGCGCTCGACGCCGGCGACGACGTGGTGGTGGTCGGCGTCGACAAGCGCTACGCCCAGCTCGTCGGCGATCGGCTGTGGTGGTACGACGCCAACAAGGACGCGCGCTACACGCCGGAGATGGTGCAGAAGCGCTTCGGCGTGCCGGTGGCGCAGGTCGCCGAGTGGCTGGGCCTGGTCGGCGACGAGGACGCGCTGCCCGGCGTGAAGGGCATCGGCGCCAAGGGCGCGACCGGCCTGCTCGAGGCCCACGGCACCGTCGCGCAAGCGCTTGCGGTCGTCGACACCATCGGCGGGCGCAGCGGCAACGCGCTTCGCGCCGATCCCGACGCCGTGCGTGCAGAGCTCGCGCGGGCGCGCCTCGACGATCAACGCGACCTGCCGGTGGCGCTCGCCGAGACGCCCTATCAGCCACCGGCGGCGGCGGCCCAGAACGCGCTGTTCGAACGCCTCGGCTTCGTCGAGTTCCTCACCGCCGAAGGACCGAGCACGACGGTGAGGGTGTGCGACTCGGACGCGGCGCTGGAGACCGAGCTGGCCGGGCTGACCGAGCGCGCCGCCGCCGCCGCACGTCCGATCGCCATCCACCCCAGCCTCGACGACGATGGCACGCTCGCCGGCCTCGCCTTCGCGGTCGGCGATGGCAACGCGCTCTACGCCGCCTTCGCCGGCAAGGGGCCCACGCTGTCGGGACCGGCGGCGGTGCGGAGCTGGCTCGAGGACGCGACCGTGCCCAAGCTGGCCCACGCGCGCGAGGGCCTCCTGGTCGCGCTCGCCCACGCTGGCCTCGCCGTGCGCGGCATGATCGGCGACACGGCGGCGGCCTCGCACCTGACCGAGCCCAGCAACTGGGCGACCCACGACCTCACCATCGTCGCCAAACACGCGCTCGGCCGTGCCCTCCCCGAAGAGGACGCGGTGCGCGGCGTCGGCGCCCAGCGCAAGCGCTGGGCCGCGATCTCGGTCGACCGCGCGGGCGAGCTGGCCGGCGCCCACGCCGATGCCTGCGCCGCCGCCTGGCACGCGCTGGCCCCGGGCGTCGCGCCCGCGCTGCTCGCCGAGTACCTGGCCCTGTCCGACACCTGCGTGCGCATGGAGCTGGGTGGCATCGGCGTCGATCCCGACGAGCTCACCCGGGTCGAACACGACTTCGCGCTCATCGAGGCAGACCTGGAGCGCGAGATCTACGCCCTCGCCGGCCACGAGCTCAACATCAACTCGAGCAAGCAGCTCGGCGAGCTGCTCTTCGCCGAGCTCAGGCTACCCATCGTCAGCCACACCAAGACCGGATGGAGCACCTCGATCGAGGCCCTCGAGCGCATCGAGCACGCCCATCCGATCGTTCCCCTGGTGCTGCGCTGGCGCCTGTTGCGGCGCATGCGCGACACCTGGCTGATCGCGCTGCGGGCCTGCATCGCCGCCGACGGGCGCGTCCACTCACGGGTCCATCCGGCGCGTTCGTTCTCGGGCCGGCTGGTCCACACCAACCCCGATCTGGCGCGGGTCCCGGGCCGCACGCCCGAGATGAACCGCATCCGCCGCGCCTTCGTGGCCCGCCCCGGTCACGCGCTGGTCTCGGTCGACTACAACCAGCTCGGCCTCCACGTGCTGGCCCACCTCACCCGCGATCCAGCGCTGTGCGAGCCGCTGCGCATCCGCGCCGACATGCACCGGCTCACGGCCTCGGCCCTGCTCGACAAGCCGCCCGAGTCCATCACCGACGACGAGCGCCAGCTCGGCAAGGTCGTCAACTTCGCGACCTTCGCCGGCCAGGGCGCCAGCGCGCTCGCGCTCCAGCTCAACGTCTCGGCCCAGGAGGCCAGGCAGCTCATCGCCCGCTTCGACGCCCACTACGCCCAGGTCCGCGCCTTCCAGGACGAGCAGCTCCGCCTCGCGCGCGCGCAGGGGTACATCGTCACCATCGCCGGACGACGCTGGCCCATCGGCGGCCTCGAGTCGCTCGATCCCCACGATCGCTCGTACGCCGAACGCCTGGCACGCCGCGCCACTCACGAGGGCTCGGTGTCCGACGTCGCCCGCCGCGGCCTGCTCGACGCCGACACCGCGCTGCGCGCCGCCGGCCTCGACGCCCAGCCGCTGTGCCAGATCCTCGACGAGGTCCTGTTCGAGGTCCCGCTCGCCGATCTGCACCGGGCGGCGGCCCTGGCCGCCGATGCCATGCGCAACGCGTTCGCGCTCGAAGTCCCGCTGGTGGTCGGCGTCGAGGCCGGCCCCACCTGGGGCGACCTCGAGCCGCTGGATCACTCGACCGCCGCGGCGTCCTCGCCGGCGAGCCAGTAGAGGACCAGCAGGCGGCCGTTGTCGACCGGGTAGCTGGTGCTCGATCCCTTGACCGTGAAGGTGTGGAAGTTGGGATCGACGACGTCGACCTCGGCGAACATCCATTCGCTGCTCCAGTGGTGGGCGTCGCGCTGTGACGGCGGACCGCGACGAACGTCGCGGTAGACCAGCAGGCGCCGGCCCGGCTTCAGTTCGGACTCCCTGGCCGGACGGGTGCGATAGGCCAGACCCGCCTGCTCGATCGCGAAGTCGGGATCGGCGGCGCGTACGAAGCTCTTGCCGGTCCAGCGGGCCGGCACCGGCTCGCCGCCGAGATCGACGAACCACACCCACGGCCGCAGGCAGTGATCGACCGTGCCCGTGCAGCGCTCGGGCAGGTTCGACATCGCGTGGGGATCGCTCACCGCGCGAGGCTGGTGGTCCTTGCCGACCTGCGCCCACGGATCGCTGACCGCCGCGACGCGGCCTGGCGCGATGGTCTCCGCCACCGCGGGCGCCCGAGCCTCGACGCCGGCGATGGCCTCGACGCCGCCGGCCTCGGTGTAGCGGATCACGGCGAGGCGCGTGGCCGACAGGAAGTACGGATCGCCGTGGCCCTGGAACCAGACCACGCCGCTGTCCCAGTCGATCGATGCCACCGTGCCGACGCGCCAGTCGTAGAAGTTCCGCACGTAGCCGGACTGGTGCGCGCTGGAGTCCTGGCCGCCCCACACCCCGTCGGCGTTGGCCAAGGCCAGCGCGCCGACCCTCAGGTTGGTGCGCGTGACCGGCACGGTCCGGTACGCGATGAAGCCCGCCGGCGCCGGGCCGCTGTTGCGTCCGGGCGCCTCGTCCATGAACGTGCCGTTCACGTCGACGTGGTAGGTGACCGCGAGCCGGCCGCCATTGTCGGCCGGATCCGCGACCAGCCAGCTGCAGTCGCGCAGGCAGTGATCGTGGGCAGCGTCGCACACCGCGGTGGAGTTCTCCTTCAGCAGCCCGTAGCTGTCCTCGGGGAGCCTGGTCCGCGCCGGCTTGCCGTCGACCACGGCCAGCCACGGATCGGCGGGGCGATCGAGGTAGGGCCACGGATCGGCCCAGGCCTGCGGCGCGCAGCGCGAGCCAGGCGCGGCGCCCGCGTACACCATCGCGCCGGTCGACGGCGCCGAGCCGGCGCCATTCGCGGCCCCGGCGCCGTTCGCGGCCTCGGCGCCTGGCGACGCCGACGGGCCCGAGCCGGGCAGCGCCAGCGGCTTGCCGTTGACGGTGCACGCCGGCACGGCGGCCGTGGAGATCAGCGCGATCACGCGCGCGACCGAGGACCAGTCGATCACTTGCACGAGTAGTCTCCGTCCTTGCGGAACCGCTTCTGCGTGTACTTGACCTGCTTGTCGCCCTTGAACTGGGTCTTGTAGACGATCCAGGCCAGGTCGTCCTGACCGAGGTCGAAGAACGCCGCCGAGGTCTTGAGCGCCTTGCCGGTCAGCTCGACACAACCCTTGCCGAGCACCGGCTTGTGGCCCCACTTCACCAGGTACTCGAGCCGGTCGCCGGCGATGCCCAGCTTGCCGTACTTCGTCTTGAGTGCGGACACCTCGCCGGCGGCCTTGGCGTCGTCGGCCTTGGCGGCGCCGGCGCCGAACGACAGGTAGTCGCTGCACACCTTGCGGGCGTCGGTGAGCGTGATCAGCGTGTCGCCCTGGTTACCGAACGGTGCGTACGGCACGTCGGCGGGCGCGCTGGCGTCGATCGCCTTGTCGATGATGGCGAGGCACGGCGTCACCCGGGCGACCGTGGCGCGATAGGCGTCGCCGGTGACGCTCGGGTCAGGCTTTCCGTCGGGGCCGCTGAAGGCTCGGATGGTCTCGAACATCGGGCGGATCGCCTCGACGGTCTTGCCCAGCCCAAACAGCCGCGCGTAGTCGGCGCAGATCTGCGGCGCGCGCTTCCACAGCACGGTCGCGCCCGCGCCGTCGAGGAACGGGTCGGTGGGCCCGAGCCCGGCGGCGGTACCGCTCGCCACCGCGGCGGCGCACGCGGCCGGCTCGATGTAGAAGTTATTGCCGAAGACGCCGGTGGCGGTCACGTCCTTGACTGACGACGAGAATCCGGCCAGCGCGATCTTGGCCTCCCTGGCCTGTTCCTCGTGATCATCGCCGCGCGCGACGCGGGGGTCGAGCCCAGCGAGCAGCGGCAGGGCCGCCGCCGCCGCGAACCATCGGACCGTGAATCGGGGTGGGTGCATGGCCCTGGCAAGAGCAACATCCGCGCCGCCGCCAAGTCCGCCGCGCGACGCGACCGTCGACCGCGGGTTGTCAATTCGACCGGTCGACCTGGCAACCCAGATCGTCAAGCGCGGCCAAGGCCCGACCGAGGAAGCTGCACCGACGACGCACCGTAGTACGCTGGAACAATGGGGAACGAGTCGGACCTTCCGACCCTGCCGATGACCTCGGACAGCGGCGAGACCCGCGCCGACGGAAGCGCGACCTACGGCCGCTTCATCTCCCTCGGCGTGATCGGTCGCGGCGGCATGGGGCTGGTCCTGCGGGCGCGCGATCCCGAGCTCGATCGCCACGTCGCGCTGAAGCTCCTGGCGCCGTCACAATACGGCGAAGCGGATCCGACCAGCGTGCAGCGGCTGCATCGCGAGGCCCAGGCCATGGCCAAGCTGCAGCACCCCAACGTGGTGACCGTCTACGAGATGGGCCAGATCGGCGCCGAGCGATTCATCGCCATGGAGCTGGTCGAGGGCACGACCCTGCGCCGCTGGCTCGCCGACGGCGGCCACCCGTGGCGCGAGATCGTCGCCGCCTTTGTCCAGTGCGGGCGAGGGCTCGAGGCCGCCCACGCCGCCGGGCTCGTCCACCGCGACTTCAAGCCCGAGAACGTGCTCATCGGCGCCGACCGTCGGCCGCGAGTCACCGACTTCGGGCTGGTCGCCTCGGGCGTCCCATTCGGCAGCTCCGAGCTCGGCGACGTGTCGACCAGCAGCGAGCTGACCGTGCGCGGCGCGGTGATCGGCACCCCGATGTACATGTCCCCCGAGCAGTGGACCGGTCAGGAGGTGGACGCGCGCACCGATCAGTTCGCGTTCTGCGTCGCGCTATGGGAGGGGGTGTTCGGACAGCGCCCGTTCGAGGGCACCTCGGCCTCCGAGCTGCGGGCGCATGTGCTGACCGGCAAGGTGCGCCCGCCACCGCGCACACATCCCGCCCGCAAGCCGCTCGAAGACATCCTGCGCCGCGGCCTCGCGCCCGAATACACCGCGCGCTGGCCGTCGATGACCGCGCTCCTGGCGGTGCTCGATCGACCTCATCGCCGGCGCTGGCCCTGGGCGGCGGGCGCGGTCGGGCTCGCCGGTTCGGCGGCGGCCGCCGCCGTGCTCTTGACCGCGACGCCAGCGAGCGACCCGTGCCCGGATCCGCGCAGCAAGCTCACCGGCATCTGGGATGCCGCGACCGCCGCACGCTTGACGGCCGCGTTCACCGCCGCCAACCCGGCGATCGCGTCGGACACCATCGCGCGTGTGATACCGGCGCTCGACACCTACGCCAGCGCGTGGCGCAGCGCCAGCATCGCCGCCTGCCGAGCGACCAGGGTCGAGGGCACGCAGTCGGAGCAGCTCCTCGACGAGCGCGTCGCCTGTCTCGATCGCCTGCGCGCCGATCTGGGCGGCTTGACCGCGGCCCTCGGAACCGCCGATCGCGATCGGGTGGCCGGCGCGGTCGATGCGGTCGGAGTCCTCGGCGACATCGAGGCGTGCAACGAGCGCGACCGATGGCTGATGTTGCCTCCGCCAACGGACCCGGACCTGCGTCGCCGTTACGACGAGCTCGATCACGAGATCGCCGCGACGCACTCGATGAAGTTCACCGGCAAGGCGGCCGAGCGACAGACGCGTGCGCTGGCCATCGTCGCCGAGGCTCGCGACCTCGGACACCTGCCGATGCTGGTCTTCGCGCTCGAGGAGCTCCACGACGCCGCCCACATCAACAGCGACGTCGCGACCAACGAGGCCACGCTACGCGAGCTGGCCCAGAAGGCGGCGGAGGCCCGCCACGACAAGCTCGCCGCCACCGCCTGGATCGATCTGATCCGCATCCTCTCGCAGCGCCACAAGCGCGACGAGGCCAAGGCGCTCGAGCCGGTCGCCGCCGCCGCCGTGGCCCGCACCGGGTCGCCGAGCTCCCTCCGTTACCGGTTCCTCATCGCCAAGGGCGTCCGCCACCAGTACGCGCAGGAATGGGACGAGGCGATCGCGGCGCTGCGCGACGCCGTCGACCGGGCGCCCTCGGACGTCGACCGCGCCACCGCCGAACTGACGCTGGCCCAGGTCATGAATCACAAATCGGGTCCCAAGGAGGCGTTGCCCCTGGCCGAGAAGGGCCTGGCCACCACCCAGACCGCGTACGGACCGACCAGCCCGTTGACCGCCGACGCGCTGCACGTGGTCGCCGAGTTCCAGTTGCTCTCGGGCCAGATCGAGCTCGCCCGCACCAACGCGACCCGCGCCCTGACCATCAAGGAGGCCGGGCTGACGCCCGACCACCGCGAGCTCGGGATCGAACTCCACCTCCTGGCCAACATCGCGGTGCGCAGCGGCGACCGCAAGCAGGCGCGCGAGCTCTACCAGCGCGCCATCCCCATCTTCGAGGCCGCGCGCGGCGTCGAGGACGCGGCCCTCAGCAAGGTCATGCTCGCGGGCCTGGTCTCGGACGAGGACGGGCTCGTGCCCGAGGGCAAGCGCCTCTACGAAGAGGGCCTCGCCGGTCTCGCTCAGACCCTCGGCAGCGACAGCCTCCAGTACGCTCGCATGGCGGGCAACTACGCCCAGCGGCTGTTCGAGGCCGGCAGGTGCGACGAGGCACGGCCCCACATCGAACACGTGATGGCTGTCTTCACCCGCATCAACCCACGCGAGATCTCGACCGTGCTCGAGCTCTCGGCAAAGTGTCATGCCGCGCAGAAGCGATGGCCGGAGGCGATCACCACGATCAAGCGGGCGCGCGAGCTGTGCGCCAAGACCTGTGGCTTCGACGAGTGGTTGATGTGGGAGCTGGGCCAGTACCTGGTCGAGTCGCGTCTGGATCGCGCCGGCGGCCTCGCGCTCGTCGATCAGGCCGCCGGCGCGGCGACCGAGCACGACGACAAGGAGCTCCTGGCCAAGATCGAGGCGTGGCGCAAGCAGCGCCGCTGAGGCCTCCGGCGCCGTTCAACCGCGGGGGCGGGCGATGCGGAAGAGCTTGAGCCGGTTGACCAGCGTGGTCCGCGAGACGCCGAGCATCTTCGCGGCCCGGGTCTGGTTGCCCGAGCACTTCTCGAGCGCGTCGATGAGCTCGCGGCGCTGGGTGCGCTGCTCGGCGGTGAGCTGGGCCAGGGCCGGATCATCGACGGGCGCCGACGCAGCAGCCACTGCGACTGTCGCCGGCGCGATCACGGCCGGCGCGCCCGCGATCGGCGCGGACGCCGCGGCCGGGCCGTCGACCCGTGGTGAGAAGGCGAGATGACGCGCGCCCAGGTCGCTGCCGCGGGAGATCAGCAGCGCTCGCTCGATCACCGCCTTCAGCTCGCGCACGGTGCCGGGCCAGTCGTAGGCCTCGAGGGCGGTCAGCACGTCGGGCGCCATCGGCGGCGGCGCCCGACCCAGCTTGCGCGCGGCCGCGTCGAGGAAGCGCACCGCCAGGGTCGCGATCCGGTCCTTGCGCTCGCGCAGGGGCGGGATGACCAGGCTGATGCCGTCGAGCCGGAAGTAGAGATCGTGGCGGAAGCGCCGGGCCGCGACCTCCGACGGCAGGTCGCGGGTGGTGGCCGCGATGAACCGCACGTCGATCGTGACGGGCCGGATCGACCCGATACGCAGCACCTCCCTCGACTCGATGGCGCGCAGGAGCTTGGCCTGGATGGCGAGGGGCAGCTCGCCGATCTCGTCGAGGAACACGGTCCCGCCCTGGGCCGACTCGAGCAGGCCGAGCTTGCTGCCGGTCGCGCCGGTGAAGGCGCC
>SXJR01000123.1 GCA_005779305.1 Myxococcales bacterium
CGAAGGGCTTCATACCCAGTAGAAGGACGGCCGGCCCGATCGATCACTCTGCGCTGTCGATTTCTGCGGTACCGTCGGCGGGTGGGGCCCGACGATCCCGATGCGGCGGCGGTGACGGCGTGGCGCGCCGGCGACCAGGCGGCCGGGAAGTCCTTGTTCGCCAAGTACTTCGAGCCCCTGGTCCTGTTCTTCCGTAACAAGGTCGACGAGGGCGTCGACGACCTGATCCAGCAGACCTTCCTGGCCATCCTGGGCTCGATCGACCGCTTCCGAGGCGACGCGCCCTTCCGGTCGTACCTCTTCGCCATCGCGCGCAACGAGCTGCTCGGCTACTACCGCAAGCACGGCCGGCGCGCTGGCGACGTCGACGTCACCGAGATCTCGGTGGCCGCGATGTCGAGCGCCCAGCCGAGCCGGCTGCTGGCCCGCCACCACGAGCACCAGCTCCTGCTCGACGCCCTGCGCACGCTCCCGCTCGATCTCCAGATCGCGCTCGAGCTGGTGTACTGGGAGGACCTGAGCGGGCCCGAGCTGGCCGTCGCGCTCGGCGTCCCCGAGGGTACCGTGCGCAGCCGGCTGCGCCGCGGCAAGGAGATGCTGGCCGAGCGGCTGACCGAGCTCTCCGCCGACCCTGCAACCGTCGACGAGTCCGTCCGCGAGATCGATCGGCGCATCGCCGCGCTGGGGTGACGCGCCATGACGCGGGAACCAGTGATCGATCCGGCCGCTGCCGCATCTACAGTGGATGACGGCATGAAGCGGCGCTCCATCCTCGCTGACCCGCTCGAGCTCGAGTGGTTGCGGACCCGGGTCTCCCGCGGCCTGTTCGGCGGCGACGAGCTCCTGCTGGTCGGCCGCTTCGAGGTCCGCGGTAAGCTCGGCACCGGCGCCATGGGCACGGTGTGGGCGGCGCACGATCCCGAGCTGACCCGCGACGTCGCCATCAAGATGTTGCTCGGTGGCGGCGACGACGCGCGCCTGCGCCGCGAGGCGCAGGCGATGGCGCGGCTCCGCCATCCCAACGTGGTCGCCGTCCACGAGCTCGGCACGTGGCGCGAGACCGCGTTCGTCGCCATGGAACGCGTCGAGGGACCGACCCTGCGGGTGTGGCTGGCCGAGCAGCGTCGCACCGTCGACGAAGTGCTGGCCGTGTACCTCGGCGCTGGCCAGGGCCTCGCCGCGGCCCACACCGCCGGCCTGGTGCACCGCGACTTCAAACCCGACAACATCCTGGTCGACGCAGCCGGGATCGCGCGCGTCGCCGACTTCGGGCTGTCGCGCGAGGACGACACCCGGCTGGTCGCGATCGATCGAGCGCGTGCCGCGAAGCTGGCGCTGGCCGAGACAGTGACCGCCACCGCCGGGCGCGTGGGCACGCCGGCGTACATGGCCCCCGAGCAGCTCCGCGGTGAACCGGCGACCGCGCGCTCGGATCAGTACTCGTTCGCGGCGTCGCTGCACGAGGCGCTGCACGGACGGCGGCTGTTCGACGAAGCCGCTACCGGCGATGCCGCCACCGGCGTCATCTCACCCCGGGTGCGGCGCGCGATCGAGCGGGCGCTGGTTGCCGATCCCGACGCCCGCCATCCCACCATGACCGCGCTTCTCCGCGAGCTGGCGCCACCAGCACGGCACACCGGCTGGTGGGTCGCCGCCGGCCTCGCCCTGGTCGCGGCGGCGAGCGTGGCCTGGATCGCTACCCGCCCCGACGCCGGCCCCCGGGTCGATCTGTGTGGCGGTGGCCCGGTCGAGCTGGCCGGCGCCTGGAATCCCACCCGCGCCGACGCGGTGCGCGCCGCGCTCGCCGCCAGCGGAAGACCATACGCGGCCACGGCGGCCACAGGCACCATCGAGCTGCTCGACGCCTACGCCCGGCGCTGGCTCGTCATGCACCGGCAGTCGTGCGAGGCGAGTCGCGTGCACCGCAGCCAGCCTGACGACATGTTGGCGCTGCGCAGCGCGTGCCTGTCCGATCGACGGCGCGTGCTCGGCGCCCTGGCGTCGCGCCTGACCCACGCCGACGGCGAGCTGGCCGAGCGCGCCGTCCGCGCCGCCGGCGACCTGCCGTCGCTGGAAAGCTGCGAGGACCTCGGCGCCCTGCGCCGGCGGCAGCCGCCGCCCGCCGACCCCGCCATCGCGGCGAAGCTGGCCGCGATGGATGATCCCATCGCCGATGCGCGCGCGGCGTACCTCGCCGGACACTACGACGAGGCGCTCGCCGCGGCCCGCGCGCTCGCCGCCACCGCCGAGCCGCTCGGCTACGCTCCACGCACCGCCGAGATCCTCACCCTCGCCGGCCAGTCGGCGTCGAGCGCGGGCCAGTCAGCGGAGGCGAACACCGTGCTCGAGCGCGCCTACAGCGAGGCGCTGGCCGCCGGCGACGACGTCGGCGCGGCGACCGTCGCCACCACCCTCGCCTACAACATCGGCTACCTCGAGGAGAAGGTCGACGAGGGTCGCCGCTGGACCCGCTTCGCCAGCGGCCACCTCCGCGGCCTCGGTGACGACCCGGCGGTCGCCGCGCGCCTCGCCAACGTCGAGGCCGACATCGCTCAGGTCGCCGGCGCCTACGAGGAGGCGCGCGCCGGCTTCGTGCGCGCCCAGGCCGCGTGGCGCGCCGCCAGCGGAGACCGCACCGTCGATCTGGCCGGCGCGATCCTCAACGAGGGCAACGCGCTCCACCGCCTCGGCCGCGACACCGAGGCGATCGATCGCCTGACCATCGCGCAGGCCACCTGGATCGAGCGCCTGGGCGCCGACCACCCACTGGTCAGCACGAGCCACATCAGCATGACCAACGCGCTGCGCACGCTCGGGCGCTTCGACGGGGCCATCGAGCACGCGACCCGCGCGCTCGACATCACGCGCAACAACCTCGGGTCGGATCACCCCGACCTGGGCCGGGCGCTGGGCACGCTCGGCAACGTCTACCTGGAGGCCGGCAAGCCCGGTGAGGCGCTGGCCCGCTTCGAGGAGGCCGACCGCATCTTCGTCGCCCGCCTCGGGCCCGATCATCCCCTGGTCGCCTCGACGTTCACCAACCGCGGCCTCGCCGAGCTCGAGCTCCGCCGCTTCGACGTGGCCGAGCAGCACCTGCGCGACGGCCTCGCCGGCAAGGCCGCGCAGCGGGGCGAGCAGCACCCATCGCTGATGACCTCGCTCGAGGCCCTCGGCGATCTGGAGATGTATCGGGGCCGCCCGCGCGCGGCCATCCCTCACTACGAGCGCGCCCGCACCATCGGCCTCGCCGCCTTCGGCCTCGACACCGACCAGATCAGCTTCGCGCTGGTCGGCCTCGGGCGTGCTCACCTCGCCCTGCGTGATCCTCGTCGTGCGCTCGCCGCGCTCGACCGCGCCGTCGCCCTGCGCTCGCGGCCCGACGGCGCGACGCCCGCCGAGCTCGGCTACGCGCGCTATTACGCGGGCCGCGCCCGCTGGGATCTCGGTGACCGCGCCGCCGGCCGCGAGCAGATCGACCTCGCCCTGACCGTCCTCGCCACCGCTGGTCCCACCTATGCCGAGGTGATCCGCGAGCACGCCGCCTGGCGCACGGGCACGATCCGCTGATCGCCTGTCACAGGGTTCGCGCGGCCGCCAGCGTGCCCGAGCACTTGCCCTGGATCCTGTCCCAGATCGGTTACAGCTGGACCTACGGCTCGTCGCAGATCGGCATCTACCGCTCGGGCACGGTCAAGTCGTCGTTCTACGAAGCGACCGAGAAGACCTGCCAGTACGCCTGCGACCACAGCCCGTGCGACGCCTACAACTGGAGCTCGGCGACCGGGTTCTGCGTGCTGGTCCACGACGACACCGCGCTCGTTCCGATCTCGTCCTGGCGCTCCGACGCCAGGTGACCGTGCGGTGGTCCGCGAACATGCCGCCTGGCAGGCGGATCTTCGCCGCTGAACCGTGGTGAAACGCGTTACGCTCGTCTCATGCGTCGCTGGCGCGCTGGACTGGTGATGGTGGTGGTCGCGGCTTGCGGCGGCAACGGTGGCGGCGACACGGCCACGGCGACCATCGGGCCCGAGGGCGGGACCGTCCGGCTCGACGGGTTCGTGCTCTCCGTGCCACCCAGCGCGCTCACCACGCCCACCGAGCTGACCGTTCGTCGCATGGACATCCCGGTCGCAGATCTCCAGACGCGCTCGCCGGTGTTCCAGCTCGAGCCGGAGGGGCTGACCTTCCGGCGCCCTGTCGGCGTCGCCATCCGCACCGACGACGCTCCGACCGACGCCCACCTGTTCTGGACCGACGCCGATGGCGTGCTGCGCGGACACGCCGGCCGTCGCGGCCCCGATCACCTCTCCGCCTCCGGCAGGCACTTCAGCCGCGTCGTGGTCGGGATCCGGGCGGCCTGTCTGTTTCCGTCGCTGCGTTTCACGGTGCGACCGATCGCGAACGGTCGGTTGCTCGCGGTGGCGCTGACTCACCCCCATGATCAGACCCGGGCCGACGTGACGGTCGCGACGCTCGGCGCCGGAGACGCCCTGGGCGTCGAAGCGATCGACGCGCTCACTGGCTCGACGCGAGTGTCGGCAGCGATCCCATCGGTGGTCGTCACCGGGCCGGTGCGCATCGCCCCTGACGGCGTCGTGGTCGCCACCACCGCCGGTGGGCTCGCCCGCGTCGTCGTCGATCGTGCGGGGCCAGCCACCGAGGTGTCCGCGGTGCCGTTCACCGGCGGCGTCGCCGCGCTCGCGGTCGGCGACGTCGATGGCGATGCCCGTGCCGACGCGGTCGTGGTCTCGGCGCTGCCGTCGCGAACGGTGACCGTGTACACCGTCGCCGGGTCTTCGTACGCCCTGCCGCAACGCACGCCGCGCGGCGACGTGCCCGTCGCGGTCACGGTCGTCGACTTCAACAGCGACGGCACCGCCGACGTGCTGGTCACCGAGGGCTCGACGGGCGCCGTCCAGAGCCACCTCTTCGCTGGCGCCGGCGATGGCACGTTCGGCGCGCCGCTCGTGATCCCGCTCGGCGCCGTCGCCACCACGGTGGCCACGGCGACGCCCGACGCCATCGCGGTCGAGGTGGGCGGGACCTCGAGCAGCTTCGCTGGCCTCGCGCCGACCCCGAGCGACTTCGCCCCGACCTCGAGCCTGCTGGTGCCGGGAGCCGGCGGCACGCCGGCCTGGATGCTCGCGCCCGGCGGCGCCAGCGCGGCCCTCGGGCTGACCGGCTCGCTGGCGGCGATGGACGTCGATGGTGACGGTGCGCGTGACCTGCTTGGCCTGGGCGTCAGCGGCGTGTTCTACACGCGGTCGATCGCGATCGGCCCGCGTCCGCTCGCGACGGTTCCAGGGAACTTCGTGGAGGATTCCGACGGCGACGACGTGATCAACACGACCGACACCGCCGACGGCGATGGCGACCTGTTCGTGGTAGGCGGCACGAGCGCGGGCGAGCCGGCCGTGATGTGGGCACGGCCGAGCTGTGAATCGACGCCGATGATCGACGCGCCGTTCGACGCCCCGCTCACCGACGCGCCGTTCGACGCCATCGCCAACCCGTGGTCGATGCGCACGTCGGGCACCGCCGACGGCCTCGAGGACATCGCCTGGGACGGCACCCGTTACCTGGCCCTGAGCCGGGCCTCGTCCCTCTATCAGTCCGCGGACGGCATCACCTGGGCTCCTGCCACGGCCAGCGGCCTGGAGATGTTCCTGGTCGGCTTCGGCATCGCGTACTCTCCGCCGCTCGATCGCTGGGTCCTGGTCGGAGATCAGAGCTTCGACGGCCGCATCTACACCAGCGAGGGCAACGCCGGGGCCTGGACGCTGCGCGGCTCGCCGCCCGAGCGCACTCGAACCGTGATCTGGGCCGGACCTCCGATCTCGCGCTTCGTGCTCGGCACCGACTCCGACATCCGCACCTCCGTCGACGGCATCACCTGGACCACGGCGGCGGGCTCGACCGGCGTCGACATCTTCGACATCGCCTGGGCCGGGCCCGGCCGCAACCTGGTCGCGGTCGGCCGCAACGGCGCGGTGCGCACGTCGCCCGACGCGACCACCTGGACGGCCGGCACGCCGCCGGTCGCCGGTATCCTCCGCGACGTCACAGGTCACGACGACGTGTTCGTGACCGTCACCGACTCCTCACCGAGCATCTTCCAGTCCACCAACGGCGGCGGCACCTTCACCGACACCGGCAGCCTCTTCACCGCGGGCGCGGTGGCCTGGACCGGAAGCCGCTTCGATGGCTTCATCTTCACCAACGCGCTCCCGATCGAATCCGCCGATGGCGTGACCTGGACTGCCGGCTCGTCGTTCTCCGGCCAGACCGTTGTCACCATCATCGCCGACGGTCCCCGCATCGTCGCCGTTGGCAGCGGCGGCCTGATCGCCACCCGCGAGTTCTAGTCTGGACGCGGATCAGGGCCCGATGGTGGCGGCGAGCCGAGGGCGCCCACTCTCGAAGCGGAGCACGGCGACCGGCTTGATGGGATCGCGGTCGCCATCGAACGTGAGTGGGCCGGTGACTCCGTCGAGCCTGGTCGCCGCCATGGCCTCGGCCAGGTCGGCCCGGTCGAGCGAAGGGCTGCGCGCCATCGCCGCGAGCACGATGCGCACCGCGTCGTAGCCGAGCGCGGCCAGGCTGTCTGGCGGCGTACCGGATCCCTCCTGGAAGCGAGCGACGAAGGCCTGGCTGACGGCCCGGGGATCGTCGACGGCGAACTGGCTCGTGTAGTACGAGCCATCGATCGCCGAACCCGCGATCATGGTCAGCTCCGCCGAGTCCCAGCCGTCGCCGCCAAGCAGGGGCACCGCTACACCGATCTTGCGGAGCTGGACGGCGACGGTCCCGACGTCGGCGTAGTAACCAGGAACGTAGATGGCCTCGGGGCGCGCCGCCTTGATCGCCATCAGCGCCTTCGGATCGGTGTTGCCGGTCTGGTAGCGCTGTTCGGCGACGATGGTGCCGCCGCGGGCGCGAAGCTCGGCGGCAAACCCGCTGGCGAGCCCGACCGAGTATGCCTGGGCCTCGTCGGTGAGGATGGCGACCCGCGAGACCTTCAGGTGCTCGCGCGCGAACGCTGCCATGGCCCGGGCCTGAACCGCATCGATGAAGCAGGCGCGGAAGATCCGGTCACCGGTGCGGGTCACGTCGACGGCCGTGGCCGACGGCGCGATCATGGGGACGCCCTGCGCCTGGGCAACCGCTGCCCCCGCCAGGGAGTTCATCGACAGCACCTCGCCGACGAGTGCGACCACGCGATCGTGCTCGATCAACCGCTCCACCACCGCGGCCGTCGCGGCGGGCTGGCCCATCGTGTCGAGCGCGACGATCTCGACCGTCGCACCTCGCACGCCACCGGCCGCGTTCTGCTCGGCGACCGCCAGCTCGATCCCTGCCAGCGCCGACGAACCGAACGAACCCATGGGCCCGGTCATGGGCAGATACACCCCGATCCGGATCGGCTCGACCGGAACCACCGGCGCTGGGGCGACCTGTGGCCCATGATCGGCACCAGCGTCGGGCTCGGGAACCGGCGACTGGACGGGCCGCGTCTTGCTGCCGCACGCCAGTGACCACATCGAGAGCAACACGAGGATCGCGCCGCGTCGGAGGACCATGCCCCGACTATGCCCGAACGCCGACGCGGCCAGTCGGTTGGCACGGTTCCAGCAGCACCGTCGATGTGATGAGCACGGAATGCGCAGAACCTGCACGCCAACGCAACCGACCGGAGGGGTCTATGCGCGCCATCGCGATCCTGCTGGCGGCGACGCCTCTGCTCGCTGCATGCCCCCGAAAAGCCGGAGGCCTCCAGCTCCAGTCCGCCTCGGAGATCTCGGCCGACAAGGCCCGGGACGACTTCGCGTGCAAGCCGGCGAGCACCGAGCGCCGCTTCTTCTGCACCAGGGACAAGGCGCTGCTCGGCCAGGAAGCGACGCTCCTGGGCACCGTGTACAAGGTCGAACCGGTCGGCGGCGTCTGCCCCGAGCCGCTCTCGGCGGCCGAGCTACGCGAGCCGATCGTGCCCGGGCTCGACAAGCACGCCCTGAACGTGAGCAACGCGGTCAGCACCCAGGTCGATCTCGCGCTGGTCAAGCGCGAGGTCAGCGCCAACGTGCAGTCGCTCGCCTTCCTCGCGTCCAGCCTGACCGGCGAGGCGGTCGCCAGCGTGGAGCTCCTGCGCACGACCCGCGCGGTGATCGAGGACAAGCAGTTCAACGACGCGGTGGCGATGTTCGCGATGCGACACCCGACCGCGTGCCGCCTCTACGTGGCAACCGGCTACGCCGCCGACTACTTCACGGCCCGCGTCTTCACCGCCGCCACCGCCAAGGGCGGCGGTGGTGTCTACGGCGTCAACGTCGGCGGCACCTACTTCGCCAGCGACGACTCGATCCGGCGCGACTACCAGTGGGCGATCAGCATCACCAAGGTCGACGTCGGCACGACCGGCAACAAGGCCCTCGTCGATCTGGTCATCGAACCGAAGCTCCAGGCCACCATCGATACGGCGCGGGTCGAGGTCTTCGCATCCGTCCCCGGCCTGATCTGACTCGCACCTAGCTAGAAGTGGCGGATCTCCGCCACCGCACGCCGCAGCTCGCTCCGCATGTCGGGATGGGCGATCGAGATGAGCGCGTCGGCGCGGCGGCGCAGGCCGAGCCCGTGCAGGTTCACGGCGCCGTGCTCGGTGACGACCCAGCGGACGTGGCCACGCGTCGTCACCACCCCGGCGCCGGGACGCAGGGCCGCCGTGATCCGCGACACCGTGCCCGCGGCGGCCGTCGACGGTAGCGCGATGATGGCCTTGCCGCCCGGCGACAGCGCCGCGCCGCGGACGAAGTCCATCTGTCCGCCGATCCCGCTATAGATGCGGTGGCCGATCGAGTCGGCGCAGACCTGCCCGCTGAGATCGATCTCGAGGGCCGAGTTGATCGCGGTGACCCGCGGATTCTTGCGGATCAAGGCGGTGTCGTTGGTGCGGTCGCAGGGGTGGAACTCGACCAGGTGGTTCTCGTTCACGAAGTCGAACAGCACGCGCGTGCCGGCCACGAAGCTGGTCACGATCCGGCCGCGGTGCACGTGTTTGTGCCGGTTCGTGATGACCCCGCGCTCGACCAGGGGCACCAGCCCATCGGAGAACATTTCGGTGTGGACCCCGAGATCGTTCTTGTCACCGAGCCGGGCCAGCACCGCATCGGGAATCGCCCCGATGCCCATCTGCAGGGTGGCCCCATCCTCGACCAGGTCGGCGACGATGGCGCCGATCCGTTGCTCGACCTCGCCGAGCACGGCCGGGGCGTGCTCGAGCAGCGGCCGATCGGTGTGGCAGTAGGCCGCGAAGCGCGCCAGCGGGATCGTCGACGCGCCCGCGGTGCGAGGCATCTGCTGGTTGATCTCGGCCAGCACGATCGGCGCCGACTCGGCGGCGGCAAGCGCCGCGTCGACCGAAGTCCCCAGCGTGCACTGGCCGTGGGCGTCGGGAGGCGACACCTGGATGATGGCGACGTCGAGAGGGGCGACCCGGTCGCGGAACAGGCCCGGGATGTCCGACAGGAATACCGGCACGAAGTCGGCGCGGCCCTCGGCGATCGCGTCGCGCAGCCCCGGCCCGGCGAACAACGAGTTCGAGAAGAAGCGGCCGGCGTGCTCGGCGGCGGCGAACGGCGTCGGCCCCTGCAGGTGCAGATGAAACAATGCCACGTCGCGCAGCTCCGTCCGTCGGCAGAGCGCCTCGATCAACGGCGTCGGCGTGGCACACGCGCCATGGATGAAGACCTGCTGGCCGCTCTCGATCAGCGCGACCACCTCGTCGGGCGTACGGGCGCGGCTGATCCAGTCACGCGTTGGCTGCATGGCCCTCTCGTATCACACAGAAAGTCGTGATCGATCGGC
>SXJR01000124.1 GCA_005779305.1 Myxococcales bacterium
GCAACATGGCGACCGGCGCCTCGACCGCCGACGTCGCCGTGATCCTCATCGACGCCCGGCTCGGCGTCCTGCCCCAGACCCGGCGTCACGCCTACATCGCGGCCCTGCTCGGCATCCCCCACCTGGTGGTGTGCATCAACAAGATGGACCTGGTCGGGTGGGACCAGCGCGTGTACGACGGCATCGCCGGCGCGATCGGCGGCCACGCGTCGAGGCTCGGCATCCCCGACGTGCGGGTCCTGCCGGTCTCGGCCCTCGACGGGGATCAGATCGTGCGCAAGGGTGACGCCGCGCCCTGGTACCAGGGCCCCACCCTGCTCGAGCTGCTCGAGACCGTGCCGCTCGCCGCCGACGCCGGGCTGCCGTCGCTGCGGTTCCCGGTCCAGTACGTGATCCGGCCCAGCCTCGACTACCGCGGCTTCGCCGGTCAGATCGCCGCCGGAGTGGTCCGCGCCGGCGACGAGGTCGTGGCCCTGCCGTCGGGCAAGACCAGCCGGGTGGTCTCGATCGATACCCACGGCGGTCCGATCGACGAGGCCTTCGCGCCGATGAGCGTGACGGTCCGGCTTGCCGACGAGATCGACGTCTCCCGCGGCGACATGCTGGTCCACGGCGCGACCCGTCCGGCGGTCACCGATCGCCTCGACGCCCGCGTGGTGTGGATGGCCGAACGCGCGCTCGATCCGACCCGCACCTACCTGCTCAAGCACACCAGCCGAACCACCCGCGTCGACGTCGAGCGCATCGACGGCGTGATCGATCCCGAGAGCCTGGCCACGCGGCCGGCGGCGCGGCTCGAGCTCAACGATCTCGGTCGCCTGACCCTGCGCTGCCACCAGGCCCTGTTCGTCGACGCCTACGCGGTCAGCCGCACCACCGGCGCCTTCATCCTGATCGATGCGTTGACCAACGACACCGTCGCCGCCGGCATGATCGAGCCGCCCACCGCCGGCGACGCGGCCACCGACCCACTCGACACCGCCGACGCGATCGATCGCGTGACCGCCGCCGATCGCCGGGCCCGGCTGGGCCAGGGCGGCGCCGTGATCGAGATCGGCGGACGCGACGCGCTCGCCATCGCCTACCGCCTCGAGCGCGCCCTCTTCGAGCGAGGCCGCGTCGCCGCCGTGGTCGCCGCCGAGCACGCCGCCGCCTTCGCCGGCGTGGCGCTCCTCGCCATCGTGCCCCGCTCCGATCTCCCCGACGGCGTCACCCTCGACGGCGCTCCGATCGAAGGCGATCCGCTCCTGACCGTGCTGGCCTCGGCCGGCCGGATCGACGCCGCCCGTGCCGATCACCGGTAGCCTGGCCGCACCCAGACCCACACGAGGGCGTCGCGCGCGCCATTTGCCGAGTGCGCGCGGGCGAGTGCTCGCAGCGACGGCGCGCTGATGCCGCGGATGAGGAGCTCTTCAAGCGCGGAACAACGCCATCATCGGCGCCAGCTCGATCGCGCCCGCGGCGCGGTGGCGCGCATCGCCGTCGAGCAAGTAGCCCCCGTCGTCGTCGCGGGGCACCAGCGTGATGCCCGGGAAGTCGGTCTCGAGCGCGTCGAGCACACGCCGGCGACGCACCACGGTGAGTCGTTCGCTCGCGACGTCAGCGATCTCGCGGTGATGCTCGATCGCCGCCGCAACCTCGCGGCGCAGGACGTCCGGATTGAAGGGCTTGGACAGGAATCGAAAGACCTCGCCGATGTTGATGCCGTCCATCGCCGTGTCGAGGGAGTTGCGGCCGGTGAGCATCATGCGCACGGTCTCGGGCTGCAGATCACGCGCCTTCACCGAGAGCTCGACCCCCGTCATCTCGGGCATCTCGAAGTCGGACACCAGCACCGCGACCTGCTGGCTGCCCAGGATGCGCAACGCTTCGATGGGCGAGTCGGCCGACATCACGTGGTAGCCGTCGACCTTGATGGTGCGGACGACGGCGGCCAGAATGTCGGGATCATCGTCGACGCAGAGCACCACGGGATTGCTGATCATCGGGTATCCAACGGTTGAGAGGGGGGGAAGGGGATCAGGCGCCCAGAAAGCGCCGCCATCCACCTACCTGCAACAACTGCTCGGCCTCGAGCAACGCAGCGTGGAGCTCGACCATCGACGGGTAGCGGCCCTTGGGTTTCTTGACCATGCAGCGCTCGACGATCCGGCCCACTTCCAGCGGCAGCGCGCCGGCCGGACTCTCGACGCGAGGCGTCGGCGCCGTCAGGTGCTTGACGCACAGATCCCGGATCGTGGACGCCCGGTAGGGCGGTTCGCCCGAGATCATCTCGTACAGCACGCATCCGAGGGCGTACTGGTCGCTCCCGGGCTCCGCGTTGAGGCCGCGGATGATCTCGGGCGCGATGTACGACGGAGTGCCGAACACGAACTCCGAGGTCTCGCCGTCACGGCGCGCAGGATCGTCGAGGGTCTGGGCCAGTCCAAAATCGACCAGCTTGGCGATCTCGCCCGCGATCAGTACGTTCGACGGTGACACGTCGGCATGGACCACACCCGCCGCATGTGCGGCGACCAGCGCCGATGCCAGCTCGCGCGCGATCTTGACCGCGACCCGCGGCTCCAGCGCCTCACCGCCCATGTACTGCGACAGACTCTCGCCGTCGAGAAGCTCCATGACCAGGTAGGGTCGCCCGTCGGGCACGTAGCCGAAGTCGAAGACGTCGACGATGTGGGCGTGTTTGATGCGAGCCGCGGCACGAGCCTCACGCAGAAAGCGGCTCGCTGACTCGGGCGACCCGTCGTGGTTCAGCACCTTCAGCGCGCAGGAACGGCCCAGGGCCCGGTGCGTGGCCTTGAACACCTCGCCCATCCCGCCCGCGCCGAGCCTCTCCTCGATGGTGTACTGGCCGACGACGCTTCCCGCGCCGAGCCTGGCCGGTGCCTGCGCCGACGCGCGCTGAACGGCGGCCAGGCCGCGCAGGAAGACCTCGGCGCGCGGCGAGCGCCCGGGACGGGTGGTGACGACGATCTCCGCCGCCTGGGTGGAACCGCGCACCACGCAACGTCCGGTGAGCGGGCGGCGGGCGAGCAGGTCGATCTCGGCGAGCAACGCCAGCCGCGCGACCACGCCGGCGCCGATCGCACCATCGAGCGAGGTGGCTGCGATCACCTGACCTCCGCGTTCGATCGACAGGTCGTACCGGTCATCGGGACCCGGGCGCGGCTCGACCCACACGGCGTCCGCAACCGCGTTGACTGCGGCATCGAGGACGACATCGCAGATTGTGGTAGGGGACAGCACAGACGATGCGGCGGCCCGCCCGGGTGAAGTGTCGGCGATCATGACCTTCCTCGTGAAGTGTCTCGACCGATCGTGGCGTTCCTGAAGGGGGGCGACACTCGCCGGCACGCCGAGTGAACCGGCACCGCTACCCGCGGCCTACCTGTCGGGTTCCGGCCCGTGATGCATCGTGGTCATGCAGATGGAGCCACGGACGCCCCGGGTGATCATTGTGGATGACGATGTCGCCGTGGGGCGCACGGTCATGCGCGCGCTGGCGAGCCGTGGGTTCGAGGTCGAACACGTCGCCACGCCGGAGGCGATCGAGGACCTCCTGGCGCGGCGGGTGTTGACCGAGGACTGGGACGCGATCGTTCTCGACATCAGCATCGGCGAGCTCAACGGGCTGGACGTGCTGGCTCGGCTGCGCAGCGCCGGTAACCGTACCGCGGTGGTGATGCTGACGGGCGACGACACCGCCACCACCGCAACCGCAGCCCTGCGCGGGGGCGCCTTCCACTACTTGACCAAACCGCTCCAGCCCCGCCTCCTGTGCGACACGGTCGATCTGGCGGTGCGCCACACCGCCGTCCACCGCGACCTGGCGCGACCTGACCGCGACGAAGAGCCCGCCGGGCTCCTCGTCGGAAACAGCGCGGCGATGACCGAGCTCCGACGCATGGTCGTCAGCGTCGCGGACGCCAACGTCAGCGTCCTGATCGTGGGCGAGAGCGGCACCGGCAAGGAGGTCGTCGCGCGTGCCCTGCACCAGGCATCGCCCCGCGCGCGCAAGGCGTTCGTGCCGCTCAATTGCGGCGCCATCCCCGAGGGCCTCATCGACAGCGAGCTGTTCGGGCACACGCGCGGCGCGTTCACCGGCGCCACCAGCGCCCGCCCCGGCGTCTTCGTCGAGGCGGACGGCGGCACCCGGGTCCTCGATGAGATCGGCGACATGCCGCGTCCCGTGCAGGCTCGCTTGCTGCGGGCGCTCCAGGAGCGCGAGGTCCGCGCCGTCGGCAGCGACGGGGCGCGGTCCGTCGATGTGCGCGTGATCGCCGCGACCAACGTCGATCTGGCCCGGGCCGTCCAGGACGGCCGGTTCCGGGCCGATCTGTACTTTCGCCTCAACGTGGTCAACCTGCGCGTCCCGCCGTTGCGCGAGCGACCGGAGGACGTCCCGGCCCTCATCGCAACGCTGTTGACCCGCCACGCCGCCGACCGCTCGCTCAGCCTCCACGCCGAGGCCCTCGAGCCCATGATGGCGTATGGATGGCCGGGAAACGTGCGCGAGCTCGAGAACGCGCTCCAGCACGCCTTGACGATGATGAGGGGCACGGTGATCGACCTGTCGTCGCTGCCGGCGGCGGTGAACGCTACCCGCCGCTTGCCGCGGCTCGGCATCGGCTCGGCTCCGGTCCAGCCCATCGATGGCGAAGAGGAAGGACTGTCACTGACCCAGGCCAAGCGACGTGCGGCCGCGGAGTTCGAGCGCAACTACTTGCTCAAGATGCTCGAACAGTCCAAAGGCAGCGTGTCGGCCGCGGCCCGCACGGCGTCGATCGATCGCGCAAACTTCCGTCGCCTGCTCCAGCGTCACAATATCGACCCGGCCAAGTTCAAGGAGTGATCGCGGTGCTCAGGTCTTCACCGCACCCACCTGACGCATGATGATCTCGAGCGTGGTGATGAGCTGATCGTCGTCCCACGGCTTGAGGAAGAAGCGATGGACGGCGCCCTCGTTGACGGCGCGGATCGCGACCTGGAGATCGGTGTTGCCGGTGACCAGGACGCGCGCGGTTTCCGGGTAGAGCACGCGCACCATCTGCAGGAGCTCGAGGCCGTCGCCCTGAGCGACGCCGAGGTTGAAGTCGCTGACCACGGCGTTGAACGGGCGCTGCTTCATCGTCGCGAGCGCTTCGTCCATGGACTCGACGGCCGTGACCTGGAAGCGATGCAGGGTGCGGCGCATCGCCGCCCGGACATCGGGCTCGTCGTCACACACCAGGATCTGGAAGTCCATGTCCGTCCTTTCGACCGTCCGCTCCGGCCCTGAAGGGGGGCCGGTCGGTGCCATGATACCGCGGTGGACTCTGGATCTCCCACCCGTGCCGAGCTTGTAACGCTGGCCCGCCGCCATGTGTGGCCGCCGTACACCTCGCCCGAACGCCACGACACGCAGGATCCGCTGGTCATCGTCGAGGCCGAGGGCGCCTGGCTGGTCGACGCCGATGACCGGCGCTACCTGGACGGGATCTCGTCGTGGTGGACCTGCACGCTCGGCCATCGCCACCCGCGGCTGCTCGCGGCGGCCGCGGCCCAGCTCGGCCGGCTCGATCACGTCAGCGCCGGCGCCGCGATCCACCCGGAGGTGGCCCAGCTCGCCGCCGAGCTGTGTGCGGTGGCGCCGGGCGGCCTCGAGCGCGTGCACTTCAGCGACGACGGCTCGACCGCGGTCGAGGTGGCGGTGAAGATCGCCTTCCAGTACTGGCAGCAGCAGGGCCGGCCCGCGCGGCAGCGCTTCCTGGCCCTGTCGTCGGCGTACCACGGCGACACGCTCGGGGCGGTGAGCCTGGCCGGGGCCGAACCGGGCGGGTTCTTCACCGTGTTCGCGCCGCTCCTGTTCGAGGTCGCGCGAGCGCCCACCGCGGACGGCGACGGCGAAAGCGCCTGGGACCAGGTCGCGTCTGCGATCGAGGAGCGCCTGGCCAGAGGCGGCGACGAGATCGCCGGCGTGGTGGTCGAGCCGCTCCTGCAGGGCGCCGGCGGCATGCGCACCTACCCCGCCGAGGTGCTGCGACGGATCGCCGCAGCGACCCGGCGCGCCGACACCCTGCTCATCGCCGACGAGGTCTTCACCGGCTACGGCCGCACCGGGGCGATGTGGGCCTGCGAGCTGGCCGGGGTCACCCCCGATCTGCTGTGCACCGCCAAGGGCTTCACCGCCGGCATGCTGCCGATGGCGGCGACCCTGGCCACCGCCCGGCTCTACGACGGCTTCCGCGCTGGCGCCGACGGCGCCGACCGCGCGCTCATGCACGGCCACAGCTTCTCGGGTCACCCGCTGGGCGCGGCGGTCGCACGCGAAGTGCTCGCCATCTACCGCGACGAGCATATCGTCGACGGGGTCGCGCCACGCACGGCTCGCATCGCGGCGGCGCTGGCCGGCATCGCCGCCATTCCGGGCGTGCGCCGCACCCGGCAGCTCGGCATCGTCGGCGCGGTCGATCTGGGCGACGGCGGCTACGGGGGAGCCACCGGCCCGCGCTTCACCGAGGCGGCGCGCCGACGCGGGCTCTACCTCCGCCCGCTCGGCGACACCGCCTACGTCTGCCCGCCGCTCAACATCGACCTGCCCGACCTCGACACGCTGCTCGACGGGTTCGCGGGCGCGATCGCCGAGACCGTCAGGTCTTGAGCGCCCGAGCGAGATTCTCGTCGAGTGCCGCCAGGAAGCCGTCGGTGGTCAGGAACGGCTGATCGGGGCCGATCAGGATGGCCAGGTCCTTGGTCATCTTGCCCGACTCGACCGTGTCGACGCAGACCTTATCGAGCGCGTCGCCGAACGCCACCAC
>SXJR01000125.1 GCA_005779305.1 Myxococcales bacterium
AGTCCCGAGCCGAAAACACCGACGCCCCCGGGAGGGGGCGTCGGCATGTGAGCGCGCCCAGGGCGCCTGTGCTCAGCTCAGCGCTTGCGGCCGGTGAGCTCGAAGTTCGAGGTCGTGGCGTAGCCGCGGACGTTGACGAAGATCTTGGCGGGGCTGTTGAGCTTGATCTCGCAGGACTCGTTGGAGCCCGACTTGTAGGGGCGGCAGTCGTAGGTGGCGGTGGTGGGCTCGCTGCCGATGCGGACGTAGAGGTCGGCGTCGCTGGTGCCGGTCATCTCGAAGGCGTAGGTGCCGGCGGCGAGGGTCGGGGTCGAGAACTTCTGGACGATGTTCTTCTTCACCGTGCCGGCGCCGGTGAGACCGGCCCAGGTCTCGGGCTGACCGCCGCCGCCCGGGGTGAACTTGTTGTCGTGCTCGCCGGTGACGAGGACGACCTGCGAGCGGTCGACGTTGGCGAAGATCTGCTCGTAGGTCTTGGGCGTGTCGACGCCGACGAGGCCGCGGAACATCGCCATGCTGGCGGCCGGCATCGACGAGAAGTAGGCCGGCATGCCGTTGGTGACGATGTCGACGTACTTGGTCCCGGCCGGGTCGTCGGGGTTGACGGCGGCGTGGGCGGTGAGGATCGAGCCGTCGACGTAGGCGTAGGTGTCGCAGCCGTTCTCGAACATGATCAGGTACTGACCGGCGACCCACTTGCCCGAGCGCGACAGCGCGCGGACGTTGGCGCCGAGGCCGGCGTGGCCGTTGTAGACGATGAAGTCGGCGCGGGTCGACAGGTTCTCGTAGCGGGTGCGGAAGGCGGTCGTGCCGAGCGCGGTGCGCACGTTGTCGGTGAGCAGCGCGTTGACGCGGATCTTCTTGCCGCCGGGGAGTGTGGCGTTCCACTCGATGTCGGTGGCGTTGACGCCGGGCGACGAGGGCACGGTGGCCGGGGTCGAGGTCACGGTGTAGCGCGACAGCTCGGTCTTCATCGAGGCGACGAAGGCGTTGTAGGCGGCGATGCCGGCGTCGCTCGAGGTGGTGGCGTTGTCCTCGTACTTGCCGAAGATGGCGACGACGTTGAGCGCGCCGTCCTCCCAGACCTTGTCGTACTCGGGGAACATGCCCGTCGTGTTGATGGGCGACAGCGACGCCGAGGCGCGCACCTTGAAGACACGCTCCGCCGCCATCGAGCAGCCCGACCGCAGCGGTCGGTAGTAGTACCACATCGATCCCGAGTCGACGTCGTGGGCTCCGAAGTCGACGCAGGAGTGACCGTAGTCGGTCGCGAACTTCTCGATCTCCGAGTAGCTCATGTCCCTGGGGAACACGAGGTCGACGCTGGTGGGCGGGTTGCGCTTGTCGCCCCACGAGACCGGCATCTTGGCGTGGTAGGTGATCTTGGTCTTGGAGCCCGAGGCCGCGCTCTTCACGTTGGTGAGCACGACCTTGTCGAGCCGGCCGACCGAGTTCTTCCCGTTGAGCTGACCGATGGTGTAGAGGAGCTGGTCCTTGACGGTCTGGTCGGCGTTCCACGACGAGTCGGTCAGGAGCTCGCCGTCGAACTCGATGTCGATGAAGACCGCGGCCGCGCTGGAGTCGGTCTTGCCTTCCTCGTCCTTGACGATCTCACCATCGAGGAAGTCGTCCTCGGTGGTGCAGGCGGTGAGGGGCGCCGCGCAGGTGGCGGCGAGGAGGATGGCGGCGGGGAGGGTCTTCATGGTGGGCTCCTTGAGACGGGCCACCCTACAGCAAGGGCAATGCCACCCGTTCTTGGGGTCAAGTCCGCGTATCCACGAGGTGAATCTGCGGCTGATCGAGTCGCCGGCAGGGCTCGTGGTCATGCCCCGGGTGGCCACCCTGATGTCCGCGTGATGTCGGGAGTTCCGGGAGGGAACGGCTATGAACCGACTGGGGAGACGTCCATGCGTAGCCTGCGACTCGGTCCACTCGTGCTCGTGACTGCCGCGTTCGTGGCGGCCTGCGAGTTCGGTGGCGGTGGTGGCGGTGGCGGCGACGACGACGATGACCAGGCGATCGACGCGGCCGTGGCCGACAGCGCCCCCGCGGATGCTTCGAACGACGTCGATGCGCAGGGGAGCGTCACCGACGCGCGCATCGACGGGTTCGGCATCCCGGGGTTCGACGGCGGCCTTCCCGGATTCGACGGCGGCCTTCCTGGATTCGATGGGGGCCTGCCCGGGTTCGACGGCGGCATCCCCGGGTTCGACGGCGGCATCCCGGGGTTCGACGGCGGGTTGCCGTTCTGAGCCACTGACGCCACGGGAGCCACCGACGATCGCGTGGTAAGGGATCGCCATGCGCTCCCTCCGCCTCCTCGCGCTCGCGCTGGTCCTCTCGTGTGGTGGTCCCACCAGGCCGCCGGTCACGCCGGACACCACCGGCACCGGCACCGGCACCGGCTCCGCCGCCGGCACCGGCTCGGGCTCGGCGACCACACCGGCCGAGGCGCCGATGGCGCTGTGGCCGCGAGTCACGCAGGGGGTCTTGCCCAACGGCCTCACCTACTACGTGATGCGCCACGAGCAGCCCAAGGGCCGCGCCTCGCTCTGGCTCGCCGTCGACGCCGGGTCGCTCCAGGAAGACGACGACCAGCAGGGGCTGGCCCACTTCGTCGAGCACATGGCCTTCAACGGCACCACCGGGTACCCCAAGCAGGCGATCATCGACTACCTGGAGAAGATCGGGATGGAGTTCGGTCCCGACGTGAACGCGTTCACGTCCTTTGACGAGACCGTCTACCAGCTCCAGGTCCCCACCGACGATCCGGCGTTCGTCAGCAAGGGACTCGACGTCCTCCACGAGTGGGCCGGCGGGATCTCGTTCGACAAGGTCGAGGTCGACAAGGAGCGCGGCGTGGTGCTCGAGGAGTGGCGCCTCGGCCGCGGCCCCTACGCCCGCGTCTTCGACAAACAATCGGCCACGCTGTTCGGCGGCACCCGCTACGCCAAGCGCCTCCCCATCGGCCAGCCCGACATCCTGCGAACCGCGCCGCGCGACGCGCTCACCCGTTTCTATCAGGACTGGTACCGGCCCGAGCTCATGGCCGTGATCGTCGTCGGCGACGTCGACCCCGCCACCATGGTCAAGGAGATCCAGGCCCGCTTCGGCGATCTGCGTGGCCCCCGGAAGCCCCGCCCGCGCATCACCGCCGAGCCGCTCGAAGCGCGCGGCACCCAGGTCTCGATCGAGACCGATCCTGAGCTGCCCCGCACCGCGGTCGCCGTCCACAACCTGTTCCCGCACCGCCCCGAGGCAACCAGGAGCTCGTTCCGCAGCAGGATGGTCGATCGCCTCTACCACGACATGCTCAACGGCCGGCTCGCCGAGCTACGTCGTCGTCCCGGCGCCCCCTTCCTCTACGCCTCGTCGTCGACCGGCGACATGACCCGCCAGTTCGAGGCCTTCTCGCGCACGGCGACGACCAAGGAAGGCCAGGCCGAGGCCACCCTCGAGGCGCTGTTCGCCGAGGTGGTGCGGGTCGAGCGTCACGGCTTCCTCCCGTCCGAGCTCGAGCGCGCCCGCAAGAACGTGCTCCAGAGCGCCCACCAGAGCGCCGCCGAGGCCGACAAGGAGGACGCCTACGAGTACGCCGACGAGATCACCCGCCACTTCTTCGAGGGCGAGTTCATGGTCGGCCGCGTCGCCGAGGCTGCGATGTGGGACGAGCTGGTGCCCGGCATCACGCTCGAGGAGATCAACGGGGCGGCGCGGACCTGGGGCGGCGCCGACTCGCGCGCCATCCTGATCAGCGGCCCGGCCGGCGCCGTGCTGCCGAGCCGCGAGCGCGTGCTCGAGATCGTCAAGGCGGTCGAGAGCAAGGAGCTCGAGCCGTGGCAGGACGCGACCTCGAACGAGCCGCTGCTCGCCACCACGCCCGCCGCCGGCACCATCACCGCCGAGAAGAGCCTGCCCGAGCTCGGCGTCACCGAGTGGACCTTGTCCAACGGCGCCCGCGTCGTCTTGCGGCCGACCGACTTCGAGAAGCAGCGCGTCTACCTGAGCGGTTCGAGCCCGGGCGGCATGGCGCTCTACCCCGACCGCGACTACTTCACCGCCCGCAGCGCCGACGACGTGGTCGCGGTCAGCGGCGCCGGCCCGCACTCGGTCGACGCGCTCGACAAGCTGCTCGCCGGCCACACCGCCAGCGCCGGGGCCTGGATCGGCGAGTACGAAGAGGGCGCCTACGGCATGGCCGCCACCGCCGATCTCGAGCTGATGTTCCAGCTCCTCCACCTCAAGCTGACCGCGCCGCGCAAGGACGAGGCCGCGGTCGGGGTGTGGAAGGAAGGCCAGGTCGCGTTCCTCCGGCGCCGCACGATCGTGCCCGACACCCAGTTCAACGACGAGATGCAGAAGATCCTCACCAAGGATCACCTGCGCCGCCGCCCGGCGGCGGTGGCCGACCTCGACAAGATCGATCTCGACCGCGCGCTGGCCATCTATCAGGAGCGCTTCGGCGACGTCAGCGACTTCACCTTCGTGATCGTCGGCACCTTCGAACCGGCCAGCGTCCGGCCGCTGGTCGAGACCTACCTGGCCAGCTTGCCCGGCAAGGGCCGCAAGGAGAAGCGCAAGGACGTCGGCATCCGCAACCCGCGCGGTGCGATCGTCAAGGTGGTGCGGGCCGGCACCGAGCCCAGGGCGGCGGTGCAGATCACCTTCCACGACGACGACCGGTGGACGCGCGAGAACGAGATCGACGCCGGCATCCTCGGCGACGTGCTCCGCATGCGTCTGCGCGAGATCCTGCGCGAGGACATGGGCGGGGTGTATGGCGTCGGCGCCTACGGCTACATCACCCGCGCCCCGCGCCAGGTCCGCACCTTCAACATCAGGTTCGGGTGCGCGCCCGAGAACGCCGAGGCGCTGCGCGCGGCCACGCTGGCCGAGATCGCGCGCCTGCAGAAGGAAGGCATCGACCAGAGCTACCTCGACAAGGTCAAGGAGCAGCACCGCCGCGCCTTCGAGACCGACACCAGGCGCAACGACTGGTGGCAGGGCCAGCTCGCCGAGGCCTACGACTTCGGCGACGACCCGCGCACGATCCTCGATCTGGAGGCGGCGATGGCGCGGGTCACCAGCGAGCGCGTCAAGAAGTCGGCGCGCCACTTCCTCGACAAGCGCAAGTCCGTCACCGGCACCATGCTTCCACTCGAGGGGTCGGCGGAGACACCGCCGGCGACCACACCGCCCCCCGGCGACGCGCTCCCCTGACTACTTGCCGACGTCGAACGCCAGGCCGACATCGACCTGGCCGCCGTAGTTGCCCTCGGAGTTGAGGGCATCGCCGACCCGGCCGGTCAGGCGCGCGCCGTTGCCAAGGTCGATGCTGGCGCCGGCCGCGACGGTGAAGGCGCCGCCGGTGGTGTTGGCCTGCACGCCCGGATCGTCCTCGTTGCCGTCGACGTACACCGTCCGCGGCACGTCGGCCTCGGTGGATATGCCGAACGAGCCGAACAGGGTCACGATGCCGGTGCGGAAGCTGGGCACCAGCGCAGCGCGGAACAGGAACGCCTCGTCGCGCGACACGTAGCCCGAGTTATCGCGCACGATCGGGCTCGACGACCCGCCGAGGTTGGCGACCCAGCCCAGGCGCACGCCGTTGCCGTTGGGGCGGGTCGACCCGCGTACCGCGAAGGCGACGTCGACCACGGCGTTCTCGGGCGCCGCCACGGTCGCGCCGTCGCGGGTCGACGCGGTCGGCGACCACGCGCCGTCGATCTCGACGCCGAAATCGACGTTCTCGCCCGAGCGGAAGCGGATCGCGCCGCCGACCTGCTTCTGCGTCACCGCCGCGGCGCTCCCGCCCGTGTCCGGGCCACCGTCGGCGCGGTCGTCGATCGCCGAGTGAATCGTCGACGAGCCGTGGCCCTCGATGCGGACCTTCTGCGAGAGCGGCTGGCCGTCGTGGAGGGCGGCGCGAGGGGCGGCCACGGTGCCGCGCTGGTTGAAGGTGTAGGAGTCGGTGGTGGACCCGGCGAGGGCGGCGACGGCGGCGGCGAGGACGGTGAAGCGGAGCATGACGCAGTCCAATTACACTAACAGTGCCATCGCCGAACTGCCTTTCAAATCGATGGGTTGAGGGTGCGACTGCCAGAAAGCCACCGCCTGATCCTGTCGGAGGTTCTGACACCGCTGTCGCGATCCGCCCCGGGATCCCGGACCGCGGATCCCAGGAACTGAAGGGGAGTCGCGAAGATGTACATCCATTATTCGAACGCGATACGAGCCGGAAACCTGCCGCCGGTAGCGTCACCCGCATGAGACCGCGCACATGTCTGTTGCCTCGCGCGGCCGGAGGACGACACGCCATGAGACAGCTCGCTCGTATCCCGTGGGCCGCCATCCTCGGCCTGATCATGTTCGTCGCGCTCGCGGTGCCGCGGCTCGCGCTCGCGGACGAGGCCCCCGCGGTCCCGGCGGCAACCGCACCTGCGGAGCCGGCGCCGGCCGATCCGACAGCACCCGCTGAACCCACCGTGGAGCAACGGCTCGCCAACCTCGAGGCGTACGTGACCAACGGCGCGCCCGATCCTGCGGGTGGCGCCCTGGGCGCGACCGCCGGCGCCGCTCACAACGGTTGGATGATGGTGTGCGCGGCCCTGGTGCTGTTCATGACGCTGCCCGGCCTGGCCCTGTTCTACGGCGGCCTGGTTCGCCGCAAGAACGCGCTGTCGGTCCTGGCCCAGTGCTTCGGCTGCGCCGGGCTCGTCACCGTGTTGTGGTGGGCGGTCGGCTACAGCCTGGTGTTCGACAGCGGCAACTCGATCATCGGCGGCTTCACGTTCGCCTTCTTCGACGGCGTGACCTCGGCGCCCAACGGCAACTACTCGTACTGGGTGTCGCAGAACATCTTCGCCATCTTCCAGATGATGTTCGCCATCATCACGCCCGCCCTCATCGTCGGC
>SXJR01000126.1 GCA_005779305.1 Myxococcales bacterium
ACGTGGACGTGAACGGTCTGGGTTGCCGCACTGCTGGATGACCAGCATTGGCGCTAACCAACGGGTCTGCGCCCTCGGTGGTGGTGCCTTGGAGGCGTGGTGGGGCCGGCCGCCCGAGAGGCGGATGGTGTCGGTCGTGCGTGCCGCAGCTCCACGCGTGGAACCGCCCGGGTGGATCGATCCGAGATCCCCGCTGAAGCTGGGCGTGCCGCGACTTTCCCAAGCGGAGGCCCCGACGCGCGCTCCGATACCATCCGTCCTCGAAGGGCAGGCCCCACCGCGCCGGCCGCGATCGCCCCGGGAGCGATCGGGAGAATCACCGGATCGCCGTGCGCCCTCCTCCCTCTCTCCCTGGCTACAGACCGGCTCTATTCCTGACCCACCACACCGCGTCGCTCAGGGCCTGCTTCTCGACCTTGTCGAGCAGTGACCGCACCTGGCTCTTCACCGTGTTCTCGCTGACGCCCATGACGTCGGCGAGGCGGCTGCGCGGGATGCCTTCGGCGGCGAAGGCCAGGATCTGGCTCTCGCGCAGCGACAGCTTGAACCCGTCGGTCACCTCGGAGATCACGCCGGCCAGCTTCTGGCGATCGCCGTACTGGCTGCCCGACAGGGTGCGCTGGACGAACTGGGCCAGGTTCTCGGAGAAGAACGGCTTGCACACGAACTCGACGCGCAACGCGTGGGCCCGGTTGATCGTGCTGGGATCGTTCGAGCCGGTGAGGATCAACACCGGCAGGTTGCGGTCGCCGCGCCGCAAGCTCTCCACCACTTCGAAGCCGGTGCCGTCGGGTAAGCCGATGTCGACCACCGCCGCCGCCAGCTCCTCGCCCCGCTCGATGAGGTCGATCGCCGCCTCGACCGAGTCCTTCATGATGACGTCGAAATACGCGCGCGTACCGCGCTGGAGCGAGCGCCCCAGCGCAGGATCGTCTTCGACGATGAGCAACTTCGGCTTGGCACTCATGGGGGTAGCCGCCACTGACTCCATAGGAATAGTCCTCCATTTTTTCCCACAATCGGGCGCTGGCGTCGACGAACCGGCGCGCCCCGATCGTCACCCGGGACGGGTGATGTGGGCGCGGGTGGTTGCCGGCGTCATTGCGTGAGTAGCGCTCCCAGCAAGCCACCGTAGACGTAGAGCAGACGCTCCATGTCGGTGTCCGTGAAATTGAGGTGCAGCCCCAGGAAGACGTCGCGGCCGTAGTGCAGCTCGGTGAACTGGATCGGCTCGTCGGCGGACGGCGCGATCGGCAGGGTGGCACCGGCCACCAGCGCGTCGTCGATGCCGCCGACCACGTACAGGGTGCGATAGACCGCCATGGCCGCGGCCAGCTTGACCCGCGGCGTGCGGTCGAAGCTCGACTCCATGACGTCGCCCGACAGCTTCAGCTGGCCGCCCATCAGCGTCGCGTCGATGCCGGCGCCGAACATCGAGTCCTTGATGCCGGCGCGCACCGCGACCGTTCCGAACCGCTTGCCCCACTGCGCGGTCAGGCGCAGCTTCTCGCGAATGATCGCGCGCCTCGTCCAGGTCGCGTCGCCGGTCTCGTCGGAGATCGCGGGCTCGGGGACGTCGCCCCAGTGGCCCTTCTCGAGCTCGACCAGGTAGAACTGATCGGGGCGGGCGGCGATCTCGACCGAGACGTAGTAGCGCGGCTGGCGGGCGACAACGTTGACCTCCATGCGGAAGCCGATCACGTTCTTGAACTTCGAGATCGAATTGGTGAACGACGCGATGCTCTCGGTGGTGTCGGCGAGGTCGTCGGCGAGCTCGGGATCGTGGATGAGACGATGGAGGGTGCCCGGTCGTTCGCGTCCGGGGTCGGCGAGCGCGAGCAGATCGTCGGCGGTGTCCTCGAGGAACGGGTCGACCTCGTCGATGCGGGCGCGGGCCTCGCCCAGCCCGTCGGTGACGTCGGTGCGAGCCTCGCGCAGATCGCCGGTGACGCTGGCGATGTCGTTGGCGAAGTCGTCGAGGCGGCGGTTGGTGGTAGGGGCGAGGCCGGCGACGTCGGTGGCGAGATCGGCGGTCCAGCGATCGAGGCGATCGGCGGTCTGGACGGCGTCACGCAGGGGACCGCCGATGGCGTCGTCGGAGAGATCGCGATCGAGCTGGGCGATGCGGGCGGCGAACGGGCCCGCCACCCACTCGCGACCCTCGTCCATGAAGGCCTCGGCCGAGGCCATGCCCTCGTCGAGGCGTGGCATCGCGTTCTGGATGCCGCGCAGCACGCGCTCGGTGGAGGCGGCCTCGACCACACGCGGCACCGGCTCGCCCGAACGCAAGCGGCGACGAGGCGGCGCGCAGCCGCCGGCGGCCGCCGGATCGGACTCGCCGGGCGACAGCTCGACGTAGTTGTCACCGAGCGCCGACGTCGCCTTCTTGGTGGCCCAGGCGTCGTCGCACAGGACCACATCGGTGGCCAGGCGCATCGTGACCCGGGCCTGGTTGCCGTCGATGGTGAGGCGCTCGATCCGGCCGACGTTGACGCCGGCGATCACCACCCGCGATCCGACCGGCAGCCCGGCGGCGTCGCGAAACAACGCGTAGGTCACGAACCCACCGCGCGCCGCCGGCGGACGCGCCAGCCTGACCGCCCCGAGCATGACCGCCCCTGCGATCACCCCGATGATCGCGAAGGTGGTGAGGCGAGACAGCCAGCGCACAGGACATCCTACTCCGGAACCGTCGACCTCGACGGGATCCCCGCGCCCGGGCCCGCGCCCGATCGAAGCGCCGCGCGCCTCAGGTCCACCGAGAACACCACCAGCGCCGCCCAGATGAACCCGAATGCCACCAGCTTGCGGGCCGCCAGGGGCTCACCGAACACCAGCACCGCGGTCAGGAACTGGCCGGTCGGGGCCAGGTACTGGAGGAACCCGATGGTCGACAGCGGCAACCGGCGCGCGGCGGCGGTGAACCACAGGAGCGGCAAGGCGGTGACCAGCCCGGTCCCGGCGAGGAGCGCGTGCACGCGTACGCCGTCGTGGGCGAACGCGCCGCGCGCCGGGTCGGCGGCGATCCATCCCAGATACCCCACAGCGAGCGGCGCCATCAGCGCGGTCTCCACCGTCGAGCCGGCAAGCGCCGCCACCGGCGCGGTCTTGCGCAGCAGGCCGTACACGCCGAACGACGCCGCCAGGGTGAGCGCGATCCACGGCGGCCCGGCGCCGATCGCCAGCCACCCGACGCCGGCGGCGGCGAGCACGATCGCGACGAGCTGCAGGCGGCGCAGCCGCTCGCCGAGGAAGACCACACCCAGCGCGACCGACAGCAGCGGGTTGATGAAGTAGCCCAGGCTGGCCTGGAGCAGATGGCCACCGAGCGTGGCGTGGATGAAGAGCCCCCAGTTGATCGACAGGAGCGCGGCGGCCGCGGCGAGGATGGCCAAGGTGCGCGGCCGCCGCAGCGCCGCGACGGCGTTGCCGAGCTGGCCCATCACCGCGGCCAGGACCACGAACGTGCCCAGCCCGAAGAGGGCGCGACAGGCGAGGATCTCGGTCGGATCGACGCCCTTCAGCTCGCGCCAGTACAGCGGCACGATCCCCCACGCTGCGTACGCCGCCACACCGAGTAACAGGCCCCTCCGGGCTTGCTGCTCGGCCCCCTGCGCTTGCCCTGGCCCTTGCCCTTCGTCTCTTCGGGCGTCGTTCACGCCCGGCTCACGCCCTGGCCGCCGCGATCGCGGCCGCCCACTCCACCACACCGGGCAGCCGTCCCTCGGCGCGATCCGGCTTCCCGCCCCCGCGCCCGCCCGTCGCCTGGGCGAGCACCTTCAGCAACGCCCCGCAATCCAGCGTCGAACCCGCCGCCCGCGCGATCAGCACCTGCGTGCCTTCCGCCGTCGTCGCGGCGAGCAGCGCGTCCTTGCCGACCGCACACAGCCGCGCCGCCAGCGGCCGCAGCAACGCGACATCACCGACCGCGGCGATCACCTCGGTCCCGGCGCCCACACCCGCGGCCAGCGACTCGGCGAGCGCGGCGGCGAGCTGCTCGCGCGCCGCCGCGGCCTCGGCCCGGCTGTCGGCCAGCGAGCGACGCAGCTTCTCGACGGCGCCCGCGACCTCGCCGGTCGAGCAGGTCAGCTCGCGCGCCAGCCGCGACAGGGTCTCGCTGTGATCGCCGAGCAGACCGCGCGCCCGCGCGCCCGACGCAAAGTGGATGCGGGTCATCCCCTTGTAGCGCTCGGCGCCGAGCACCCGGATCGAGCCGATCTGCGCCGAGCGCGCGCAGTGAGTGCCGCCGCACGGCGAGTAGTCGTAGTCGCCGATGGCGACGATGCGCACCTCGCTGGCGACCTTGGGCTCGCGACGCAGCGGCAGCGAGGCCAGCTCACCGGCCTCGGGGAACCAGGCCCGCACCGGCAGATCATCGTCGATCACGGCGTTGGCCAGAGCCTCGGCGGCGGCGAGCTCGCGCTCGGGCACGGGATCGCGGGTCACGTCGATGGTGCAGCCGGTCTCGCCCAGGCGCGCCGACACCGTCTCGGCCGCGGCCGCCTCGATGAGCGCGCGCGACAGCAAGTGCTGCCCGGTATGGAGCGCCATGTGCACCCGCCGGCGGGCCCAGTCGATGACGCCGTCGACCGTCGCGCCGACCGGCGGCAGCACACCGTCGAGGATGTGGTGCACGAGACCCGCGCCGTCGGCCTGCACGTCGACCACCGCGACGCCTCCCATCGTCCCGCGATCGGCCATCTGTCCGCCGGCCTCGGCGTAGAACGCCGTCGCGTCGAGGACGACCGACGGTTTGCCCCCGTGGACCCCGTGGGTTGCCACGCGGCTCGAGAAGGTCCGGAGGAACGCGTCCGCGTGATAGAGCCGCTCGGTCACCGGCCCAAGCCTACCCCCGGAGATGAACCAAGGTCGGTGCCACCGGGCGCCAACCGATGCTCCTTGATCTCTTCCTTACCATTTGGTAGGTAATACTCGACCAGATGGTAGGCACCACGGCAGCACGGAGAGTGTCGGTTCGCGACCAGGTGGTCGCGGAAGCGACGCGCCTGTTCGCGGCGAGCGGGTTCGGGGCAACGCCGCTTCAGGACATCGCGGATGCGGTGGGGATCTCGAAGCCGGCGGTGCTGCATCACTTCCCATCGAAGGAGCACATCCGGCTGGGCGTCATGGAGGCGATCTTCGCCCACTGGCGTGAACAGCTGCCGCGCCTGCTCCTGTCCGCGACCGAGAGCCACGCCCGGTTCGACTCGGTGTTCGGCGAGGTCTATCGGTTCTTCGCGGCGAACCCTGACCGCGCGCGGTTCGTGGCGCGCGAGGTGCTCGATCGACCGGCGCAAGCGCGCGCGATGCTCGGCACGATCGTGCCGATGCTGCGCGGCATCGCCGGGTACATCCGGGCCGGCCTGGGCGAGAAGGCGGACGACGTCGACCCCGACGCGTACGTCATCCACATCATGCAACTCGTCATCAGCGCCAGCACGATGGCCGACGTCACCAGCGTGATGCTCGGCGACGGTGCCGAGGGTCGCGCCCGCTACGACCGCGAGCTGGCGCGCATCGCCAAGGCCAGCCTGTTCGGACGGCGCGGCGCGCGCGCACGCGAGACTGCGTCGCCCCCTTCGAAGAAGAGTGCCAAGCCGCGCCGGAGACGCGCATGAGCCCCGTACCGTTCAAGCACATCCTGGAGCACGGGCCGATGCTGCGGGCGCTCGGCGCGACCGCGCTTGGCGCCATGCGCGGCCCCGCCTCGTCCGAGAAACCCGCAACGCCTGGCCCGTGGATCGAGACCGAGGCCAAGGCGCCGTCGGCCGCGCTGGTGCGCGCGTTCGTCGCGTTCACGAAGGGTGATCAGGTGTCCTACCGTGGAGTCCTGCCGCCGCACCTGTTCCCGCAGTGGACGCTGGCCAGCGCGTCGCTCGCGCTCGGTGGCTTGCCCTATCCACTTGCCAGGATCGTCAACGCCGGCGTGATGCTGAGGATCCACGATCAACTTCCGGCCGGCGAGCCGCTGCTCGTGCGCGCGCGCCTCGCCTCGATCGACGAGAGCCCGTCGCGGGTCGTGCTGGCCACGCACATCGAGACCGGAACCAAGGCCGTGCCGGACGCGCTCGTCGCCGAGCTGCGGACGTACGTGCCGCTCGGGAACACGGCGAACGGCGAGCGCAGCACCCGTGGAAACCCGGAGAAGAAGCCGGAGCGCAGCGCCGCGCCCAGCGTCGCCGACCGCGCGCGCGAGCTCGCGTACCTGCACGTGCCCGCCAACGCCGGCCTCGAGTTCGCCAAGCTCACCGGCGACTTCAACCCGATCCACTGGATCCCGGCGTACGCGAAGGCCGCCGGCTTCAAGGCCTGCATCCTTCACGGCTTCGGAGAATTCGCCTACGCGACGTCCGCGCTGGTGCGCGGGCTGCTCGCCGGCGACCCGGGCAAGCTACGGGGCGTCGAGGCGCGATTCACCAAACCGTTCGTCCTGCCCGGGAAGATGGGCATCTACGTCACCGACGCCGGCGAGCTCTTCGCTGGCGATGCGCCCGGAGGCGCCGCGTACCTCGCCGGCCGCTTCGAGATCGGCGGATCGACGTGAAAGGAGAGAGACCGCGATGAACGACCTGTTGCTCATGCTCGGCAAGTCGCCAGCCGCCCGCAACGTGTTCGGGGCGCTCAAGCTCCCCATCCCGCTGCCCGAGCCGCTCGCTCGCGGCGACGGCGCGTGGACCGCGCGCCCGCTCGAGGGCGCCACCGCCCTCGTAGGCGGCGCCGGCGCGGGCGAGCTGTTGCCGATCATCACCGGAGCCCTGGCCGAGGCGGGCGCCGCGATCCTCGTCGACGACCCCGCCCGTGTGGCCACCTTGCGCGAGGTCGCGCAGGCGCACGCCCGCCCGGTGGGCACGGACAGCGCCGACGCGACCGACCGCGCGCAGGTGCTCGTCTTCGATGCGTCGGGCATCGACACCGTCGACGGCCTGCGCGCAGCGTACGAGTTCCTGCACCCGCGCCTCGGCCGGCTCGCGCGCGCGGGCCGGGTCGTCATCATCGGCCGTGAACGCGCCGCCAGCGACAGTGCCCAGGCGAACGCGGTCCGCGCGGCGCTGGTCGGGCTGGCCAAGGCGACCGCGAAGGAGATCGGCGCGAAAGGCGCGACCGCCAACTGTCTCGCGGTCGCGCGCGGCGCCGAGCTCCGGCTCGCGCCGGTGCTGCGCTGGGTGTGCGATCCGCGCGCGGCGTTCGTCACGGCGCAGCCGATCGCCGTGACCGCGCGTGCCGCGGCCGCCGGTCGCCCCGCCTACGTCCGCCCGCTCGACGGCAAGGTCGCGATCGTCACCGGCGCCGCGCGTGGGATCGGTCGTGCCACCGCGCAAGCGCTCGCCGCCGAGGGTGCCCGGGTCGTCTGCCTCGACCGCCCCGAGGACAGCAAGGACACCAGCGAGCTGGCCCGCGAGATCGGCGGCACCGCGCTGCTTCTCGATGTCACGGCTCCCGACGCGCCGGCCAAGATCCTCGAGGCGCTCGGCGATCGTGGCGCCGACATCGTCGTCCACAACGCCGGCATCACCCGCGACCAGACGCTCGCCCGCATGAAACCCGAACACTGGGACGCGGTGATGAACGTCAACCTCGCGGCGGTCGTCCGCATCACCGACGCCTTGCTCCCCAAGGCCCTGCGCGATGGCGGTCGCATCATCTGCCTGTCCTCGGTCTCGGGCATCGCGGGCAACGTCGGCCAGACCAACTACTCGGCATCGAAGGCCGCGCTTATCGGCTACGTCGACGCTCTCGCCCAGCAACTCGCGCCGCGCGCCATCACCGCCAACGCGATCGCGCCCGGCTTCATCGAGACCCGCATGACCGCGGCCATTCCCATGATGATCCGAGAGGCGGGGCGCCGGCTGTCGGCGCTCGGCCAGGGCGGGCTCCCCGAGGACGTCGCCCAGGCGATCTCGTTCCTCGCCAGCCCCGGCGCACAGGGCATCACCGGAAGCACGCTGCGTGTCTGCGGCGGCGCACTCATCGGAGCGTAGGAGACCGTCATGGCTACATCGAGCTCATCGAAACGGCGTGCCGTCGTGGTCGGCGGCATGCGCACCCCGTTCCTGAAGGCGTTCACGGACTTCACGCGCCTCGACACGATCGCGCTTGGCGTCGCGGCCACACGAGCACTGCTCGCCAGGCACGATCTGCCCTATCGCACCGTCGAAGGCGTGGTGTGGGGCGGCGTCATCCTGCCGAGCGGTACGCCCAACATCGGCCGCGAGATCGCGCTCGACCTGAAGCTCGACCCGGCCGCCGAGGCCATGACCGTGACGCGCGCGTGCGCCTCCGGCCTCCAGGCCGTGACCCTCGCCGCCGCCGCCATCGAGCGCGGCGACGCCGATGTGATGATCGCCGGCGGCAGCGACTCGACGAGCAACGCCCAGGTCCTCCTGCCGCAGCAGTTCGTGCACGCGTTCGCGCCGCTCGCGCTCGGTAAGCCGGCGCCGAGCGACTACCTGGCCGCGCTGGCCAAGCTCGGCCCGCTCGGCGACCTCGTGCCGCGCCGCCCGCAGATCGCCGAGCGCACCACCGGCGAGGTGATGGGTGAGTCGGCCGAGCGCATGGCCCAGCGCTGGGAGATCACGCGCGAGGCGCAGGACGCGCTGGCGCTGCGCTCGCACCAGAATGCCGCCGCCGCCATCGCGAGCGGCCGCATCGCCGGCGAAGTCACCAAGGTCGAGGTCGGCGAGGGCAAATGGGTCCACACCGACGGCCTGGTCCGTGGCGACACCAGCGCCGAGAAGCTCGCCAAGCTCCGCCCCGCGTTCGCCGAGAACGGCACCGTCACGGCCGGTAACGCAAGCCCGCTCACCGACGGCGCCGCCGCGGTGCTCTTGATGAGCGAGGACAAGGCCAGGTCGCTCGGCTACAAGCCGCTCGCGGCGTTCAAGTCCTGGGCCTACGTCGGCGTCGATCCGGCCGATCAGCTCCTCATCGGCCCGGCGCTCGCCGTGCCGAGGGCGCTCGACCGCGCGGGCATCTCGCTGGCCGACTGCGACTTCGTCGACCTCCACGAGGCCTTCGCCGCGCAGGTGCTGGGCGTCCTCAAGGCGCTGGGGTCGGCGTCAGTCGCGCGGGCCCGGCTCGGCCGCGACGTCGCGGTCGGCGAGGTCGATCCTGCACGGCTCAACGTACGCGGTGGCTCGATCGCCCTCGGACATCCGTTTGGCGCCACCGGCGCGCGCATGGTGACCACGATGGCCAACGAGCTCGCGCTCACCGGCAAGCAACACGCCGTGCTCGGCATCTGCGCCGCGGGCGGCCTCGGCGCCGCGGCCGTTCTCGAGCGCGTGTGAGAGACGGAACCACCATGACCACCACGACCAGATCTCCATTCGAACGCGTCGCGGGAGCTCCGTTGCGCCTCATCACCCAGATCGGCGGCGGCGAGCTGGTCGACAAGCTCGGCCTGCGCGGCACCGCCGAGAAGGCACTTCACGGCGTCGGCGCAGCGGCGGGCAGGTTGATGGGAGGCGTGCCGAAGAAGCCGAAGCAGGCCCGGAAGGAAGCCGGCGCAACCAACGGCGCGACCCGCACCGAAGCCGCCGCACCGGCGCCGCGCCGGGTGGTGCCCGCAGGCCAGCCGGCGCGCCTCGCCGACGTCGCTCCCACCGGTGCGTTCGACCTACGACCGACCGACGACCAGGACCTGATCCGCCAGACCGCGAAGCGTTTCGCCGACGAGGTGCTGCGCAAGGCAGCGGGTGCCGCCGACCACGCGACGGCACCCGACATGGCGGTGCTCGCGGCGGCGCAGGAGCTCGGCCTCGCCGCGCTGGTCGTCCCCGAGGCGGCCGGCGGGGTCGCCGAGACGCGCGCGACGATGACGTGCGTCCTCGCGATCGAGGAGCTGGCGCGTGGCGACATGGGCCTCGCGCTGGCCATGCTCGCCCCGCTGGCCGTCGTGAACGTGCTCGTCGAGCACGGCACCCACGCTCAGCAGCAGCAATGGCTGCCGCGCTTCACCGGCGATGTGTTCGTCCCGGCGGCGCTCGCGCTGCTCGAGCCCGCGCCGGGCAGCGACCCGGCGCGGCCGCGGACCGGCGCCGTGCGCGCCCCCGGCGGCTGGACGCTGTACGGCGAGAAGTCGCTGGTGCCGCTGGGCGAGAGCGCCGAGCTGTTCGCCGTGCTCGCCGAGATCAAGGGCGCGGGTCCGCGCCTCTTCCTCGTGCCCAGGGGGACGGCGGGGGTGACCATCACCAAGCAGCCGGCGATGGGCCTGCGCGCCGCCGGCACCTGCAAGCTCCGCTTGGACGGCGCGTTCATCCCCGGCGACGCGCTCCTCGGTGGCGAGGAAGCGCGCGCCGGCTTCGACGCCCAGGCCATCGTCGATCGCTCGCGCATCGCGTGGGGCGCGATGGCGGTGGGCGGCGCCAGGGCCGTCCTCGACTACGTCATCCCGTACTGCAACGAGCGCAAGGCGTTCGGCGAACCAGTCTCCAATCGTCAGGCCGTCGCGTTCATGATCGCGGACCTCGCGATCGAGCTCGAAGGCATGGCGCTCTTGGTCCGCCGCGCGGCGTCACTCCTGGACCAGGGCCAGCCGGTCACGCGCGCGGCCAACCTGGTGCGGGTGCAGTGCACCGCCAAGAGCATGAAGGCTGGCACCGACGGCGTGCAGCTGCTCGGCGGCCACGGCTTC
>SXJR01000127.1 GCA_005779305.1 Myxococcales bacterium
AGGATCCGCCGCAGCGTGCGCAGACCGCTCTTCACGATCTGATCGCGAGCTGGTCGCGGCGCGGTGCGACGAGCTCGCCGATGCGGTCGCGGTCGTGCTGGCCCGCGCCGTCGCCGAGGCGCGCGCGCTGGAGCCGGGCGAGGCGCCGGCGATCGTGCCCACCGACGGCCCGCGCTGCGATCCATTCGCGCCGTTCGATGCGTGCAAGGTGGAGCGTCTCCCCCCCGTTCGTGCCGAGCCGCCCGAGCGCGAGCAAGGGCGAGTCGAAGGACGCTCTGCTCGATTCCATGACGGCGGCATGCGCACCGCGCTGGTCAGCGGCGCCGGCATCGGCCCTCATGTCGGCTACGGCCTGGAGCTCGGCGCCTGGTTCGTTTCGGGCGCGGGCGCGGTCGAGATCACCGGCACCCGCTGGCTCGAGCGCCTGGCCGAGCTACCGGCCAGCCAGTTCGGCGCCGCCATCGGCCTCGATGCCGTGGCCGGCCGGCTGTGCTGGAACCCAGAGCGCTACGGCCCGCGGGTTTGCGTGCTGGGCGAGATCGGCTCGATGAGCGGCCGCGGCGTCGGCCTGTTCGACGCCAAGGTCGGCGAGGCCACCTACACCGCCGCCGGCCTGGGCCTGTCGTTGCGCACCCGGCTGCGCGGACACCTGGCTCTGATCGCGGGGTTCGACATGCTGCGCGCCATCGACCGACCCCGGTTCGTCCTCGATCGCGGCACCGTCCTGTTCCAGCCCGACCCCCTGGCCGGTCGGGTCAACCTCGGTCTGGAGCTGGGGTGGCGCTAAAGTGACGGAACACGCTCGGTCCGGACACTCACCGCCCATGCCCCCGGTCGCTCCCGCGATGGTCGCCGTCAGCCAGGCTGCTCCCCGCCTGGCTGCGGCGCCGGCATTCGACGACGTCTACGCGGCCCACGTGCGCTACGTGTGGCGCCTGGTGCGTTCGTTCGGCGTGGCCGAGGCGCACCTCGAGGACGCGGTGCAGGACGTGTTCGTGGTGGTGCACCGCCGCTTGCCCGAGTTCGCCGGCCGCGCCCGCATCGAGACCTGGCTGTTCGCGATCGCGCGCCGCGTTGCCGGCGCCTACCGGCGCACCGCCAGCCGCAAGACCGATCGCCAGTCGGCGATCGACGACGAAGTGCTGGCGTCGACCGACGACACCTTCGCTGCGCTGTCGCGGGCCCAGGCCGCCGCCGCGGTCGCCGCCGTCCTCGATACGTTCGATGAGGACAAGCGCATCGTCTTCACCCTCGTGGAGCTCGAGCAGATGTCGGTCCCCGACGTCGCCGAGCTGCTGAGCATCAACCTGAACACCGCCTATTCTCGCCTTCGCCTCGCTCGCCGCGCCTTCGAGGCCTCGGTGACGAAGCGTTCTCCGGAGGAGTCATGACCCCCGATCCGCTGAGCCCGCGCGCCCAGGCGCTGCTCGACGCCGCCCGCGACGGCCTCGGGCCCGACGACGCCGCCATCGCGCGCATGCGCTCCCGCATCATCGCCGGCGCCGGAGGCGCCGCCGTCGCCACCAACGCCAGCATGAGCTTCGCCGCCAAGCTCACGATCGTCTCCGCCCTCGCCCTCGTCGTCGGCGGCGGAACCTGGTGGCTCATGCGGGACACGGGGACGGGAACGGGTTCGGGTTCGGGTTCGGTTTCGGTCACGGGTTCGGGTTCGGTCACGGGTTCGGGTTCGGTCACGGTTGCGGCTCCGGTTGCGGCTCCGGCTGCGGCTGCGGCGGCGGCTCCGGCCCCGCAACCGGTCGCCCTGAGCGAGGCCCCGCCGGGGCCGAGTCGAAGGGCGCACTTCACCGCATCTCCGTCCCGCTCCTCCCTCGCCGCCGAGGTCGCCCTCGTCGACGACGCCATGTCCGCGCTCCGCCGCGACGACGCCACCGCCGCGCTCGCCGCCGCCGACGACCACGTCGCCCGCTTCGGCAAGCGCGGACAGCTCGCCGAGGAAGCCGCCGCCATCCGCGTCGAGGCCCTCTGCCGCCTCGGCGACACTCGCTGGTCGTCCGCGCTCGACAGCTTCGACAGCCGCTGGCCGCGCTCGGCTCAGCGTCCCCGCCTCACCACCGCGTGCAAGGACGTCCCGTGACGCGCGCGCTCCTCGCGTTCGCCGTCCTCGCCGCCGCCTGTGGCAACGGCCGCGACGTCGTGGTCGGCGAGGATTACCAGGTGGTCCTCGATCCACTGCCGGCCTCGATCACCGCCGTCGACGTCCTCGTGGTCGTCGACAACTCGGGCTCGATCGATGCCGAGCACCAGGCCATGATCGCCGCCGCCGGCGAGAGCCTGTTCGCCCAGCTCACCGGCGACCTCGGCGCGCTGCCCGATCTGCACGTCGCCGTGATCTCCACCGACGTCACCACCGGCGCGCCGGCGGTGCCGGGCTGCACCAACACCTTCGATGGCCGCTTTCGCACCGGCAACGGCACCGTCCCGTGCACGGTCCAGGGCTCGTACATCATCGACAGCCCCGATGGTAGCGGCGGCCGCATCGACAACTACGACGGCACCATCACCGACGCCTTCTCGTGCTTCGCCGACCTGGGCTCGGGCGGCTGCGGCTTCGAACAGCCGCTCGAGGCGCTGCGCCGCGCGCTCGACGGCCGCTACGCCGAGCACGCCGGCTTCCTGCGTCCCGACGCGCTGCTGGTGGTGGTCCTGCTCACCGACGAGGACGACTGCTCGGCCTACGACCCCGCGATCTTCGGCGATCCCAACGCCGGCCCCGAGTCCCCGCTGGGGCCGCGCACCAGCTTCCGCTGCTTCGAGTTCGGCGTGACCTGCGATCCCGACCAGCCGCGGGTCCACGGCACCAAGTCCGATTGCGAGCCGCGCGAGGACAGCCCCTACATCACGCCGGTCTCGGAGTTCACCGACTTCCTCGACGCGCTCAAGCCCGAGCCCGGCCTGATCATGGTCGCCGGCATGATGGGCCCAGCCGACGTGGTCGAGGTCGGCCCCGAGCCGTTCGATCCCAACCTGACCGGCCTGGTGCCGTCGTGCACCCGGCCCGAGACCTCGTACGGGACCACGCCGCCCATCCGCCTGACCGCGCTCGGCGAGCACTTCCCGTCGCGTTTCCTGTTCCAGGACCTGTGCGAGGCGACCTCGACCAGCCAGCGCCTGCGCAACATCACCCGCGCCACCACCGGCGTCATGTCGCGGCGGCCGTGCCTGCTCGGCAAGGTCGGCCCGGCCACCACCACCGAGCGCTGCCGCGCCTTCGACGTCGCCGGCACCGTCAGGACGCCCATCGAGCGCTGCGCCGGCGCCGGGGGCAACTGCTTCGTGATCGAGCCATCGGCGCAGTGCGAGTACACGCCGTCGGGCCTGGCCGCCAGCTACCGCGGCACGCTCGCCGCCGGCCACCGGCTGGTGGTCGAGTGCCTGGCCCAGGTCGAGTAGCGCGGTTGAACCGCTGCCCGGCGCTGGCGCAGTCGTGCGCGCAGTCTGTAGGCACGATCTGTCGTGCGACACCTGCACGCCGACGGCGCGGCTCCACGTGGCGCGTGGCGCGGAGTTTGCTGTTCGTCGGGTTCATGCCCATCGCGTTCGAACCGGAGCTCTCGCGACACGAAGACCGCGACGGCCGTGCATCGGAGCGCGGTGGTGCGCCCGGAAAGCGCATGAGGACCGATCGCTTGCAGCGCCGGGCCTCTGCAACGCTGCCCGCGCCATCGGCGTCGACGAGCCCGGTGCAGCGCATGGAGGACGACCGCCTGTCGTGCGACCAGACGTTCTCGACAGCATCCTGCCATGAACGACGGCCGCCTGCGCGACCAGGTCTTCAACGCCTCCGCGGCCACCAAGGTGGTCGTGTCCACGACCGGCGGCAAGGGCGGCTACGGCATCGCCAAGGAGAACGGCGACGGCAGCAACGGCGGCAACGGCGGCAACATCACCGTGCTCGTCGATCCATCGGTGACCAGCTACAACGTCCGTCACGCCTCGAGCCGCGGCGAGGGCGGGAACCCGTCGCCGATCAAGAACAGCGCCTTCGGGAAGCGCGACCGCGGCCGTGACGGCTCCGAGAGGAACTTCGAGGAGCGCCGCCAGCGGGTCACCATCCCCTGAGCGCCTTCCAACCTCGGCGAATCCCTGGCATCTTCGTGCCATGGGGATCATGCGCGCTTCGCTGGTCGTGGTGACGTTGGTCTGCGCGCTGGCGACCAAGGCCTCCGCTCAGCCCTCGCGCGAACCGGAGGCCGAGGCCTTGTTCGATCAGGGCAAGGAGTTGATGTCCGCCGGCGACCATGTCGGCGCATGCCAGAAGTTCGATGCGAGCAACCGCCTGGTTCCGCGAGCGACCACGCTCATGAACCTCGGCGCGTGCCTCGAGGCGCAGCAGAAGCTGGTCAGCGCCTGGTACAGGTTCGTCGAGGCGCAGAACAAGGCCAGTGTCTCGAGCGACGCGAAAGAGCGGGCGATGGAGCGCCCATCGAAGCTCAAGGCCGAGGCCCTGAAACCGCGCCTCTCGACCATCGAGATCATCGTCTCGGCCGAGGCTCGCGTGCCAGATCTGGTGGTCACGCGCGACGGTGCGATCATCGTCGACGGGCAGTGGAACAGCAGGATCCCCATCGACGGCGGTAAGTACACCATCGCCGCACGGGCGCGCGGCCGAGAGGACTGGACCAGCACCATCGTGGTCAAGAGCGAGGGCAACCACGAGCCGGTGACGATCCCGGTGCTGCGCCCGGCCGCGGCTCCGCCGGTCACCGATCCGGCGGTCACGGACACGGATCCGGCGGTCACGACGGCGGATCCGTCAGCGCACGCCGGACCGATCGACGAGGATGCCGACCCGCCCGCACCAGACCGGCCACCGAGCGGCTTCACGGGCCTCCGCAAGGGCGCTGTCGGCCTCGCCGTGGTTGGCGTCGCCGCGATCGCAGGCGGCGCCGTCTTCGGGATCCAGGCGAAGAACACGCAGGCCGACGCTGACGAGCTGTGTCCTGGCACCGAGTGCACCGATCCGGAGGCGGTCCGCCTCAACGATGACGCCAAGGCGTCGGCCAAGACGGCCAACCTCCTCTACCTCGGTGGCGGCGTCGCGCTCGGCGCTGGCGTCGCCCTGTGGTTGCTGGGCGCGCCCAAGCACTCCGAAGGCGTCGCGATCACGCCTCACGTCGGCGCCGACCTGGTCGGGGTCACCTTCCAGGCAGGGTTCTAGTCGATGCGGAAGCGCTACCTGGTCCTCTTCGTCCTGGCCGCGTGCAGCATCCCCGACAAGAACCTCGTCGGCGCCGACGCCGCCGCGGTCGACGCGCTCGTGGTCGACGCCGTCCCCGCCGCGGTGCTCACGATCCTGGGCGAGCCCTTGACCATCACCGATCCCATCATCGGCGCGAGCTCGTCGCTCCCCGTGATGATCAAGAACGAGGGCGACCTCGCGGCCACCGGCATCCAGATCAGCGACGACTCGGCGGAGGTCGCGCTGACCAACAACTGCGGCGCGTCGCTCGGCGCTGGCCAGACGTGCACCGTGAACGTGGCGATGAACGCCGTGTCGATCGGCGCGAAGTCGGTGACCCTCACCGTATCCGGCGACGGCGGGATCGGCGACAGCGCGACGATCGCGGCGACGGCGATGGCGCGCGTGACGGTGACCATGAACCTCGTCAACGGCACGACCGGCCGCGTCCAGTCCAGCCCGGCCGGGATCGACTGCACGACCGGCGTGTGCTCGGCGCTGTTCTCGACCAGCCCGGTGGTGCTCACGGCCACCGACGACGGCAACGGCACGCTCGCCGACTGGGGCGTGACCGGATGCGCGACCACCGCCACGTGCTCGCTGGCCGTCACGACCGCCAGCGCCAGCCTCACCGCGGTGTTCCAGGCGCCGTGGACCTATGTCACCGCCGATGCGATGCAGAACCAGTTCGAGGGTGTGGCCATCGACACCGACGGAAGCGTGATCGCCGTCGGCTCGGTCGGCAACGCCGCCCGCGCCACCCGCATCAACGGTGGCACCGGCACGTTCAGCAACTCCTTCACGTACTCCAGCGGCGCGGTCACGTATTACCGCGACGTCGCGATCAACAGCAACGGCATCTTCGTGACCGGTGAGGCGACCGGTGCGGGCTACGACGCGATCCTCAAGTCGCTCAGCGCGGGCCTCGTCGCGAGCGACGCCGACCTCGTGACGTCGGCGTCCAACGACACCGGCTGGGGGATCGCTGCGCGCGGAAACCAGCTGATCTGGATCGGTGGTTACTCGGCCACCAACACGTTCGTGAAGGTGTCGGCGGCGCAGCCGATCAACGAGCTGAGCTTCCCGGCCACGTATCACGGACGCGACGCCGCGGTCTCGCCGCTCGATGGCACGATGTGGGCGATCGCGGGCACCGCACCCAACGCGTGGGTCGGCCGCTTCGCGTGGGCGAGCGGAAACGCGGCGACCGTGCCGGCGAGCCAGACCTACACCGGCCGTGCGTTCAACCGACTCGTGATGGACGCGGAGGGCAACCTGATCATCGCCGGATGGGTGACGTCTCCCGACGACGACTTCACCGTGTGGAAGCTGTCGCCGACCTTCACCGAGGTCTGGCCGGCGCGGACCATCCAGGCCGCCGGCGCGGGCCACGCATGGGCGGTCGACCTCGATCCCTTCGGCAACATCGTTGCCGTGGGCAACTCAGGCGGAGGATGCCTGATCGTGAAGCTGCGTGGCAGTGACGGCACGGAGGTGTTCCGACGCACGATCGCCGCTTCGACGTGTTACGGCGTCGCCTCCGACGCGGTCGGAATCGTCGTGGTCGGCTTCCAGGACGACGTGACCATCACGCGAAAGAGCTTCGCGCGGCGGTACTTTCACTGATCCGCGGCCGGTTCGCTGTCGACCGCGAGCAGGGGCGCCGGTCAGCGCTCGACGATCTTGGCCGGCGGCAGATCGGGCCTGCGCGTCGTCGCCGCCGCGGCGGCGCGTCGCTCGCGGCGAACCGCGACCAGCGACGTGAAGATCGAGGCGATGCCGGCCAGGAAGCCGCCGGCGATGAGGCCGCCGCCGACGAGCTTGCCGGCGCCGATGTGGGAGTGGGGGTCGAGGGCCATGACCGCGTACATCGAGAACACGATCAGGAAGGTCCGCCCCGCGACCGCGCGTGGCTGCACCTCACCGCACAGGATCGCGCCGACCGATGCGCCGATCGCGAGCAGGAGCAAGGCGACGAACGTCCGCGGGATGTCGTGGCCGGCGGCATGGAGCACCAGGAGCGGGAGCGCTCCGAGCACGGCGGTGCCCTGCATGACGAACGCCGCGGCCAGCGGCCGGCGCGCACGCGTGGCCTTCCGACCCAGCCAGGCCCCGGCGACGGCGCTGGCAGCGCCGGCGGTCATGAGGCCGAGATGGCGGAGCTCGATCGAGATGGCGCCGGTCCGGTAGTAGCTGAAGGTCCCGATCATGAGCGCGATCGGGATCGCGCCGGCGACGCCGGCGGTGGCCAGGTCGACGCGGCGCCACACCGACGCGGCGATCCAGGCGCCCAGGGTCGCGCCGGTGATCATCGTCGCCAGCTGCGCCAGCTCGCGGCCGTGGGCGCGATCGCGCATGAGCACCAGGCACGGCACCAGGGTCCACAAGGTGGCGCCCGCGATGGTGAGCGCGAAGGCCAGCGTGTCGCGGTGGGTTCGGGGCCCCTCCTCCATGCGCGCGAGCATAGCAGCCATGCGATGATCGGCGTCGCGAGCGTGGACGCCGCGACCTTCCAGCCCAGGCGCTTCCGCATCGTGCGCTGCATCGGCAGCGGCGCGACGGGGGACGTCTACGAGGCGATCGACCGGCAGAGCAGCGCGCAGGTGGCGCTCAAGACCCTGCGCCACCTGTTGCCGCACACGATCAGTCGCTTCAAGCACGAGTTCCGGGCGCTGCAGGACATCGACCACCCCAACCTGGTGTCGTTCGGCGAGCTGATCGAGGAGGACGGCCACCTCTACTTCTCGATGGAGCTGGTGCGCGGCGTCGACTTCCTGACCTGGGCCCGCGGCGACGAGCGCAAGCTGCGCGCGGCGCTCGGCGATCTCGGTCACGGCCTGCTCACGCTGCACAACGCCGGCAAGGTCCACCGCGACGTGAAGCCGTCGAACGTGCTGGTCCAGCCCGACGGCCGCGTGGTCGTGCTCGACTTCGGCTTGCTCGCCGACTCCGACAGCGGCGACACCTGGTCGGGGCAGTCGATCGTGGGCACGCCCATGTACATGGCGCCCGAGCAGGCGGCCGGGCAGTCGCCGGGCCCGGGCGCCGACTGGTACGCGGTCGGCGTCATGCTCTACGAGGCGCTCACCGGCCAGACGCCCTTCGACGGGCCGCTGATGAAGATCCTGCTCGACAAGCAGCAGATCGAGCCGCCGCCACCGGAGTCGATCAACCCCGACGCGCCGGCCGATCTGGTGGCGCTGTGCAAGTCGCTGCTCCGGTTCGATCCGGCCCAGCGCCCCAGCGGGGAGCAGGTGCTGCGCAAGCTCGGCGGCCGCAGCCACCGGCCGTCGCAGCCGCCGACGCCGCTCACCCAGGGCTCGCCGTTCGTCGGTCGTTCGGCCGAGCTCGCCGTGCTCGGCGCCGCCCTCGCGACCTGCGCCGCCGAACGCAAGCCGCAGGTCGTGCTGATCGAGGGTGACTCCGGCGTCGGCAAGTCGACGCTGGTGCGCGTCTTCGCCCGAACGCTCGACAAGGAGGTTGCGGTCCTGGCCGGCCGCTGCTTCGAGCGCGAGTCGGTGTCGTACAAGGCGTTCGACGGCGTGGTCGAGGCTGTGGCGCGGCTCCTGGCCAAGATGGAGCCCGGCGAGGCCGGCACCATGCTGCCGCTTCACGGCGCGCTCCTCGCCAACGTGTTCCCGGCCCTCAAGCGGGTGAAGGTCTTCGCCAGCGCGCCCTTGCCCCACGCCGAGGCGCTCGAGCGCGAGCTCCGCACCCGCGCCTTCGGCGCGCTGCGCGAGCTGTTGATCCGCCTCACCCTGCGCCGTGCCGCGGTCGTGGTCATCGACGATCTGCAGTGGGCCGACGACGACAGCCTCGCGCTCCTGGGCGAGATCCTGCGACCGACCGAGGCGCCGCCGCTGCTGGTGCTCGCCACGTTGCGCCCGGCCACGGCGGGAAGCGCCGCCGCCGCCGCGGCCGAGCGCGTGCGCGCGTTCGCTCCCGACGCCCGCACCGTGCGCCTGGGGCCGCTGGCGCCCGACGAGGCCCGCGAGCTGGCCGGCATCCTGCTGCACGCCCACGGCGTGGCGGGCGACGCCGACGCGCTGTCGCGCGAGGCCGCCGGCCATCCCCTGTTCCTCGACGAGCTGGTCCGACACGCGGTCAGCTCGGGCGATCGCGGTGGCGGCTCGCTCCTCCTCGAGGACGTGGTCGGCCAGCGCGTCGCCGCCCTCGACCGCCGCGCCCGCGACGTGGTCGAGCTGGTCGCCGTCGCCGGCCATCCGCTCTACCTCGAGACCTTCGCCCGCGCGGCGGACGTGCCGCCCGACGCGCTCGGTCGCCTGGTCTCGGCGCTGCGGGTCTCCAACCTGGTGCGCAGCGGAGGCGTGCGCCCCACCGACACCATCGAGCCCTATCACGACCGCGTGCGCGACGCGATCCTGGCCGGCCTCGGCGCCGAGCGGCGCCAGAGCTTGCACCTGACCCTGGCCGGCGCCGTCGAGGGTTCGCCGCATCCCGGCCAGGAGTCGATCCTGGCCTTCCACTGGGACGGCGCCGGGCGCACCGACGTGGCCGCGCGCCACGCCGCCGCCGCCGGCAGCCGCGCCGCCGAGTCGCTGGCCTTCGATCAGGCTGCGCGGGCATTCCAGTGGGCCCTCGACCTCGGACATCGCGATCGGGCTGCCTTGTGCGACAAGCTGGGTGACGCGCTCGGCAACACCGGCCGCGGCGCCGAGGCCGCCGACGCCTACCTGGCCGCCGCCGAGCTGGTCGGCGTCGACGCGGTCGCGCTCGAGCTGCGCCGCAAGGCCGCCGAGCAGCTCCTGATCAGCGGCCACATCGATCGCGGCCTCCGTCTCATCAGCAAGGTGCTCGGCGCGCTGGGCATGAAGCTGCCGGCCACGCCGCGGCGGGCGCTGGTCTCGCTGCTCGTGCGCCGCGCTCGCCTGCGGCTGCGCGGCGTGAAGTTCGAGGCCCGTCACGAGAGCGAGGTCGCGGCCACCGAGCTCACACGCGTCGACCTGTGCTGGTCGGTGGCGACGGGCCTGGCCATGGTCGACGTCATCCGCGGCGCCGACTTCCAGACCCGCCACCTCCTGCTCGCGCTCGAGGCCGGCGAGCCGACCCGGGTGGCCAAGGCGCTTTCCGTCGAAGGCGGCTTCCTGTCGACGTCGGGGTCGGGCGGCCGCCGGCGGGCGCAGCAGCTCTTCACCGAGGCGCGCGCGCTGCTCGACAAGGCCCCGTCGGCGTTCGCGTCGGCGCTCCTGCTCGGCGCCGAGTGCATCCACGCCTACCAGGGTGGGCGATGGCGGCGCGCGCTCGAGCTGGCCCGCGAGGCCGAGAGCGCGATCCGCGATCAGGGCGGCGGCAACGGCATCGCGTGGCAGCACGACACCGTCCAGTTCTTCATCTGCTACTCGCTGTTCTACCTGGGCGAGCTCGACGAGCTGGCGTCGCTGACACCGGCGCTCCTGCGCATCGCCAGCGAGCGCGGCGATCTGTACGCGGCCACCAACTTGCGAGTCGGCATCTCCAACGCGGCGTGGCTGGTGCGCGACGAGCCGGCCCAGGCCGCGGCCGAGCTGGCGCTCGCCCTCGCGCAGTGGACCGTGCAAGGCTTCCATCTCCAGCACTACCACCACCTGCTCGGCCTCGGGCAACTGCACCTCTACACCGGCGACGGCGCGGCCGGGTACGCCGCGCTGGCCGAACGCTGGCCCGCGCTCGAGGGCTCGTTGATCCTGCGCATCGAGCTGGTGTGCAACGAGGCGTTGCTTCTGCGCGCACGGCTGGCGCTGCTCGAGGCCAGCCAGGTCCCGGCGCGCCGGAGCGCGCGCCTGACCGAGGTCCGCCGCCTCCTCCGCCGTGCGCGCCGCGGCTGCCCCGCCATGAGGGGGATGGCCGAGCTGGCTGGCGCCTCGCTCGCCGTGGCCTTCGGAGAAGAGGACGCCGCGGTGGCGCGGTTGCGAGGCGCCATCACGCTGCTCGAGAGCGCCGACATGGCGACCTACGCGGCGGTGGCGCGCGGCCGCCTTGGGGCGCTCCTCGGCGGTGACGAGGGCGCGGCCTTGCGCGCGGCGTGCGCGGCCACCCTCGCCGCCCAGCACGTGGTCGCGCCCGACCGGTTCGCGGCGATGCTGGCGCCCGGATTCGACTGAGGAGTACTATGCACCCAGTGCGCAAGTGGATCGTCCTCGCCATCGCGCTCACCGCCTGCGGCGGCGACGACGGCGGTCCGTCACTGCCCACCGTCGATTGCTCGCCACCGGTACCGACCTTCTCGCAGGTCCGCGCCTTCAACACCAACTGCACCATGTGCCACGCGCTCGCGCTGCCCTACGAGGCGCGCAGCGGTGCGCCGGTCGGCATGGACTACGACGTCTACGCGTCGGCGGTCGCCGTTGGCGACGCCACCGCGAGCACGGTCTTCCAGATGACGATGCCGCCCTCGGGCGGGCTCTTCCCGGCCGACAAGGAAGCGCTCTACAAGTGGACGCTCTGCGGCATGCCGCAGTAGCAGGCCACCGAACGTGGCGAAGCCGCGTTCGGGCCCCTTGCCCTGGCCCTTTCCGGTGCGAAGGCACGGGGTAGGTTGCAGAAACGCCTCCGGCGTTTCCCCACCTACGGGATGATCGCGATCTTGCCGTGGCTCTGCCGGCTCTCGAGGGCGGCGAGCGCGGTCGGGAGCTCGGCCAGCGGCAGCTCCTTCCAGATCACGGGGCGGATCTTTCCGGCGGCGACCAGCGCGCACAGCGCGTCGTGGCAGGCCACCACCTTCGCCGGATCGTGCATCTGGTATGCGCCCCAGAACAGGCCGACGACGGAGATGTTCTTGAGCAGCACCCGGTTCAGCTTGAGCTCGGGGATCTTGCCCGAGGCGAAGCCGATCACCAGGATGCGGCCTTCCCAGGCGATGCACTTGAGGCTCTGGTCGAAGACGTCGCCGCCGACCGGATCGTAGATGACGTCGGCGCCCTTGCCGCCGGTGAGCTGCTTGACCGCCGCGACCCAGTCGCCGCTGCGGTAGTTGATGACGTGATCGGCGCCGGCGGCGCGGCAGATCTCGAGCTTGTCGTCGGCGCCGGCGGTGGCGATGACGGTGGCGCCCAGCGCCTTGCCCAGCTGGATCGCGGCGATGCCGACGCCGCCAGCACCGCCGTGCACGAGCAGGGTCTCGCCGGCGCGGAGCGCGGCGCGGTGGGCCAGCGCGAGGTAGCCAGTGTGGTAGGTGACCACGAAGCTCGCCGCCTCGGCCGCCGATAGGCCGGTGGGCCAGCGCAGGAGCTGGCGATCGGCGGCGGCGGTCTCCTCGGCGAACGCGCCCCACGGCGCGCTCACGATCACCTGGTCGCCGACGCTGAACGTGCTGCCAGCGCCGGTGCGCACCACCGTGCCGGCGGCCTCGATGCCGGGCGTGAACGGCAGCGGCGCCTTGACCTGGTACTGGCCGGCGATCGACAGCAGGTCGGGGAAGTTGAGCGCTGCCGCCTCGACTTTCACCACCGCGCCGCCGGCGGGCGCGGTCAGCGCGGGGAGGTCGTCGAGCTGGAGGACGTCCTTGTAGGAACCGTAGCTGTGGGCTCGCCAGGCGCGCATGGTCGCGACGATAGGAGCATGGAATGCGCCCTTCGACACGCGCTCGCTGGTGCGAGCGCGGCTCAGGACGACCGGTGCGACCGCGGCTCAGGGCGAACGGGAGCGGCGACGCCGGGTCACGGCGAAAGCGACGAGGAGGGCGAGCAGGGCGCTGACCAGCGGCGCGCGCGGCGACCGATCGGTCGAGCAACAGCCGTCGGCGATGAAGTGCATCGTGCAGTCGGGATCGCAGCCGTCGTCGGCGAGCGCGTTGCCGTCGTCGCACAGCTCGACGCCTTCCTCGACCACGCCATCGCCGCAGGCGGCGGCCGCACAGTTGTTGCGGCAGGCGTCGGTCTCGACGGTGTTGCCGTCGTCGCAGGCCTCGCCGGTCTGGACGACGCCGTCGCCGCACGGCGCGGCCGCGACCATGCAGTTGTTGCGGCAGGTGTCGGTGTCGTTGGCGTTGCCGTCGTCGCAGGCCTCGACGCCGGTGTGAACGACGCCATCGCCGCAGCGGGCCGCCGCGCAGCTGGCGCGGCAGGCATCGGTGTCGATGGTGTTGCCGTCGTCGCAGGTCTCGGTCGCGCTGGTGTTGAGCACGCCGTCGCCGCACAGCGGCGCGGTGCAGTCGGTGTCGCAGGTCGCCGACTCGGTACAGGCGGCGGTCACCGCGACCTGGGTCGGCTCGGGCGTGGTCGTGAGCCGCTTGTAGTAGCGGAAGTCGGGCTGGCCGTAGTGGTAGCCGGCCAGCGCGTCGGTCGGGAACGTGTTCTGCGTGCAGCCGTTGCAGTAGCGAAGATCGCCGTAGGTCAGATCGGCGGAGAGCTGCGACGACGTGCCGTAGTAGTAGCTGTCGCCGGTGTTGCCGTAGACCTGGATCGTGTACTGCTGGCCCGCCGTCAGCCAGAACGGCGCGGTCGACGTGTATCCGTAGGTGCCGGCGGCGCCGGTGACGGTGACCTGACGCACGATGGCCTGGGTCGTGAAGTTGAAGAGCGTCACGAAGCGATTGGTGCCGGTCGGCTCGCGCTTGCCGAACTCGACGACCAGCGCCGGCACGTTGGCGGTGAAGCGAAAGCCACGCTGGGTCTGATCGGCGGTGTTGGTCATCGCGACCACGACCTGGTTGGTCGACGAGATCGGGTCGTTGGCGACACCGGTGCCGATGAACACGCCGCGGGCGGCGCTGGTCGCGGTCGCCGTCGGGTTGCCGTGCCACATGAGGAGCGGGGTCATCCCGACCGGCAGGCTCGGGACCTTGACCCAGACCACGGTGGTGGCGGTGTTGACGCCCGACTCGATGAAGTGCGGCAAGACCGCGCCGTCGCACTGGCCGAGCGTGAACACCATGTCGTCGGCGTCGGGCTGCATCTGGCCCGACGTGATCAGCTCCATCGTGTTGATCGTGAGCCGGACCTGGTAGTCGGTGAGCGTGGCGGTGCCGCCGTGGTTGACGCCGATGCCCGCGGAGCGGGTGTAGCCGGGCGGGGCCGCGTTCGCCTCCTGGCCGATCAGCGCGAGCGCGACGACCGAGAGCGCGACGAGCGCGACGAGATTCCGCGACGATACAGACATGGTGTCTCCCCCCGTGGCGCCCCAGCGTATACCATCGTTGGGTGCATCGACCGCGAGCTGCGGCCGTCGCCACCGTCGTGCTGGCCGTCACGGCGAGCGCGCTCCAGCTCGGCTGTGGCCGGACGAGCTGCCTCGGCGGTGACTGCGAGGCGACCCGGCCGTGCGACGGGCTCACCTTCACCTGCCCCGAGCCGATGCTGTTCGCCGGGGCCCACGCCGACCTGCCCGCCCCCCTGCGGCTTGCGCTCGCCGACGGCTCGACCCGCGCCATGGCCATCTCCAACGGCGTGGTCACCGCTGTCATCAACGAGCTCGACGCGCCCATCGATCTGGCGCCCACCGGCGGCACGCTCGTCGACTTCGGTCCCAGCGGCGGCCACGACGACGTCACCATCTCGTACCAGCTCGCCGGCATCCTGCCCGACGACGCCTTCGCCTACGACCAGCTCGAGGTCGTCGATCGCAGCCCCGCGTACGTCGCCGTGATCGCCCGCGGCCACCTCGACGGCCGCCCCGACGTCAAGGTCGCCACCCGCTACGAGCTCCACCCCTGCGATCCCGGCCTGCGCGTGCGCAGCGAGCTGTTCAATGGTTCGCCCCATCCCCAGGCCTTCGTCGTCGCAGACACCGTCGATCTCGGCAAGCGCCGCGTGCTGCCGTTCGTGCCGGCGCAAGGGCAGGGCTACCAGCAGCCGCCGCTCGATCTGCTCGAGCTGACGTCGTTGTGGTCACCGTACGACTACACCGCCGGCGCGACCCCTGCCACCGACGGCCCGGCCTACGGCGTGGTGTCGTGCGGCGCCCGCCAGATCCGCGGCGTCGTCGATCTCCAGATCTCGGCGCTGGGCAGCGACATCGAGCTGGTGCGGGCCGGTGACGCGCTGGTGCTGGAGCGCTTCCTGGTCGTCGCCGGCGCCGGCAGCGGCGGCGGCGGCTCGGCCGGCGGCTCGGGCCCGGCGCCCGCCATCGACCTGGCCCTCCAGGTCCGCGGTCAGCTCCACGGCGGCGCCAGCACCATCGTTGTCAACGGCCGCGTGGTCGGCGGCACGGGCCCGGGCGCGCTCGGCCTCGGCGGCGACGTGCGGCGCGCGTCGATCATGATCCTCGCCGGCGACGCCGGCGTGCCGGTCAACGCCGTGGTGCCTGCCGCCGACGGCACCTTCCACGCTTCGGCCGCCGGTGGGCGGCCGTTGCGGTACGAGCTGTGGAGCTTCGGCCGCAAGGTCGCCGAGGGCGACATCCCCGCAGACGGCGCGATCGGCGATGTCGCCATCGAGCTCCCGGCCACGGTCCAGGTCGACGTCACTCTCGACAGCGGCGGCGGCGCCCAGCCGGCCTACGCCATGGTCGTGGTCGAGCCCGCCGACGACGCGACCCGGGCCGCGGTGCGCGGCACAATGCACGGCCGCCTCACGCCGTGCGCGCCGTGGCTCGGCCCGCCCGACGGCGCCGCGCCGGCCTGCAACCGCATCCTGGTCGAGCCCACCGGCACCGAGGTCGAGGTGCCGGCCGGTCACTACTGGCTCTACGCCACCGCTGGCCCGGAGGCCACGATCGCGCGCACCGAGGTCACGCTGGTGGCCGGCGAGATCACCGCCCACTCGCTCGCGCTCCGCGCCGTCACCATCCGCCCGCCGGGCTGGCTGGGCGCCGACCTCCACGTCCACGGCCGCCGCAGCTTCGACTCGGGGCTGCCCGATCGCGATCGCGTGATCTCGTTCGTCGCCGCCGGCGTCGACGTCATCGCCGCCACCGATCACGACGTGATCGGCGACTACACCGCCGCCATCGCCGCGCTCGGCGTCGGCGATCGCATGCTGGTCATGGGCGGGCTCGAGACCACGCAGGTGATCCCGTGGCTCGATGTGCCCGGCGAGGATCTGCCCAAGGTCATCGGCCACTTCAACTTCTGGCCGCTCACCGCGGTGCCGGGCGAGCCCCGGGCCGGCGCGCCCTGGGACGAGCTGGTCGAGCCCGGCGCGCTGTTCGATCGCATGGCGCCGCTGGTCGGCGCCGACGGCGTCGTCATGATCAACCATCCCTGGGACGAGACCCAGTTCGGCCGCGACCTCGGCTACCTGCGCGCGATCGGCTTCGATCCGCGCCGGCCCATCCCGTCGACACCGACGGAGGGCGGCAACGGCGCCCTCGTGCGCAGGCCCGGTGGTGGCCGCCGCAACCTCGACTGGGACGTGATGGAGGTGCAGAACGGCGCCGGCGCCGACGAGTGGGCCAAGACCCGGCCGCTGTGGTTCGCGCTGATCAGCGCCGGCTTCCCGGTCGCAGGCGCGGCCTCGAGCGACTCGCACGGCCTGCGCGACGGCCAGCTCGGCTGGGGCCGGACCTGGGTCGAGACCGGCGGCACTCTGGCTCAGGCCACCCCGACTGCGTTCGACGCCGCGCTGCGCAGCGGCCGCGCCGTCGCCGGCTCCGGCATCTTCATCGAGGTGGCCATCGGCCCGCCCGCCGGGCCGTCACGCCGCGGCCTCGGCCTCACGCCGCTGGTGCCCGCCGCCGGCGAGGTGGTCTCGATCACCGTGCGGGCCGCACCGTGGATCCCGGTCGACGAGGTGCGGGTGGTGACGGCGGCGGGCGAGCGCGTGCTGGTCAGCGGCCTGGCCCAGCCCGCCGATCCGTTCGGCATCGTCGGCGTCGTGCGCTGGCAGGGGCAGGTGGCGCTGACCGAGCTCGCCACCAGCGACGGCTGGTTCGTGATCGAGGCCGGCCTGGCGCTGCCGCTGTACCTCGATCTCGACGACGACGGCGTCCCCGACACCGGCGACAACGACGGCGACGGTGACGTCGACGCGGCCGACGTCGAGGAGGACGAGGACGCCGGCCCCATCGCCAACCCGCCCGACCCCACCGATCCCGGCGATCGCCGCTTCCACATGACCCGGGTCGTGCCCGAGAGCTGGCCGACCGCTTTCACCAGTCCCGTGCTAATCGATGTCGCCGGCGACGGCTGGACTCCCCCACGATGAGCCGTCTCTCCCTTGCCCTTGCTCTTGCTCTTGCCCTTGCCCTTCCACCGGCCGTGGCCGCCGCCGACGAGACCGCCGCGCAGGCCTGCGAGGACCACATCGACGATCCGCTGCCGATGGGGTGGCGGGAGAGTGGGATCGACGCGCCGCGCAGCGGCTGCCTGCACGCCGACGTCGGCGCCGACCTGAGCGGCCGCGCCCTCATCGACACCCCCGACTTCTACGGCACCCTGGGCGGTGATCTGACGCTGCGGGTCCGGATCACCGACTCCGACCACTTCGAGTGGGGCTTCGCGCTGCGCGCCCTCGACGCCGTGTTCGTGCAGAACGCCGTGCTCACCGTCGACGAGCTCGGCTACGGGCCGATCTCCGCCCACGCCGCGCTGGGCGGTCGCCATACCCTCGGCGGCAAACCCCTGGCCCGCGCGTTCTACGCCCGGCTCGAGGCGCCGTTCACCCGCTCGCGCCTCGACGGTAGCTCGGGTGCGCTCCAGCTCGGGGCGGCCGGGACATGGCTGGTGGCCGAGTTCGTCCGCCTGCACGGTCACGCATCCGCGCTCGGGTGGTACGCCTCGTCCAACGGCGGCCGCGACGGCCGGGCCGCCGTCGGCTCCTCGATCGACGTGTCCGTGCGCCTCTACGGCTGGCTCAGCGTGTCGGGGGGCGCCGACGTGCAGCTCGGCTGGTACGGCGTCGGCCTCGATCACGTCGCGGTCCGCGCCGGCGCTCACTGGCGGGTCAAAGGGCTGTGGCGGACCCAGCTCGTCGCCGGGCTGCCCCTGGCCGGCGCCGAGCGAACCGACGTCGCGTTCAGCCTCGGGGTGCGGCGCGATCTCGACTGAGCTACGCTAGCGGCGTGAGCGAGGTGGACGACGATCGCGAGGCTCGGATCACGAGCGCGCTGGCCGCGCTCGCCCACGTGCTCGATCATCCCGCCGACTATCCCGACGAGACCGCCCGCGAGCACTACTCGGCCCTGTGCGAGGAGGCCCCCGGCGACCCGCGGCTCAAGCCGCTGGGCGAGCGCCTGCACGCGCTCGAGCGTGACGGCATCTTGCCGCGCTCGATGGTGGTGCGTTCACGCCGCCGATAGGGTAAACCGCGCCGGCCGTGAGTCTCGTCGTCCTCGAAGAGGTGACCCTGTTCTTCGCCGATCGGATGATCTTCGATTCGGTCGCGCTGCGCCTCGGGCCTCACGATCGCATCGGCCTCATCGGCCCCAACGGCTCGGGCACGACCACCCTGCTCAAGATCATCGCCGGGCAGCAGGAGATCGACGACGGCAAGGTGACCCGCTCGCGCGGCATCCGGGTCGGCTGGCTGCCCCAGGATCTGGTCATCGCCGGCGGCAAGACCTTGCTCGACTTCGTGGTCTCGAGCGTCCCCGGCCGGGCCCAGATCGATCTCGACCTGGCCCAGGCCGAGGCCGAGCTCGCCGAGATGACCGACGATCCGGCCCACCACGACGACATGCTCGAGCTGGTCGAGCACGTCACCGACCTGCACGAGAAGAAGGACCACTTCGATCGCTTCTTCTCCGAGCACGAGGCCTTCTCCATCCTCGGCGGCCTCGGCTTCGCCGAGAGCGATCACGGTCGCGACCTGGGCGAGTTCTCGGGCGGCTGGAAGATGCGCGCCGCTTTGGCCGCGCTCCTGTTCCAGCGACCCGACGTCTTGCTCCTCGACGAGCCCACCAACCACCTCGACATGCCGTCGGTGGCCTGGTTCGCCGACTTCCTCAAGCGCTACGATCGCTGCTTCATCCTGATCAGCCACGATCGCGATTTCCTCAACGAGCAGATCGCGCGCGTGGTCAGCCTGGAAGCCGAGGGCCTGCGCAGCTATGTCGGTAACTACGAGCGCTACGTCGAGGCCCGCCTCGAGGAGGAGACCATCCTGGCCGGCAAGGCCAAGAACCTCGAGCGCGAGCGCGAGCACCTGACCAAGTTCATCGATCGCTTCCGGGCCCAGGCCAACAAGGCGCGCGCGGTGCAGAGCCGCATCAAGGCGCTCGAGAAGATGGAGGACGTCGAGACCTTCCAGAAGCGCCACGTCATGCGCTTCTCGTTCCCTCCCACCGAGCGCGCGGTCGGCGAGGTGGTGAAGGTCGAGGGGGTCAAGAAGGCCTACGGCAGCCACGTGGTCTTCCCCGGCGTCGATCTGATCGTCCGCCGCGGCGAGAAGATCGGCATCATCGGCGTCAACGGCGCCGGCAAGACCACGCTCCTGCGCATGATCGCCGGCGAGCTCGCGGTCGACGCCGGCACCATCAAGCTCGGCGGTGGCGTCAAGGCCGGCTACTACGCCCAGCACCACGCCGACACCCTCGACATGAGCGCGACCGTGCAGGAGGTGGTGCAGCGGGCCAGCCCGACCTCGCCGGTGTCTCGGGTGCGCTCGCTGCTGGGCGCGTTCATGTTCCGCGGCGACGACGTCGAGAAACCGTGCAAGGTCCTGTCGGGCGGCGAGCGGGCCCGCGTCGCCCTGGCCCGCCTCTTGATCAACCCCGGCAACCTGATCCTGATGGACGAGCCGACCAACCACCTCGACCTGGAGTCGTCGGAGAGCCTGGCTCGCTCACTGGTCGACTACGACGGGACCCTGATCTTCGTCAGCCACAACCGCAGCCTGATCCGCACCCTGGCCAGCCGGATCTGGAACGTCGAAGACGGCAAGGTCGACACCTACCCGGGCACGCTCGACGAGTACCTGTATTCGTGCGCGCAGCGACGCAAGGAGGTGGTGGTGACCGGCGATCGCGTGGTCGCGCGCACCGGCACGCCCAGGGCCGCGGTGGCCGCGGTGGCCGCGGTGGCCGCGGCGGCGCCGGTGGCCAAGGAATCCAAGGACGACGAGAAGGCCCGCAAGCGGCGCGAGGCCGAGACCCGGCAGAAGCGGACCAAGACCCTCGGCCCGCTGGAGAAGCGGGTCGCCGAGCTGGAGGAGCGCATCACCGCGCTCGAGACTGCGCAGGCTCGGCGCTCGACCCAGCTCGCCGACCCAGAGATCTACGGAGACGACAAGCGGCGGAACAAGCTGCTCGACGAGTATCAGGCCGATCAGGTCAAGCTCGACGAGCTGACCGGTCGCTGGGAGGCCGCCGCCCAGGAGCTCGAGGCGGCGCGCACCCGCCTCGACGCCGAGGACGGCCCGGCCGTATAATCCCTGGAAACATGTCCTCGTCGCCCGCGATCATCGATGGCAAGTACGAGCTGGTCGAGCTCGCGGGCGAAGGCGGCATGGCGTCGGTGTGGAAGGCGGCGGTGCGGGGCGCGGCCGGCTTTTCGCGCACGGTGGCGATCAAGAAGATCAAGTCGGAGTTCCGGGCGATCCGGAACTACACCGACATGTTCATCGAGGAGGCGCGGGTCGGCAGCGAGCTCGCCCACCCCAACATCGTCCAGGTCTACGACTTCTGCGCCGACGCCGAGGGCAGTTACTACATCGTCATGGAGTGGGTCGAGGGCATGGACCTGGGCAGCCTGGTCAAGGCCTATCGCGACCACGGCGAGCACATCCCGTGGCCGCTGGTGGTCGCCGCCGGCATCGGCACGCTACGCGGCCTGGGCGCCGCTCACGAGCGCAAGCGCCCCGATGGCACCCCGGCGCCGATCGTCCACCGCGACGTCTCGCCCCACAACATCCTGGTCGGCACCAACGGCGTGGTGAAGCTGACCGACTTCGGGCTGGCCCGCGCCCGCGATCGGGTGTTCAGCCTGACCGCGCCCGGCACGGTGAAGGGCAAGCTGTCGTACCTGTCGCCCGAGGTCGCGATGGGCGGGCAGGCCACGCCGCTGTCGGATCTGTTCGCCATGGGCGCCGTGCTCTGGGAGTCGCTCACCGGCCAGCGGCTCTTCGACGGGCGCAGCGACCTCGAGGTCTTCAAGCAGATCCGCCAGTGCCTGGTTCGGCCGCTCAAGCCGGTCCGGCCCGATGTGCCCGACGAACTCCTCGCCGTGATCAACGGCGCGCTCACCAAGGAGCCCGACCGCCGCTTCGGCTCGGCGGCGTCCATGGCCTTCATGCTGTCCGAGGTGCTCAAGCTCGCCCCGCCCGGCGCCGATCCGCAGGCCGCGCTCGGCGGCGCGGTCGTGGCCGTCCGCAACCGCCTCGGCGTGAAGCGCAACCCGCTCGACGCCGATCACGTGCCGACCTGGAAGTGGCAGGCGCCGCCGCCGCCGGGGGCCTCCGCAGCCGCCGCAGTCTCGCCGGCCAAGGCCCTCGCCGAACGCGGCAAGGTCGAGACCTCCGCCCACGACAGCGCCCTGGTTGCGAGTCACGCCGAGGCCGTCGATGTCGATCTCGAGTTCTCCAAGCCCGATCTCACCGTCGAGCCGCTGCCGCTGACGACGCCGAAGCCGAAGCGCTGACGCGCCGGAACGGCGCCGGGCCTCGGGCCTCGGGTGTCGGGCCTCGGTCAGATCGGACCCAGACATCGCGCCTCGGTCTCCTTCTGGCCGAGGCCCGAGGTCCGAGGCCGAGCCAACCCAACATCACATACTCGCGGTACAACGAGGAATGGCGGTCTACGCCATCGGGGACATCCAGGGTTGCATGGACAGCCTCGAGCGCCTGCTCGGCGCCATCGCCTACGATCGCGCGCACGACCGACTGTGGCTGGTCGGCGATCTGGTCAACCGCGGCCCGCGATCGCTCGACGTGCTGCGCTGGGCGCGCGAGCAGGGCGACGCGGTGGTGTCGGTCCTGGGCAACCACGATCTCCACCTGCTCGCCCGCGCCGCGGGCACCGCCGAGGCCAAGCGGCGCGACTCGCTCGACGACGTGCTGGCCGCACCCGATCGCGACGCGCTGATCGACTGGCTGCGCGCGCGCCCGTTCCTGCACGTCGACGCCGGTCACGTGCTGGTCCACGCTGGCCTGCACCCGCGCTGGACCGTGGCCAAGGCGCGGACGCTGGCCGCCGAGCTCGAGGCCGGTCTGCGCGGCCCCGAGTGGAAGCTGTGGATGTCACAGCTCGGCGGCGCGGCGCCGGCGTGGCGCGACGACCTCGACGGCGCGGCGCGGGTGCGGGCGCTGCTCTCGTTCTTCGTGCGGGTCCGCTGCGTCGATCGCGACGACTTCGAGCCGGTCACTGACTTCGACGGCCCGCCCGAGGACGCGCCCGACGACGCGGTGCCGTGGTACGCGTTGCCCGATCCGGCCTGGGCCGATCACGCCGTGGTCTTCGGCCACTGGGCCGCGCACGGCCTGCGCATGGGCGAGCGCTGGATCGCCACCGACGCCGGCTGCGTGTGGGGCAAGGGCCTGACCGCCGTGCGTCTGCCCGATCGCGCGGTCACACAGGTGAAGAGCGTCGAAGTCGCGAGCTGACGGCCCCGCCGCTGGTATCCTGGGGCCATGACGGAAGGCGACCGGCACCATGAGAAGTTCGCGGCGGCGAGGTCGCATCCCCAGCTGGCGATGGCGATGAGCACGCCGCCGTCGACCTGGCTGACCACGGCCGTGGTGGTGACGGTCGTGATGGCGGGCATCCTCGTTCTCACCTTCGCCGTCTATCCGTGGAACGAGATGGACGACATGCCGGCGCCGATCCGCGCCCAGATGACGATCGCGTGGGTCCCGACCATCGTCGCCACGCTGGCGGTCATCTGGCTGCTCTTCGACGCGATCGCCCTGGCCAGCGCCCCCACGCGCCGGGTGATCGCCGTCGCCGGCGCGCGCCCGCACAGCCCGGCCCCGTACTACCTGCGCCTGGTCACCGAGGACGGCGCCGATCGTGAGTACCGAGCCCGCCGCAAGGCTGCGTCGGTGGTCAAGCTCGGGCTGGTGCCGAGCGGTGAGCTCGGCGTCGCCATCTTCAAGGGCGACGTCGTGGTCGACTGGGTGCCGCTGCCGCCGCCTCCCGACCGGATCTACGACCGTCGCTGAGCTCAGCGCAGCCGCGTCTCGACCCGTGCGATCACGCTCTCGACGATCTCCCGCGCCCGCTCGGCGTTGATCTCGAGGTGGCCACCGAGCTCGACCAGCACGCCCAGCTCGGAGTCGCCAAGCCAGCCATCCGACATCGCGATGGCGGCGGCGAAGGCGACGGCGCCGCCGCGGTCGTCGGGGTGGAGGTCGGTCGCGGCCTGGCGAAGGCGGTCGGCGCGGTTGCTGGCCGCGATGGCGTCGTCGAAGTCGTGCAGGTGCTGCTCGAGCGCGGCGCGGTCGGTGCTGGTGAGCTGCTCGAAGGTCCGGACCAGCCCTTCGCGCTCGTCGGCGTCGAGGCTGTCGGCGGAGGCGACCAGGTAGGCGATCTCGAGCAGCGGCTCGAAGCCGCGGGCCTCGGCGCCCGCCCGATCCTCGGTGAGCATGCGTCGGATCACGACCGCCAGGAGCGCGGGATCGACGTCGGGCAACTGGAGGAGCGGAGGCTCGGCCATGTGATCAGAATACCTCGACCGGCTACACGGTTGCCGGCTTCACCCCCGCATGGCGGCGACCACCGAGTAGTCGCCGTCGGTGCCCGGCATCTTGCCGTCGATCACAGCGAACGGCCACCCCCAGTCGACCCGGTGGCTCTTGCCGTCGATCAGTGACTGGTCCTGAGCCTCGATCCGGATCACCGAGCCGCTGGTGATCGCGCCCACGTCGGGGAAGACCTCGAGCAGCATGAACAAGACGGCGACCTTCTCGCCGTCGCCGGCGCTGACCCGGGGCCGCGAGATCTGGTTCTGGCCCTTGAACCGCATCTCGACCGAGTCCTTGCCCCACGACGAGTTCTTCTTGTTGACGGTGACCGTGACGTGGCACGACGGGTTCTTGGCCTTGAGTGCTTCGACGATGAACCCGCGCGAGGCCCCGGTCGAGGTCGGCAGGAAGCGCAGCAGCTCCGATGCGCTGCAGCCCTTCGCAGCCTCGACTGACGTGAAGTCCATGTGCGTGGCACCGGCGGCGGCCAGGATCGGGATCTTGGAGTCGTTGACGGCGATCCCGTCTGCGGGTCTGGCGTCCTGCGTGGCGATCTGCTTGCTGGTCGGGTTGCCCTTGTCGTCGCTCTGGACGATGCCGTCGTCGAGCTTCATCGACCACGGCAGCTGCCACTTGAAGGTCTTGAGGTGGAGCAGCGCACTGTCCTGCTTGGCGGTGATCGAGGTGACGAAGCTGTCCTCGCCACGAGTCTCGGTCAGCTTGCCCTTGCCCACCGTGGACGGGAACACCGCCTTGGGCTTGTCCTTGAAGTTGACGCTGACGCTCGAGCTGTCCTTGTTGAGCGTCGACGGCGCCGAGTAGAACGGCGGCTGCGTGGCCTGATCGATGCCGTCCTTGCCCAGCTCGCCGGCGGCGTCGCGCATCTGGCCGAGCTCGGTCTTCTGCTCGGCAACGATGGGGCCGTCGGCGCGTCCGCCCTCACGGTAGACGCCGACTCGCGACGACGACAGCAGCGTCTGCACCGGACCGACGTCGATGCGGCCTTCGGTCAGCGGCTTCACCATCGTCACCTCGGCGGTGAACGAGATCATCGGCGATTCGAGCCGCACCTTGCCGCCGTCCTTGACCGGGGACACCGAGCCGGGCGCGGCAGGTTTGCCGCCGGCGACGGTGAAGTTGCCCAGCACGAACTCGCCACCGGCGGCAGCGGGGGATGCGGCCGGCGGCTCACCGGGCTTGGCTTCGCGCGCGATCATCGCCGGCGCCGCGCTCACCCGTGCCGCGCGTCCCGCCATCATGTCGTCGGCGGCGCGGTCGGCCTCGCGCTCACTGGCATCACCGACGGCCGACACCGCGAGCTTGGCCTGCGGGCGCGCCGGCCCGCCCGACTGCTGCACGGTGTGTGCGACTTCGTGGGCCACCAGATGTGCGCCGGCAGGGGAGCTGGGGTTGTACATGCCGGCGCCGAAGTGGATGTCGTTGCCAGTGGCGAAGGCACGGGCGTGCACGCGATCGGCGGCCTCGGCCGACGCGGCCCCGGTGTGGACGCGTACGCCGCTCAGATCGGCGCCGAGCGATTGCTCCCACTGCGAGCGCAGCCCGCCGGGCAGCGGCTCGCCGGCCCCCGGTGGCGACGAGAGGAAGCCGAAGCCGTCGACGGGCTCGTCGGGCTGGGGCGGGCGCGGCGCCAGGGCGGCGCTCCTGCTCTGTTTGCCCGGCGACAGAGCCCGGGCCTCGTCCGTGTCATCGGGATCGAGCCCGAGTCCCCGCCGGGTCCAATCGTATGTCATGGTGATCCATCATACGCTTCTGGGGGCAGGCGAATCCCCCCGATTCAAACCCCGACCTCCACGGTGACCTCGATGAATCCGACCCGGCACGACCCGGCGCGGATCCGGACCGCCCCCCTGCCGCGCACCACCCAGGTCGCGCGGGCGGCGGCGCTGTTGCCGTTCGAACGCTGGTGGGCCAGCTCGTTGGCGCCGGTGCCGACGCCGCGGCCCCAGCCGTCGAGGTGGCCGAGCTTGACCCGGACGCCGCCCTCGTCGACGAGCGCGCAGCCGGTGCAGCTCGCGTCGGCGTAAAGCGGCTCGTTCCAGTCGAGCTTCCTGGCTGACGACAGCACGTAGGTCGGAAGGTAGCCGGTGTTGTCGAGGACGAGCTCGACGCGGGAGACGCCGTCGCCGAGCGCGACCGCGCGCGCCGAGCGCACCTGCACCTGCGGCGCCAGCGCCGCGACTCGCAGGAAGCAGCGGCTCTGCGCCGTGCACACCTCGTCGAGCAGCTCGAAGGGTGGGTTCCACAACCCGAAGCGCGGATCGACGCCGCCGACCTCGACCTCGCCGAGCTGCGGATGCAACACCGGCTTCCACGGCCGTACGATCCGCCCCTGGTTGTGGTCGCGGTCCCAGGCGGCCAGTTTCGCGAGGTCGGCTCGGGTGAGGTGCGTGTAGTAGTCGACGAACTTCTTGGGCCGCGGCAGTCCCAGCCGCTTGAAGATGTCCCACAGCTCGACGACGTAGGCGATCGTGCCGCGCTGGTTGTAGGCGAAGTCGGTGAGGTCACCGTGCAGCGGCTGGTCGGGCGCGTAGAGGAACTCGTCGTAGCCCGACACCACCGGATAACCGGTGTCGGTCTCGGCCCAGCGCTCGATCAGCTTCCACAGGCCGAGGTCATCCTGATCCATCTTGCTGTCGGGACCGTGGCCGAGGGGACGGATGAAGACGCCGCCGTAGCAGTGGAGATTGAGCCACGCGTAGATCTCGGGGTGGGCGACGGCCCACTCGACGACGGCGCGCGACTCGGGCTCGCTGGCGGGGAACGGCCCGGCGCCGAGCTGCTCGTGGGCCGGGGTCCACGACCACGGGAAATTGCGGTTGAGGTCGATGGGGTTGTCGCCGACGTACGAGGGCACCGGGACGGTGAAGCCGTCGAAGCCGTCGATCGTGCCCTCGGGATGGATGCGATAGAACGGCCCCGCGTCCTCGAGCTCGCGCGCCACCAGCAGGTCGGGGTTGCCCGCGAGCGCGACGTAGTCGCCGGTCGGATCGAGCTGGCGCATGACGAAGGTGAGGCCGTCGCCGTCGACGTCGCCGCTGCGCCAGCGGGCGGCGCCGCGATCCTGACGTTCGTCGCGCGGCACGCTGCGCACGTATCGACCGGTGGTGAGCACGCATTCGGCGCCGTCGGGGCTCATGCGGGGCAGCACGAACAGGCGGGTCGCGCGGATGCGCTCGACCAGCGGCGCCGGCAGGCCCAGGGTCTCGGGCTCGAGGTGGGCACGCAGGAAATCTTCGGCGATGGCCAGCGCCACGCTGGAGCCGGCCAGCTCGGAGGCGTGCATGTTGCCGTCGACCCACGCCGTGGGCCGCACCCGGTCCGGGTCTCGACCGAGGGTGAGCAACCACATGTCGCGTCCTTCAGGGGTCTTGCCGATGGAGCTCAGCCGGACCAGGTCGGGATAGGCGTCACGCCAGGCCTCGAGCTGGGCCGTGAGGGTGGCGTGGTCGAGATACGACGAGCGGAACCCGCGGCTGAGGGAGGCAAGGACGATCATCGTGCGGACCTTAGCTCGCGTGCACCGATACTCGCTACCCGTAGAGGTGTAACGGCCCCCACCTTACGCGCGTCATGAATCGAGGCAAATCCGAGGATCTTGCCGGCGGGACACGCTACAATTTTCGCCGTTCCGGACGGGGGCCCGTGCGCGCGCACGGCGTTTCCTTGTGCGGCAAGCCCACGGTGACCGATGAGCGATCCCAACAGTAACGGCAGTAACGGCAGCAAGGCGGCGCCCAGCGACAAGACCGCCGTCATCAGTGGTGGCGCGGTAGGAGCAGCAAGCTCGGCCGCCGGACAGATCGGCGGCGCCACGCCAGCCGCTGGAACGGGGGCAGCCGGGTCCGCTGCAGGTCAGATCGGCGCCCGTAGCGCGCCGGCCGAGAAGACCGTCGTCGCCGTCGGCGCAGCCAGCGCCAAGCCGGCGTCGGTCGAGGTCGACGGCACGATGCTCGAGCCACCACCACGGGGCCCAGCCGGCACCGCGCCCGTGGTCGCGCGTGGCACCAAGCCGAGCTCGCCGCCTCCCGCGGGGAGCGGCGCCGGCGGAGGCTCGGGGCTGCTCTCGACCGGGCCAAAGTCCGAGGTCTCGGAGGTCACCCAGCTCTGGGGACCCGGCCAGCAACCGCGGCCGGGCATGACCATCAACCAGTACGAGCTCATCCGCGAGATCGGCGCGGGTGGCATGGGTACGGTGTATCTGGCCCGCGATCTCAAGCTCGGCCGCAAGGTCGCGATCAAGATCCTCCAGTCGCACCACCCCGAGCTGACCCAGCGCTTCATCGTCGAGGCTCGCGCCACCGCGCGCTGCAGCCACGAGAACATCGTCATCATCTTCGAGGTCGGAGAGCACGGCGGGCAACCGTACATGGTGCTCGAGTTCCTCCAGGGCTCGGTGCTCACCGAGCTGGTCTCGGGCGGCAAGCGCCTGCCCTCGGCCCGCGCCGTCGAGCTCATGGTGCCCGTGGTCAAGGCGCTGGTCGTCGCCCACGAGCAGGGCATCGTCCACCGCGACCTCAAGCCCGACAACATCTTCGTCACCGATCAAGGCACGATCAAGGTGCTCGACTTCGGCATCGCCAAGGTGCGCGACCAGGCCGACAAGCCGGTCGGGCAAGCGTCGGGTGGAGGGATCCGTCTGCCGACCGCGGCCGAGCTCGGCCCCGATAGCGGCAACACCAACCTCACGCGCCAGGGCGTGATCATGGGGACGATGAAGTACATGTCCCCGGAGCAGTGGGGCATCGGGGTCGAGATCGACCACCGCACGGATATCTGGGCGACCGGCGTCATCCTGTTCCGCCTGCTCGCCGGCAAGCACCCGCTGGCCCCGCTCCAGGGCAACCAGCTGGTGGTCACGGCCATGCTCGACAAGCCCATGCCCAAGCTGCGCGACGCCGTCTCCGACGTGCCGCAGGGCCTGTGCGACGTGGTCGACAAGTGTCTGATGAAGGACAAGGAGCTGCGCTACAAGGACTCGCGCGAGCTGATGCGCGCCCTCGAGCCGTTCCTGCCCGGCCGATTCTCCACGGTGCAGCTGGCCTTCGACGAGAGCCCGTACGCCGGTCTGTCGTCGTTCCAGGAGTCCGACGCGGCCCGCTTCTTCGGCCGCTCGCGCGAGATCGCCGCCGCCGTCAACCGCATCCGCGAGCGTCCGGTCATGGGCGTGGTCGGTCCGTCGGGCGTCGGCAAGTCGTCGTTCGTCCGCGCCGGTCTGGTGCCGGCGTTGAAGTCGTCGGGTGAGCAGTGGGAGGCGTTCGTCATCCGGCCCGGCCGAAACCCGCTCTCGGCCGTCGCTGCGATGATGACGCCGATGGTCGGCTCGACCTCCCAGACCGTCGTCGACGATCTGAAGGAGCAGGCGGCGCTATCCGCGCGCCTGGCCCGCGAGCCCGGCCACATGGGGCAGGTGCTGCGCAGCCGCGCCAAGCGCTCGCAGACCAAGATCCTGCTCTTCGTCGATCAGTTCGAGGAGCTGTACACCCTGGTTCCCGACGCCGCCGAACGGGCCGCGTTCACGGCCTGTCTGGCCGGCGCCGCTGACGACTCGTCGGCACCGGTGCGCGTGGTCCTGTCGCTGCGCTCTGACTTCCTCGATCGCGTCGGCGAGGATCCCCAGCTCATGGGCGAGGTCATGCAGGGCCTCTTCTTCCTCACCCCGCCCAACCGCGACGGTCTGCGCGACGCCCTGGTCCAGCCCGCCGAGATGGCCGGCTACCAGTTCGAGAACCCGGTGATGGTCGAGGAGATGCTCTCGCACCTCGAGACCACGCCCGGCGCGCTGCCGCTCCTGCAGTTCGCCGCCACCAAGCTGTGGGAGAACAAGGACTCGGGTCGCAAGCTGCTGACCCAGAACGCCTACAACGCGATGGGCGGCATCGGTGGTGCCCTGGCCAGCCACGCCGACAGCGTGCTGGGCGAGCTCTCGGCGCATTCGCAGGCGCTGGCACGCCAGGTGTGCTTGCGGCTGATCACGCCCGAGCGCACCCGCGCCATCGTGTCGCTGGCCGAGCTCCAGGAACTGTCGCCGACGTCCGGTGACGTGCAGCGCCTGGTCGACCACCTGGTCACCGCCCGCCTGCTGGTCAGCCAGACCGCCGCCGACGCGTCAGGCACGACGGTCGAGATCGTCCACGAGTCGCTGATCCACAGCTGGCCGACCCTGCGCCGCTGGCTCGACGAGACCCAGGAGGACGCGCAGTTCATCGAGCAGTTGCGCGTCGCCGCCAAGCAGTGGCACGCCAAGGGCCGCGACGCCGGTATGTTGTGGCGTGGCGAGACCGCTGACGAGGCGATCCGCTGGGCCCGCCGCCACCAGGGCACGCTTCCCGAAACCCAGCGCGCGTTCCTCGCCGAGGTCATCAACGCGTCGACCGCCGCCGAGCGGCGCCGGCGCGGCATCACGATCGGCGTCGTGACCTTCCTGACCCTCTTGCTGGTCGCGGCGGCGTTCGCGCTGTTCACGATCCGCCAGTCGGAGAAGAAGGCGGCCAAGAACGCGGTCGTGGCCAAGAAGAACGCCGTACTCGCCGAGGAGCAGGCCAAGGCCGCCAAGCTCGCCGAGGCCGACGCCAAGAAGTCCTTGGCCTTGGCCGAGGAGAAGGAGCGCCAGCGTCTCGAGGAGGAGAAGGCCCGCCTCGCCGCCGTCAAGGAGGCGACCAAGGCCGGCATCCAGCTCGAGATGACCTACGAGGAGCTGGTCGGCAAGAAGGCCGAGCTCGAGGTCGCGCTGACCGAATCCAACGCGGCCCGCGAGGACGCTCGCGAGGCCCAGAAGGACGCCGAGCGCAACGAGGCGGTGGCGGTGCAGGCCAAGCGCGTCGCCGAGGCGGCCGAAGCCGAGGCCACCTCGTCGAAGGCCGAGATCGAGCGACTCCTGGAGAAGGAGCGCAAGCGCGTGCAGGAGCTGGAGGAGCAGATCGGCCAGATGATCGAGACCCTCAAGTAGTCCACTCGTCACTCGACAGTCGTTCAGTCACTAGCCAGTAGCCGGGGAGACTCTTCATGCGTCGCATTGCTTCGATCGCCGCGGGGGCGGCCTTCGCCCTCCTCACCTCCGCGTCCGCCATCGCCCAGCCGGAGACGCCGCCGGACGACAAGCCGCCCGATGGCGAGGGTCCGCCCAAGCAGATCACCGACAAGGATCTGGCGACCGCGCAGCAGGAGGACTCGCGTCCCTGGGCCAAGGGCGTGTCGCCCGAATCGCAGCGCAAGGCGCTGTCGTTGTTCAACGAAGCCAACGGCATGCTGCGCGACGCCCTCTTCCCCAAGGCGGCGGAGAGGTACCGCGAGGCGCTGGTTCACTGGGATCACCCCGCCATCCACTACAACCTCGCGCTCGCGCTGGTGAACCTCGACCAGCCGGTCGACATGCACGGAGCGCTCGAGAAGTCGCTGGCTTACGGCGCGGCGCCGCTGGGCGAGGACAAGTTCGCTCGTGCCAAGGACTTCAAGCTGCTGGTCGAGAAGCAGCTGGTCAAGGTCGAGTACACCATCACCGAGCCCGACTCGGTGCTGATCCTCGACGGCAAGGAAGTGCAGCAAGGGCCGGGGACGTTCGCCGCCCTGATCCGCGCCGGCGAGCACTCGATCGCCGCCCGCGCGCCCGGCTACTCGCCAACCCAGCTCAACCTCAAGCTCGGTGGCGGCGAGACCTCGCGCATGGAGCTCAAGCTGTTCACCGACGCCGAGTTGACCCGCGAGAAGCGCAAGATGGCGTCCTGGATCCCGTACTCGGTGCTGGGCGCCGGCGTGGTCATCGGCGGCGTGGGCGCGCTCATGCACTCGTCGGCCAAGGGCGGCTTCTCCGACTACGACCAGGCCATCTCGGAGTGCGCCGCTACCGATCCCACCGGCGGCTGCGCCGACCCGAGCCCGACGATCTTCGCCCTCAAGTCGGACGCGGAGAGCAAGCAGACCCTGGCCACCTCGCTCTACGTCGTGGCCGGCCTGACCGTCGGCGCCGGCGTGGCGCTGGTGGTCATCAACCGCCCCCACACCTACCGCATCGATCCGCTGGAGAAGCAGACCGGCGCGGACGGGGTGAGCATCACGCCGGTGTTCGGCCGTGATCACGCCGGTCTGGCCGCCGCGGGCCGCTTCTGAACTAGCTCGCCCCACCTCCTAGCTCGTTTTCGACTCACTCGACGATCCCGAGGAGCCTTCCATGTCCCTTCGCTCGTGTCTTGCTGTCACCGTCACGGCGCTCTCGGCCGCCTTCCTGGCCGGCTGCTTCGAGAGCAACACCATCGAATGTGCGGGTGGCGTGGTGTGCCCGCCGGGCTCGGTGTGCACCGCCGACGGGCTGGGCTGCACCGCCAACGGCTGCGGCAACATGGTGATGGAGGGCGAGGAGGAGTGCGACGACGGCAACCAGGACGACGAGGACGATTGCACCAAGGACTGCAAGACCAACCGCTGCGGTGACGGCAAGGTCGATCGCCTCGGCCCGGTCACCGAGGACTGCGACGATCTCGGCGCCGACACCGCCGAATGCGACAGCGACTGTACCTTCATCCGCTGCGGCGACGATCACCTCAACGAGGACGCCGGCGAGGTCTGCGACGACGGCAACGTCGACAACGGCGACGGCTGCAAGGGCGACTGCAAGTCGGACGAGACGTGCGGCAACAACTTCGTCGACAGCCAGCTGCCTAACACCCGCACCAACATGCCCGGCCTGTGCCTCGACTCGGTCACCCAGGGCACCAACTGCGCCGAGGCCTGCGACGACGGCAACGTTGTCTCGGGCGACGGCTGCTCGCGCAACTGTCTGTCGGAGGAGACCTGCCAGAACGCCATCCGCGATCCGCTCGGCGATCCGACCGCGTCGCCGCCCAACCTGCCCGAGGTCTGCGACGACGGCAACGGCATCAACAGCGACGAGTGCCGTAACGACTGCCAGGGCGGCGCCGGCTGCGGCAACGGCCTGCTCGATCCGCTGACCGAGCAATGCGACAACGGTCAGCCGGGTGTCAACACCGTGGGCTGCGACTCGAACTGCACCCTGCCGGTGTGCGGCGACGCGACCTTCAACGCAGCCGCCGGCGAGGCCTGCGATCCGGGCACCCCGGGCGCCAACGTCGCCACCTGCGACGCCGACTGCACCCTGCCGGTCTGCGGCGACGGTCGCATCAACCCCAACACGGTCCCCTCCGAGCAGTGCGATCCGGGGACGGTCGGCGGGTTCACCGCCTTCTGCGACTCGAACTGCACGGTGCCGGTGTGCGGCGACGGCCTGGTCAACGGAACGGCCGGCGAGACCTGCGATCCGGGCACGGTCGGCCTCAACACCACCCTCTGCGACGCCAACTGCACGGCGCCGGTGTGCGGCGACGGCTTCATCAACACCGCCACCGAGCAGTGTGATCCCGGCGCGGTGGGCGCCAACACCGCGACCTGCGACTCCGACTGCACGGTGCCGGTCTGCGGCGACAACCACCTCAACACGACGTCGGGCGAGATCTGCGACCCGGGCACGGTCGGCGCCAACGTCGCCGCCTGCGACGCCAACTGCACGCCGCCGGTGTGCGGTGACGGGTTCGTCAATCCCAACGCCACCATGGCCGAGCAGTGCGACCCCGGCACCGTCGGCATGAACACCGCCACCTGCGACTCCAACTGCACCGTGCCGGTCTGCGGCGACGGCTTTCCCAACACCGCCGCCGGCGAGGCCTGCGATACCGCCGGCCAGACGGCGAGCTGCGACATCGACTGCTCGATGCCGATGTGCCCCGACGGCGTCCTCAACCTGCAGGCCGGAGAGCAGTGCGACGACGGCAACACCAACAACAACGACCTCTGCCGCAACAACTGCTCGCGGCCCAGCTGTGGCGATGGCGTGATCTCGACCGGCGAGTCCTGCGACGACACCAACACGATCAACAACGACCACTGCCCCAACAGCTGCATCACCGCCTTCTGCGGCGACGGCGCCACCGACCTGATCGGCCCGCCGGTCGAGGCCTGCGACGACGGCAACATGTCCGACACCGACAACTGCCGCAACGATTGCAGCAACTCGCGCTGCGGCGACGGCGTGACCGACGTCGCGATGCCCGGCGTCGAGGCCTGCGACGACGGCAACGCCTCCAACGGCGACGCCTGCCTCAACACCTGCGCCAACAACGTCTGCAACGACGGGTTCCTCAACGGGGCCACCGGCAGCCTCGAGGTCTGCGACGACGGCGTGCCCGGCGACCAGGGCAACGGCTGCTCGGGCACCTGCACCCGCAGCGGTAGCTGCGGTGACGGCATCGTCCAGTCGATCTTCGAGCAGTGTGACGACGGCAACATCATCGACAACGGCAACGGCTGTTCGACGGCCTGCCAGCGCAACAACGTGTGCGGCAACGGCATCGTCGAGGGCCTGGTCGAGCAGTGCGACGACGGCAACACCATCGACAACGGCAACGGTTGCTCGGGCACCTGCCAGCGGCTCGGCACCTGCGGCGACGGCACCGTGCAGTCGATCTTCGAGCAGTGCGACGATGGCGCTCAGGTCATCAACACCGACGACTGCCTCGCCACCTGCCGCTTCAACACCTGCGGCGACGGCTTCGACGACACCGTCGGGCCGCGCACCGACACCTGCGACGACGGCAACACCGCCAACAACGACAACTGCGTCAACGTGACGGTGTCGGCCACGCCCAACCAGTGCCGGCCGTCGTCATGCCCCGACGGTCACGTCGACAGCACGTTGCCCGGCATCGAGGCCTGCGACGACGGCAACATGACCAACGGCGACGGCTGCCGAAACGACTGCTCGTTGCCCAATTGCGGCGACGGGGTCGAGCAGGGCAACGAAGACTGCGACCCCGGCATGGTCGGCGTGTCGACGGCGATCTGCGACGCCAACTGCACCGACGTCCTGTGCGGCGACAACTTCGTCAATGCCGCCGCCAACGAAGAGTGCGATCCCGGCTCGGTGGGCGTGAACACCGCGGCCTGCAACTCCAACTGCAAGACCTCGGTGTGCGGCGACAACCACCTCAACACCGCCGACGGCGAGTTCTGTGATCCGGGCACGGTCGGCGTGTCGATCCCGATGTGCGACTCCGACTGTTCGGCGGCGGCGTGCCCCGATGGCTTCGTCAACGGGCCGGCGGGCGAGCAGTGTGACGACAACAACAGCAACAACAACGACGCCTGCGTCATGAACTGCAAGGTCGCCATCTGCGGTGACGGCTTCGTCCGCCTCGGCTTCGAGGCGTGCGATCCTGGGACCGTGGGCGGGTTCTCGGCCACCTGCGACTCCAACTGCACCGCGCCGGTCTGTGGCGACGGTCTGGTCAACGGCCCGGCCGGCGAGCTGTGCGACAACGGCATGCCGGGAATGAGCACGGCCACGTGTGACTCCGACTGCACGCCGCCGGGGTGACCTCGTTGACGCGGCCCGCCGCGTGATCGGCGTTTGATCGTTTGGCGCTCGACGCGGCCGGCAGATGACCGAATACTGGAGGTATGCCCTACCTCCCCCAGGCGCGTGTGGTCCGCAAGGGCGGGCTCGCGGTGGCACCTCCGCCGGTGCCGCTCCGCGAGCGGCTCGCGTCGTTCGAGGCGAGCCTCGGGCCGCGTTCTCACGGCTTCCTCGCCGCCGTGATCGGGCTGTGGCCGATCACCGCGGTGATCGCGTTCGCGCTCGCCCTGCTAGTCGTCGGGATGAGCGCGTAGGGTCCGGCTGACGTCGATCTCGACCAGGCCGGGCTCGCAGGTGAGCCCGAGCCGGTAGCCGAGCACGCGACGCTGCGACGAGCAGGACGTTGCCGATCTGGCGACATCCGATCACCGGCGAGCTCGACGCGGTGGGAGCGTCACGCTTCGCTACGCGCTCGATGATGCCGACGACGATCACCTCCAGCTCGGGCGGATGGGGGGTGGGGCCACAGCTCGTGTCCCCGCAGGAAAGTTCGAACCCGCGGCAACACCCTGATCGCACGCCGGCGGGTCCAGCCGGAAGCCTGGCTCGTGCCGTGCATCGGCGGCCTACCGCGTCCGGATTTCGGAGAGTCGAGCCGGCGCGAGGTGGTCCATGTTCCGCTCGTCCCTCCGCGCGCTGACCCTCACCCTCGCCATTCCGATCACCGGCTGCATGGTCGGCGACGGTGGACCACCGGAGCTCTCCGCCGACCCCGGCGTGATCTTCAGCTATCCGCACGACGACCAGCGCGACGTGCCAGGCGGAGCCCGGCTGGTCCTCAGCTTCACCGACCCGGTGGACGTCGCCGCCCTCGTCGGCGGTTGCACCCTCGATGGTGGCCGGGTGCGCGGTGGGCTGTGTGTGCGCGGTCCCGACGGACTCGTGCCTGCGGAGACGCTGGTCATGGGGCCGCGCGACAACGTCATCCACTTCGAGTCGCCGGGGTGGACGCCGGGGGCGACCTACGAGGTGTTCGCCTCGCCATCGCTCCTGTGGGATCGGGCGAGCAACCTCCCCGAGAGCGAGCCGCTGCTGCGCTTCACCGCGGCCCAACCGGATCAACTCGGGAGCGCACCCCCGGCGGTGCTCTCGGTCAACGGCGACGATCCGGCGGCGTTCGCCACCGGTGGTGGGGGCGCGCCGCACTTTCCCTTCATCGACTTCAACACCATCCGCCTCACCTTCAGCGAGCCGCTCGCCGAGTCCACGATCGTCTACGGCGAGTCGCTGCGGCTGGTCGACGGCGCGGGCGCGCTGGTCCCGGCCGCGGTGCTCGTCGACCGCGCCCACGTCACCGTCGATCCGGTCGCCGACCTCATGCCCGATCGAACCTACCGGCTCGCGCTTGGTTCCTCCATCCGCGATCTGGGCGGGGACGCGCTGGCGGCGACCGAGCTGAGCTTCCTGCCGCGGGCGTCGCGCGTCGATGGACGCGAGCTGGCGCAGGTGCTGTCGTGCACGCCGGGCACCGAGCAGTCCTACGCCGCCGGCACCGTGATCAACCAGGTCTCGGTCGCGGCGCCGCTGATCGGCGACAGCGAGCTCTCGCTCGCCGACAGCACCCTCACTGCGGTGATGGGCAACCCGGCCGGGTTCGGCCCGCTCATCCCGCTCTCCCTGCGCCGGGGCCAGCGCATGACGCTCGAGGCGCTGCCGATCCGGCTCGGCGGCGAAATCGCGACGACCTTGTCGACCGGTCCGCTCGCCGTCCAGCTCGCGTCGGACGCGACGGTCTACCTGACCCGCAACCCGTTTCGCGATCCCGGGCGCCTGCCCGATGACGAGCTCGCGCCCGTGCACGCCTACCTCGCGCTCGATCTCGTCGTTACCGCCGCCGACCCCGGCGGCAACGCCGTGCTCAACCAGCACGTGCTCTCCATCCAGGCGACGGGCCTGGCCCGCATCCACGACGAGGGGCTCGCCATCGACAGCGTCGGTGCGCTCGAGCTCGATCTGCTCGGCCTCGATCGCGCCACCAGCAACATGGTCTTGCGCCTGCGCACGACCACCACCGCGACCGCCCCCACCGACGCGAATCCGCCTGAGGTGTCGGCGGCCGAGCCCGCCGACGGCGCGCGCGGCGTCGCGACCGATGCCTCGCTGCGGGTGACGTTCTCCGAGGCGATCGATCCAGCGTCGGTGATCGCGCCCGGCGCGGTCACGCTCTTGGCCGGGGCCGCGGTGCCGATCCAGGCGACCGTGCTTGGCAGCACGGTCGTGATCAGGCCGCGGGGCGCGCTGGCCTTCGCCACTGACCACACCCTCGATCTCTCTGGCATCACCGACCTGGCCGGCAGGCCGCTGCCGCGCCGCCAGCTGCGTTTCCGCACGCGCGACCTGACGACCGCCGAGCCGATGCCACTCACGCTGGCCGCGGCCAGCCCCGGTGTCCCCTGCGCGCTCGAGGGCGCGACCGCCGCCTCGCCGGGCCGCTGTCGCGACGGCGACGGTGACGACGACGCGTACGCACCCTTCACCCTGCCCGCCGATCAAGCCGTGGAGCTCGCGTTCCAGCAGCCGCTCGATCGGGCGACCGTCACGCTCGGGGCCGCCTGCGGGGCCGGCGCGGTCAGGGTCGAGCGTCTCGACACCGGCGGTGCCTGCATCGGCACGGTGCGCGGTCGGCTCCAGGTCGGCGAGCGCAGCCTGCGCTTCGTGCCCGACGGTGGCTGGGCCAGCGGCACCCGCTATCGGGTCGTGCTCCACGCAGGCAGCGACGAGGACTGCGACGCTGGCGAGCTCTGCGGCCTCAACCGCATGCCGCTCAACAGCGACGTGCTGAACGGGATCGCCGATCGCGACGATGCCGGCGGCGCCGACGTGATGTTGCCGTTCACCGCTGCCGGACCCGACCGCGACCGCTACCCGCTCCTCACGCGCGCCTGGCCCGTCGCCGACACGAACGGCAACGGATACGTCGACGCGGGCGAGCAGGTGACCGCCACCAACCGGGCCGCGATGGTCATCAAGTCGACGAGCGGCATGGTCCGCAGCGCGTCGCTCGACGGCGCCGATTGCGTCGCCTCGACACCCGCGCGTGAGGCGTGCATGTACCTCTCGGGCACCTTGCCGGTGACGATGGGCCAGCTCGCCCACGACTGCGACGTCGGCGGTGTCCGCGTGCCGGCCTGTATCCCGGTCGCGATGTCGCCGCAGATCCTGTACGGCACCTCGCTCAGCATGGACGCGGAGGTGGCGGTCGTCGGCTCGCTCTCCGACCAGCGGACCGAGCAGCTGGTGCTGCGCATGCGCGCCCCGGCTGGCCAGCCGGTCACCGGCTACATCGTGGCCGGCGCCAACGGCAAGGCCGAGCTGCGGGCGCGGCTGCCGATGTATCTCGACGCGCCGAGTATGCGGCTCCTCGCCGGCCTGGCCGGCCACGACCTGCACTCGAAGCCGATGACCGTGGATCTCGTCGGGCCCGTGACCTTCACCCCCGACGGGCGCATCCAGATCGACGTGGCCAACGTCGCCGCAGTGCCGCTCGAGGTCAGGGTGTCGGCGATCGGCATCGGCATCGGCTCGATCGCGATGGAGATCCCGGCCGGGCAGCTCGTGATGCGGCTGGTCGGTGACTCGCCCAAGGAGGTTTGGTGATGCGCTCCCCGGGGTTGATCGCGGCCGCGGCGGCCCTCGAGCTCCTGACCACGCCGTCGCCGACGGGGGCCGAGACCAAGGGTTGGGTCGACGAGGACGCCATCGAGATGGAGGACGAAGGCAGGGAGGCCATCGACGTGGAGGACGACGCGGAGGTCGCGCCGAGCCCGCGAGCGTCGGTCACGCGTCGCCGCCGCCACGTCCGTGACCGCCGCACCATCTACGCGCGTGCCGGTGTCCTCCACGTCGCGCCCAACGCGACCAGCGGCGAGATGGTGCTGTCGGACGTGGCCGGGCCGGCCAGGCTGGCGGTCGACAATGGGCCCATCGCGGGCTCGAGCGCCGCGATGGGCGGCGTGACCACGCCGGCGCTGATCGTCGGCTATGCCGTCGAGGTGGGCGGCGGCGAGCTCGGCCTGGAGACGGTCCTGGCGCCGCCGGTGACCTTCGAGCTGCGGGCCGAGGGTACGGTCGCCGAGGAGTCGCTCGCCCCGACGGTGCTCGGCACGGTGCCGACCGGCATCCCGCCTCTCGGCAGCGAGCTGGGCGAGACCAAGGCGCTCCCCCCGGTCGTCACGATCGTCTATCGAGCGTGGCGGGGCCGCCGGGCGCGTCCATATGTCGGCCTCGGTGCCAGCTACCTCCACACCTACGACTCGAAGATCACCAATCCGACGATGAACGAGGTCGCGGCCCCGCGCCTGATCATCGCCGGCGCCGCCAGCGGCGTCGGCCAGCTCGGCGTCGACGTCCGGGTCGTCGGTCGCATCCACGTCACGCTCGACGTGAAGGCGATGTCCGGGTTTCGGACGTCCGCGCGCGTCGAGAACATCCAGATGCGCACGCCCGCGTTCCCGCTCTACGAGTCGGTGTACGTGGGGACCGTCAGCGTCGACGTCGTGACCCGCCCCGTGCTCGTAACCCTGGGCGCCGGCGCTAGCTTCTAGCCGGCAGCGAGCACGACCGGCGACCCGGGCCGCGCGACCATCTCGACCTCGATCGCCGGATCGAGGCGATACCCCTCGGCGTCGCGCTGGAGCACGTCGCCGAGGTCCAGGCGGCGCATGGCCGAGACCGCGACCCAGAGGCGGTTTTCGAGAGACGCGCGGCTGCTGCGATCGCCTGGCCACACCAACGCGACCAGCTCGCGCGACGGGAGCGCCGAGCCGCGCGTCTGAACGTGCCGCTCCACCAGCGCGCGGATCAGGCGCCGCTGCACCGGGCGGCGCGCGAGGTCGATGCGGGGCCCACCGGGCGCCTGGATCCAGAGCACGCCCTCGGAGGTTCGCACCACCCGGGGCGAGCGCGCCCCGCGGGCGACGAGATCCGCCAGCGACCGGGCGAGCATCTCCTCCAGGAACGGTGCGTCGGCGGTGCGCTTCGCGCAAGACGGATGTCCGGCGGTGCTCCAGATCTATCGCTGGAAGCCGGCAGAGGCGCCCGAGCCATTCACCCAGGTGTTCGGCCTCGTGCTGACGAACGATCACGGGCTTCTCGAGATCAACGGCGCGACCCTGCAGTCGCTGCAGGAGCAAGCGCTCCCCGCCTTCGATTCGATCGTGCGTTCGATCCGGTTCATCCCGGCCGGCGCTGACGCTTCCTCACGCCCGTCGGGTCCAGCGGGCGTGTGTCAGTCGTCGGGATGAGCGCGCAGCGTCCGCGGCAGATCGAGGATGGTCTCGTTGGGCGACCCGACCAGCATGGCCGGGCTGACCTCGGACAGGCCCCACGGCTCGACCCTGCCGGCGGTCACGGCGAAGGCGCCGCCGTCGATGCGACCGACCACGCCGAAGCCCGACTGCATGGGCACGCGGGCGGTCTCGATGACCAGGTCGGGCAGGTGGCTGACGTCGATCTCGACCAGGCCGCGCTCGCAGGTGAGCACGAGTCGGTAGCCGAGCACCCGGCGCTCGACGAGCAGGACGTTGCCCATCTCGCTCCTGAACACCTCGTTCCAGCCGTCGCGCGGGCCCTGGTGGGCGGCGAGCGTGGCGAAGTCGACATGGTGGAGCGTCACGTCGTTGATGCGCCGGGCCAGGAGACCCGACGTTGTGACCACCGTATCGACCAGGCCGCGGGCGTGCAGATCGACGACCGGCGAGCGGTGATCGACCGTCCACCACGAGCCGGGCTGGTGCGGCGTGCAGCCGAGGAAGACGTTCTTGGCGCTCGAGCCCTTGAGCCACTCCGAGATCGCACACGCCACTTCGGGCGCGCTGCCGGTGTCGCCGAGCCGGCGATCGCCGTTCCACAAGACGGTGTCGCCGGGCAGGCGATGGACGGCATCGAGGTGGAAGTAGCGGCCCTCCCATGGGCACTCGAGCGAGAGCTTGTCGCCGACCCGCACGTTGGCGACGGCGTCGAGGTCCTCGGGCACGGCGATGTACGTCTCGCCGCGCGGATCGAGCGCCACGAACAGGATGCCGCGCGGGGTCAGCCCCTTCTTGCGCAGCTCCTTGAGGCCGAGGATGACCGCCGCCGGATCGCGGTAGTGATAGACCCGGGTCGGGATCATCGTGGGCCCTGATATCCGGGAAGTTCACTCAGGGCAAGGGGTTCAAGAGCGCATCTCCTGAACCAGGAGCTCGCGCAGGCGTGCGGCGGCCGGCGGCAGGCGGTCGGTGCCGCGGTGACGCAGCGCCAGGCGGCGCATGACCGGCGACCACGGCAGGTCGACCTCGACCAGCGCCCCGCGCCCGATGTCGGCGGCGACGGCGGCCCGGCTGACCAGCGCCAGGCCGATGCCGGCGCGGACGTGGCCCTTGACCGCGGCGATCGAGCCCAGCTCCATGACGATCTGCGCACCCGGGTTGCGGGCCAGGAGCAGCGTGCGCGTGGGAGAGCCGTCGCCGAAGGTGATCCAGCCGGCAGTGCGCGGGTTGACGCCGGGGGCGCCCACCACGACCAGCTCGTCATCGCGCCACCAGTCGTACGGCTTCTGAGGCGTACGGCGCGGAAGCGCGGTGACGATCGCCACGTCGATCTCGCCCTTCTCGATCATGGCCTCGAGCTGATCGCCGAAGGCCTCGCGCACGCGCAGCATCACGCTCGGCCAGCGCTTGCGGTAGGCAGCGAGGATCGGCGGCAGGAGGTACGTGCACGCGGTGGCGCCGGCGCCGATCCGGACCTCGCCGGACTCACCGGCCTCGACCTCGGCCACCGCGCGACGGCCGTCCTCGACAGCGGCGAGCGCGGCGCGGGCCCGCGGCAGCAGCGCCTGCCCGGCGGCGGTGAGGGTGGCGCCGCCGGCGCCGCGGTGGAACAGACGCGCGCCCATGGCGTCCTCGAGTCGCTTCACCGCCGCCGACAGCGCGGGCTGGGAGAGATGCGCGTGGCGCGCCGCCGACGTGAACGTGCCGGCGTCGGCGATCAGGACCAGGTAGCGGAGCTCGTCGAGCATGGTCGAATCATAAGCGAAACGAATCGACCCCATAGAATCATTCCATTAGGCGAATGGGGGCGCTTCCCGCATCGTACCGGCATGGACACCGTCGTCGGCCTCACGTTGATCGCGATGCTCGGGCTGGCGGCGGGTTCCCTGACCACGGTGTCGGGCATGGGCGGCGGGCTCCTGGTCGTGTTCGTGCTGTCGTTGGTGATGGGGCCCAAGGCCGCGCTGGTGGTGAGCGCGTCGGCGCTCCTGGTCGGCAACCTCCACCGCATGTACCTCTACTGGCGCCACGTCGATCGCGCGGTCGTGCGCCGGCTCCTCCTCGGCCTGATCCCCGGCACGCTGGTGGGCGCCTGGCTCGCCGCCGGTCTTCCCGACGACGCGATCCGGATCGTCATGGTCGTGGCGGCGCTGGCCGCGCTGGTGCGCGTCCTCACCGGCGCGCGCTGGACCCTGCCACCGTCGAGCCTGACCCCGGCCGGGGCGGTGGTCGGCTTCTTCGCCGCCACCGCCGGCGGCGCCGCGGTGATGCTCGGCCCGCTGATGCTGTCGAATGGGATCTCCGGTCGCCGCTACCTGGCGGTCACCGCCGTGGGCGCGACCACGATGCACACGGTGCGCATCGCCGGCTACGGCGCCACCGGCCTGTGGCACGCGCACTACCTGCCGCTGATCGCGGCGCTGGCCGCCGCCATCCTCGCCGGCAACCTGCTCGGCCGCCGGCTGCGCGACGTGGTGCCCGAGAAGGCCGGCAACGCCCTCGAGGTGCTCACGCCGGTCGTGTGCGCCGGCCTGGCCGTCGCCGGCATCGGGTGACGGGTCAGAGCAGCGTGCCCGACAGGATGATGTTGGCGATGGTGAAGTAGATGAGCAGGCCGGTCACGTCGCACAGCGTGGCCACGAACGGCGCCGACGCGCTGGCCGGGTCGGCGCCGAAGCGGCGGAGGAGGAAGGGCAGGGTGGCGCCGCACAGGGTGCCGAACATCACCACGCCGATCAGGCTGAAGCCGATGGTGAAGCCGACCTTGACGTAGAACTCGGTGTACGACTCGGCCGCGCCCGGCCAGAGCACGATGCGGAGCACGCCGAGGACGCCGAGAAGACAGCCCAGGGCCAGGCCGGTGACCAGCTCGCGGCGCACCACGCGGAGCACGTCGGCGGGGCGGACCTCGCCCAGCGCCATGGCGCGGATCACCAGGGTCGACGCCTGCGAGCCCGAGTTGCCGCCGCTGGAGATGACCAGCGGCATGAACAGCGCCAGTACCACCGCGACCTCGATCTGCTCTGCGAACACACCGATCACGGTGGTGGTCAGCATCTGGCCGAACATCAGCACGGTCAGCCACACGCCGCGCTTCTTGAAGTTCTCGAAGATGCTGGCCTGCAGGTACGGCTCCTCGAGGGCCTGCATGCCGCCGAACTTCTGGGCGTCCTCGGTGGCCTCTTCCTGGACCACGTCGACGATGTCGTCGACGGTCACGATGCCCTTCATGAACCCGTTGGCGTCGACGATGGGGATGATGGGCAGGTCGTGATCGACGAACAGGTGCGACAGCGCCTCCTGATCGGTCTCGGGCGAGGCCTTGACCACCTCGCGCTCCATGATGTCCTCGATCTTGGCGGTGCCCGGCGACGCGAACAGATCACGGAACGAGACCACGCCGACCAGCCGCTGCTCGGCGTCGAGCACGTAGACGTAGTAGATGGTCTCGGTGGTGGTGCGGGCCTGACGGCGCAGGTACGAGAGCGCCTCGTCGACCGTGGCCTGCGGCCGCAGGCGGGCGTAGCGGGTGTTCATCAGGCCGCCGGCCTCGTCCTCCTCGTAGGCCAGGAGCGCCTCGACCTCCTTTCGGGTCAGGCGATCGACCAGGCCGAGCAGGCGGGCCCGCTGATCCTCGGGCGCGGCCTGGATCACGTCGGCGACGTCGTCGGGCTCGAGCAGGCGCATCCACGAGCGCTGTTCACCGGGCCGCATGGCCAGGATCACGTCGGTCTGGTCCATGGCGTGGAGCGAGATGAAGTACTCCTCGGCGTCCTCGCGGGGCAGGAGGCGCAGGCCGTCGAGGCGCTCGTGGACGTCGAGCACCGCCCAGGCGTCGCGCAGCTCGTCGACCGAGAGCGGCTCGTCGGCCGGCGGCGACGGCGGGCTCTCGAGCTCCTGCGGCGTGAGCAGCGGCATCGGGCCGGTGGTCTCGTCGGCGCGGGCCTCGGCGACGGCGCGGATCTCCTGGGTGATGTCGGCGGCCTGCTGCTCGTCGAAGAGCACCACCTCCGCGGTCCCCTCGGCCGACGGCAGCGGCGTCTCGTCGTCGCGGATCGGCGTGGTGGCGCGGATCTCGTCGTCGGGCCCGGACATACTTCTCTCACCCTGCCGAACTTGGCGAGAGAAGGGAAGTTGTTGGCGCGTTTTCGCGCCGGGTTCGTGGACCATCGTCGCCGTGCACGCTCGACCCGTCCCGACAGACCCCGGACCAACTGAGTGACCCCCGCACACCCAGAGTCACTGTTGAACGCTCGCTAGTCGCTCGCTCGGGCCAGCGCGACGCGGAAGGGCTGCTTGCAGCAGGTGCGGGCGCCGTCGATGGTGCGGACGATGTCGCCCCAGCGCGCGTCCTCGTCGGGAACCACCCAGCCCTGGGTGATGCCGTACTCGGCGACCGCCTTCTGCACTGCCTCGCGCACGTAGACCGAGCTGACGTGGCGGCGGGTGCCGGTCTCGACGCAGTAGGCTTCCTTCGTACCGGGCGGCGACAGGCAAAACTTGCCGACCGCGGTCGGGCGCAGGCGCAGGCTGTACTGGTCGCTCAGCGGGTCGGCGACGACGAAGCCGCGCAGGCGATCGCGCTGGCCGACGATGAACGACGGCTGCGCGCCGGCGCGGTCGGCGGCGGCGAGGATGGGCGCCAGCTCGCGCCACGGAACGGCGTGATCGATCGCCAGCCGCACGGGTCCCGCCGGGAAGGTCGGAGGCGCCTGTCCGGGCTTCACCACCACCGTGGGCCCGGTGCCGGCAGCCACCACGCCCAGCGCCTGGGGCAGGAGCGCGCCGCCGACCTCGGCGTCGAGGTGCGAGTCGCACGCCGCCGCACCCAGGGCGGCCAGCCCGGCGACGAGGACGGCGATGCGGTGCATGGTGGTATTGTGACCCGGGACGGCGTGGCCCGCTGGTTGCTGTACTGACGATCCATGACCTTGCACCTGCCCCGGCCGTGTCTCCTGGTTCTCACCCTGTGGACGCAGGTTGGCACCGCCATGTCGGTAGGTTGTGGCGACATCGAGACGATCGTCGGCATCTCCTACGACGACCGCCAGGCCCGGACCGAGCTCGACGTCTATCTGCCCGCCGGCGCGCCGCCGGCCGGGGGCTGGCCCGCGGTCCTGGCCATCCACGGCGGCGGCTGGCGTCACTTCGACCGCGGCTCGATGGCGGCTTCGGCCGAGCGCCTCGCCGGCGCCGGCTACGCGGTCGTCAACATCGACTACCGGCTGGTGCCCGCCGGCCAGTACCCGGCGGCGGTCCAGGACTGCCTCTGCGCGCTGGCGTTCATGCGCGCGCACGCCGGCGAGTGGAACATCGACCCCGACCGCATCGCGACGTTCGGCTATTCGGCGGGCGGCCACCTGGCCTCGATGCTGGGCGTGGCCTCCGCTGGCCCCATGCACCAGCCCGACTGCGCGGCCGGCGTCACCGGGCCACCGGCGGCGGTGATCTCGGGCGCCGGGCCCGAGGACATGTGGCTCTTCCCCGAGGCCGACGCGGTGGTCGAGTTCATCGGCGGCACCAAGGCCGAGGTGCCGGCCCTGTGGGACGCGACCTCGCCGATCACCTACGTCCAGGCCGGCGCGCCGCCGTTCCTGTTCGTGCACGGCGCCGACGACTGGTTCGCCGGCATCGAGCACTCGACCCACATGCGCGACGCCCTGCTCGCGGTCGGCGGCCAGGCCGAGCTGTTCGAGATCCCCGGCGGCGGCCACCTCATCAATCGCGACGCCGCCGCCGGTCGTTACGATCTGATCGTCACCTCGACCGACACCGCCGAGTCGTGGCTGGCGATGGTGGACTTCCTCGATCGCACGATCGGTGCAGGAGGCGGGCGATGAAGACGCTCGCGCTCGTTGCCCCCATGATGATGTTGTTGATGGCGGGTCTCGCCGCCGCCGACACGCCGGCCAACGCGCTGTGGCTCGCCATCCCGTCGATCGACGGCTCGGCCGGCGCCGAGCTCGGCGGGGAGCGCGGCATCGCGCCGAAGACCGGCGTGGTCCTCGCCGTCAGCGCCCGCCAGACCGCCGCCGGCGACTTCGACGCCGTCCGCCTCGGCGTCGCGGGCGAGTACCGTCGCTACTGGCGCGGCGACGCCCGCTGGTCGCGTATCCCCGGCCTCGATCGCACCGGCTGGTTCTACGGCGCCCGCCTCGATCTCGGCACCTCGCGGCTGTCGATGGGCGAGCGTCACATCGGGACCACGCTCATGGCCGGCGCCCGCGCCGAGCTCGGCTACCGGCTCACGCCCTGGCGCGGCCTCGCCATCACCGCCCTCGTCGGCCTCGGCGCCGCCATCGAGCGCGACGCCGCCGGCCGGCTGCCCACCGAGCGCCACTCCGTGCTCGGCCTGGGCCTGGATGTGGGGTGGATGTTCTGAGCCCAAGAAAACCTGCGCCGGTCGGGCGGCGGCCGCGTTCTCGGGATGAACCCTCAAGGAGAATCCCCGATGCGTCGCTCGATGACCGCCTTCTTCTCGCTCTGCCTGCTCACCGCTGGTCCCACGGTCGCCCTGGCGCGCCCCGCACCGGCCGTGGCCGCCTCCGCGGAGCCGCGGTCGGTCGCGCTCGCGGCCCGCGCCGACCAGGCGACAGGCATGGTCGAGGCTCACTTCACGGCGCTCGCCGCCGGCGATGACAAGGCGGTGCGGGCGCTGTGGACGCGCGACGCGCGCATCACCAGCATCGACGGCGCCGGCAAGAGCACGCGCCACAAGCTGTCAGCCGCACTGGCCCGCTGGATGTCTCGTCGTGACGGCATGACCTGGACGATCCAGGGCGTGCACCACATCAGCGATCGGGAGGTCGAGGTCACGGCCCGGGTCGTCTGGGGCGGGACCACGTTCGACGACATGCTGCGCCTGAAGGTCGCGCGCAACGGCAGCATGAAGCTGGCGTTCAAGTCGTCGCGGCCTCACAACGCCGAGGTCGCGCCGGCGTTCTCCCCGTACTGAGCCGCACGGCTGCGGCCTGTCCCCTGCCGTGCGGCGTGACCTCTGCCACTTCGTCCGTGGCACACGGACGGAAGTGGCGCGGACCGATCGAGGTATGATGGCGAGATGCGTTACCTCGTCTCGATTGTCATGCTGTGCACCCTTGCTGCCTGCGGCGAGGTCACCTCCGACACGGTCGACGCCTCTTCGCAGATCGACGCCCCGGGCACGTGCGACCCCGCGTGCGGCGCCAACGCCACCTGCCAGGGCACCGCGTGCGTGTGCGACGCCGGCTACCAGATGGCCGCGGGCGTATGTGCGGACATCGACGAGTGCGCCACCGCCAACGGCGGTTGCGCCGCCGACGCCGTCTGCTTCAACACGCCGGGCGCGCGGACCTGCGCCTGCCGGGCCGGCTTCCTCGGCGATGGGCTCACCTGCGCGCCGGTGTGGACGCTGCAGGCGACCCTCCCCTTCGACATCAATCCGAGCAACTTCGGCAGCGCCTTCGTCGCTCACAACAACCTCGTCTACATCGGCATCGAGACCAACACGCCCACCGCCAAGGCCTTCCGTTCGTTCAACACCAGCAACTTGCTGCTGTCGGGGCCGCTGGCGTTGCCGCCGACGACCGACGACGACTTCTGCGCGTGTGGCGCCACCCAGACCATGGCCAGCAACGGCACGTCGGTCTTCATGTTCGGCAACTACGCGCAGCTCTACAACCCCACGGCCAACACGTGGTCGCCGATCGCAGGCTACACCAGCCCTGTCGACTACCGGCGCGCCGAGTCGGCCAGCGTCTACAACCCGATGAACGGGTCCGTACAGATGTTCGGCGATCGCGGCCCGACCGCGGAAGCGCTCAACTACCGGGTCTCGCCGTCCGGGTTTTCGTTCGACGCCAACTTGCCGATCGCCATCTCGGACGCCGTCGCGTTCCTGCCGTTGAACGGCGCCACCATCTACCTCGCCGGCGGCGAGCAGCAGGGCGGCGCCGATCGCATCCTGTCGCGGCCGACCAATCTGGCGAGCTGGACCATCCACGCGGCCGCACCGGGATCGATCCGGTCGCCGATCGGCATGGGCGATTTCGGTACACGGATCTGGGTCGCGGCGGCGGGCAAGATCCACTTCTTCAACCCGACGACCCTGGCGTGGGACATCACCCGCGACCTGCCGGCCCGCACCCAGGGCGTGGTGACGACCAACGTCGGCACCTTCGCGTTCGTGCACACCACGACCGCCATGCTCGAGGTCTACCGGCTCGCCACCATCGAGTGAGCTGGGGCCCTCCCAGCTGCGCTGAATGCATTTCATCGGGAAGGTTCTGATGCCGGCGCACGTACAATGCGCCGATGTCTGGTGAGCACGCGCGCCGCGGGCCTGAGGGCACCGGAGAGTCGCGCGCCGCCGACCGGGCCGGGACGGCCGGCAAGACATCGGTAAGTGCGTCGATCGTTCAGCGGCGGTCGATTGGAGTCGCACCGTCGGCAGGCGCCGAGGCCGCTGCGTCGCAGGGGGTGGAAGCAGCTGCCGAGAGGCTTCCCTTCATGGACGTCATCCAGCGCTCCTTTGGCACCCACGACGTCAGCGGAGTTCGCGCCCAGGTCGGCGGCGTCGCAGCCGACGCGTCCTCCCAGCTCGGCGCATCGGCATACGCGCTCGGTGATCGCGTGGGCTTCGCCGGGACGCCCGATCTGCACACCGCGGCGCACGAAGCGGCACACGTCGTCCAGCAGCGCAGCGGTGTTGCAACCAAGTCTCTCGACGGTGGTGCTGGCGATCCGTTCGAGGATCATGCCGATCGCGTCGCGGATCTCGTCGTCGCGGGCGGTGACGCGGGCCCGCTCCTCGACGACCTCGCCGGTCCGGGCGCCGGCTCGCCTGTGGTCCAGCGGCGAAGGAAGCCGGACGAAGCCGGGCCGGCCGACGAGGAGGCCGAGGGACAGCCCGCCCCCAAGCTCCAGCTGCCGGGTGGCAAAGACTACGAGGTCCAGAACGGACAGCTCGTCGTCACCAAGGCGTGGATGGCGGACAGCTCCAGCGGGCTCGAGCCCATCGGCCCGGACGACGAAGGCGTCAAGGCGCCCAAGCGCCTCACGTTCCAGCTCCAGCAGCTTCGCGCCAACGGCGTGTTTGCCTGGATCGATGACGATCAGATCGCGGCGGCGGCTGAAGAGCTCTATTTCGGCGGACCGTATGCCAAGTGGCCCGATCCGTTTGCCTGGCGGGTGGAGATGTCCGCATTCCAGGTGATCGGTCCCCCGACCGGGAACGAGATGCAATGGATGCAATGGGGCGACGGCATGCTTGCGGTCGCGAAGACCGATGTCGTCAAGTCCGGCAGCAAGAAGCGAAAGGGTCGGTTCGAGCCCAAGAAGCAGTTGCACGCGCGGCTGGTGGCGGCGCTCGAGGGGGCCACCGGTCTGCGCATCCCGGACGAGCGACGAGCGAACGTCTCGCAGTACCTGTTCGACTTTCACATCGACGATACCGGTTCGCTGGTCGTGATGGTCACCCGTGAACAGTGCGAGGACATCTTCGGCAAAGAGACCTGGGAAGCGTTCCTCACCGGTGGGTATGGGGTCGGGGACTCGGCCACCGTGGTCACCTCGTCGGTCGCGTTCGACCCGGACGTCTCCCCCGAGGACATCGCAGTGGCGATCGACTTCATGATCGAGATCGAGGCCGATCTCAAGGACCCCGATCCCTCGAAACCGCCGCCGCCGAAAGCCAGCCCGTATCTGATCACCGTCATCAAGCGCATCAACGGGCTCGACCCCAAGATGCGCGAACGCGTGATCGCGAAGATCAAGGCGGCCAAGGTCGGCACCAACAGCGAGCCGATGACCGGCTTCGGGCTCGAGAAGTTCGTCCAGGAGACCGAGCTCGACGTCGGCTACGAGGAGATGGGGGTCAAGAAGCCTGCCCCCAGCAATCGCAAGGGCCCGGTCTTCGACGCGGCGATCCGAGGACGCATCGTCAACGTGTCCGGTGGCATCCACGCCGACGAGAAGGCCGAGTTCGGCTTCGAGAAGCTCAGCCCCGACCACGGCGACGTCTTCGACCCGCCCAAGATGGCGCTGACGTGGACCACGCACAAGCTCGACCACTGGCCCGACATCGCGCCCGATGCGCCGCTCGACGCCGACCCCCAGATGCCGTCGGGTGCGCCGCGCATCCACGGTCCGGTCACCAGGTCAGGCAGCGAGGGACACGTCGGCAACTATGGCGTCACCCTCGAGCCGGGTTACTACGCCGTTCACGCGATCGTCACCCACAACTACTTTCACCCCGCCCATTTCTGGATCCCGATCGAGGTCAAGTACGAGAGCCAGCGGATCAGAGAGCTGCAGAACGAGACCTTCGCCGGGATGGGCAACACGGAATGGAGCATCATTCCCCACGACTTCGCCACCGGGAAGCTCGACGACTCCGTGATCGGCTCGGGCCAGTACCACAACGGTTCGATCGGCCGTGGCCAGCTGCCTGACGACTGGGTCGCTTTGACCCCGAAGCAGCGGATGAGGTGGCTCAAGGACAAGAAGGCGAGCATCAAGGCCCTGATCAAGGAGTACGGCGACAGCTCGAGCCCGGGCCACAAGGACATCGCCGACTACGCTCGCCACTATCTCGAGACCCTGAACGACACCGAGAGCCGCATCAAGGACGAGCGCGCCGACGGCTACCGCTTCTTCGAGTGCCGCGCGACCTACGTGAGCCGCAAGGCGAACTACCCCGATCGTGCACTTCACCTCACGCCCCTCGCCCACGTCACCGACGAGTCGGCGACCGTCAAGATCCACGATCACAGCCAGGTCAGCGAGCCGCGCGACTACCACTTCGCGCGGTCGGCCGGCACGTTCGAGGGCGCCCTCGAGGCCACGTTCGTGGATCTCTGCAAGTCCTACCCCCCGGGCTCGGTCTCGCTCCTGGCCGAGACCCTCGACGAGGAGGGAAAGTCGACGAAGCAGACGCTCGGCTTCGAGCTCGACACCGGCGGGACGTGGAAGGACATCAAGGAGACGGTCTGGGAACCGGCGGTGCAGATCGCCGTCAACGTCGCCGGCGCGGTCATCATGATCTTCGCGCCCGCGCTCGCCGGCGGTGTCATGCTCGCGCTCGCCGCGTACAACGCCGTCGATACGCTCGACAACCTCGAGGACCTGAAGCGGAAGGGCATCGTCACGAACACCGACAAGGCGATCGCCTACGGGCAGATCGCCCTGGACCTCCTGCCGTTCGTCGGACGCGCGAAACCGCTCTTCAAGAGCGCGACCAAGACCGCGCTCCTCGTCGACGGCGTCCAGATCGCGGGCAGCGCGGTGATCCTGACCGTCGATGCCCAGCGTCAGCTCGAGCGAATCCGCGACAAGGACGTGGCGGAGATCGCGAAGCTCAACGAGTGGATCCAGGATCCGGCCAATCAGGCCCACCCCGACCGCCAGGCCCGCCAGGAACAGCTCGATGCGCGCATCCTCGACGCTCGGACCCGCGGCATCGACATGATCGAGCAGATGGTGATCCAGGGCGGCATCATGCTGGCGCCCAACCTGGTCTTCACCAAGGTCAGCCAGCAGATCATGTCGGGCAAGCTGGAAGACCTGCTGGCCTTGGGCGTCGTGAAGCCGCAGAAGGGCGTCGACAAGCCCTTCTACGATCCGAACACCGGGACCATGGTCGTTCCCGAGAACCTCGATCAGCTCGGCTACGCCGATATCGAGCGCCTGCAGGCCGCGTATGTCGCGGATCTCGGGACTCGGACGCAAGAGATCGCGGACCTCGCTGGGATCGATCCGAAAAACGTCGGCATCCAGCCGGGAGAGAAGCTCGACGTCAAGTTCGACGGCGATCGCGTCGACGTGACGGCGCCCCCGGGGATGACCCGCGAGGAGGTTCTCGACGAGGTCTGGCGCAAGCGGCAGGCCAAGGGCGGCGCCCCGTCCCAGCGTCCGGCCACGACCCACGCCCCGATCACGCCGCACTTCGACGCGGGTGACATCGCCGCCGGCAAGCACATCGTCGTCGGCAACAACTTCGAGAGCCGCTCCGACGCTCTTGATGCGATGCGCAAGGTCGCGGCCGGCGACCCGGACGGGTTCGCGGCGCTCGGCGTCCGCGTCGGTGACGACTTCGATCCCGCAGCCGTCGAGTGGGGTGTCGGGCTGGGCCCCGACGGCAAGTACGTGGTCGTCAAGGGCGCGGCGGGCGTCGTCGACTGGGGCGCGCTTCCTGGCGTGACCGGGCACGCTCACAGCCACCACTTCGACCCCAGTCGTGCGCTCAAGGGTGGCGGGATCTCCCTGTCCAAGATTCTGAAGGGATCGGGCGACTGGAAGACCGCGGTCAATCGGGGCCTGGTGCTGCCATCGGCAGCCGACTTCGGTTACTGCGCGAGCCACGACCTCGCCCGCCACGTCGTGGTCACGCCGTACGTCTACAAGGGCAAGGGGCACATCGGCGATCCGGTCCCGGGCAAGGATCTGCCCAGGGTCGAGTTCGAGATTCGCCGAGCCGAGTACGTCGGCGACTTCGAGGGCGACGCCTCCCAGCCCGTGTACAAGGCCACGGTCGTCGTGCGATCCGGCGACACCGTCCTCGAAACCCAGACCTTCTACGCGATGTGGCACAACAGCCTCGGCGACGTCGTCGAGCCTGGTCTCATCCCGCACACGCCAAGGAAGCTGGGGCCAGCGGAACGTGCACCCGCCGTCACGCCGGCCCCGCACAATCCCGGCGATCCCGACGGCCCGACTCCGACCGACAAGTACACCTGGCCAGACCGTCAGGAGTTCGTGAAGACCCACGGCACCGATGTCGTCCAGTGGGCCGAACGTGGGCTCGCACCCAACGACACCAAGGCGCTGCTCGCCCTCGACAAGAAGACGCTCGCGGCCCTCGACAACGCCAGCGCCGCCGACGCCAAGAAGGCGCTCGACCTGCTGGGCAAATCGGATCTCGAGGATCTGGTGCCGCCGCTCACCGGTGCGAACCTGCACTGGGCGATGGCGAGCATCGATGGCGGCGAGCTCAAGACGTTCCTCAAGAGCGTCGATAGCAAGACGCTGGCCGCGTTGTCGGACATCACAGCCGCGGAAGCGAAGCACGCGATCAAGATCGTCGGGCGCAAGACACTAGAGAAGGTCGCACCACCGCTGTCAGGAAGTGAGATCAAGCGTGAGTTCGAGCTGCTCGGCGAATCGACGGCCGCCCAGTACCTCAAGGACAACGCCGACAAGCCCTCGCTTATCGCTCGACTCGATCGGCAGGCCAAGTCGTTCAAGGCAGCAGAACCCGAGATCGGCAAGGCCAGGGCGCTTGATCCCGACTCGGTCATCCTCGATACCAACGCGATCACCGCGCTTCACGAGGCGACGAGCGCAAAGCCGTGGGGAGAGATCGACGCCGGCCGGATCGCCGCGATCAACCGACTTCGCGAAATGAACGGTCAGGCTCCGTTGACCGGGGAGCCGCCCGCAAGGGATCTGGAATCGTTGATTGGACCGCACGACGTGCGAATCACCAACATGGTGTTCGGTGAGCAGGGCGCGACTCCGGACGTCAAACGCGCCGGCGTGAAGATCTCGGTGACGCGCGACTCTCCTGTCTACGACGACATGACCAAGGAGCTGGAGACGATCGGTGTTGGCGACCCCAGAGGCGCCGCAGATCGTTCGATCATCGCGGACACGTTGTTCGCCGAGGGCGCGCATGCACGCTTCGTCACCGGCGACGAGAAGATCGTGGTTCCATTGGCAAGACGCTTTGCCAGTGGAACATACGAGCCCATCAAGGTCACCGACAGCAAGACCGGGCGGAAGCGGAAGGAGTCAGACCTTGAGGCGATCGTCCGAGTCCATGGCGAGTCGGGTTTCGAGATCGCGATCACCGACAGCGCGGGCAATGATCGCAAGATGACCCTCTTCCCGTTTGCCGAGGAACCGTGAGCCAGCAGGGGCAGATCGTCGGGACCGTTCGTTGTGCCGTGTGTGGCACGGTGGAGCGGCGTTGGATCGGGCCGGCCGACCCGGTGCAGATCCGAGTCGGGGACGAGATGAGTGTCGAGGACGAGCTGACCATCGATCCGTCGGCTTCCTTCGACGACGGCACCTTCCTCGAACCCTTCAAGTGCTGTGGGCGGAGCTGGGTCCTGGTCACGATCGCGGGCGGGCGGTTGACGGATCTGACCGGCGTTCTCCTGGCCGACGGGTTGGAGCGAGCCAACTACTGCTCGGCGAGGGTCGACGAGGAGTTCAGCGAGTCCACCGGCGAGCGGTTGTGGCTCGGGTCGACATATCGCAGCGACTGGCTGGACATCTTGCGACGGACCCTCGTTCGTCGCGCTCGTCCACTGGCGCCGTCATTTCCGCGGCAGCTCCCGTCTTCGAGAGAAACTCGTTTTCCGAGCGGGCCAGATGGTGTTCTCGCCGACATCCTCGCCACGCCGGCCGCCAAGGAGCTCGGACTCCCAGCAGGCGCGCTCGGACTGAACCTGCCCATCGTCGCCGCGAGCATCGACCAGGACGACGCGCTTCCCGACGACGTGCTGGCGTTCCGGTCCGAAGAGGATGATGCGGACACCTGGGTGGTGGGTAGGTCCCCACAGCGGCAGCACCCGTGGCCGGTTTATCGATTCATCGCGGGCGCGTGGCTTCGGAGCCTGGTGCGCCAGGCGGCCGTGACGCGAGGGCGCAGCCCGACGGTGACCGATGTCGGCGATGACTACCCTTGCGGAGCCACGCTGGACGGCGGCCGGTGGACGCTCGTCGCGTCTCTCCGCGGCACCGCCGAGCGCGGTGTCTTCCTCGCCCTGGAACGGGACGGTCGGTACGGCATCGCCACGCTGACATCGCCACAACGCGATCCGCTCCCGGTCGTGCGAGAGCGATTGGAGCGCCGCGGCGATCAGTTCGCCGAGATGCTCTGGGTGGGGAGCGTCGAGGGGACAAGGGAGCCTCTCGTCGCAGTGCTGGAGGTCGAGCCACCTGGCGAGTCTCTGGCCGACGCATGGCTACCATTCCGCCAGGACGAGGTCGCAGCGATCGGTGTCGATCTGGCGAACGCGCTCGTGCCCGCTCATCGAATGCTCGAGGCCACTGGAGGCCTGCGACCCGAGACCATCTATGTCTCGGGCAACGAGCCTCGCGTTAGTAGCATCTGCCCGCGCGGCGAAGCGTTCATGGCCGGGCAAGCGCCGCGTTCGACGGGATCGGTGACGCCGTACACGTACCTCTACGACGCGCCCGAGGTGCTACGTGGGGGTGGGCCGACGCCGGCGAGCGACGTGTTCTCGGTGTGCGCGGTGCTGGCGCACATCGCCACGGCCGAACACCCGTTCATGGGCGAGGGCGCCTTCGCCCAGCTGAGCTCGATCGTGGCCGGCCGGCGGCGGCCGTTCCGCGGGCCCGCGGCGATCGCGAAGATCGTGGACCGCGGGCTCGTCGATGATTCGCACAAGCGGCCCAGCGCCGCCGAGCTGGCCGAGTTGCTGTCAGGGGTGTCGTGGCCTTGAGCCGAGAAGGCGGGACGACTCATCCCTGTTGATCCAGGAGATCGATGTCAAGGTGACCTCGCCACTGTCTTCCTCCTGGACACGGCGGGCTGGCGCGAGGTCCGCTTCTTCAAGGAGCTTGCGCCGGTCGACAACAACATGTCCCTGAACAACCACGGCTCGTCGGTTGCCATCGATGGCAACACCATCGTGGTGGGGACGGCATGGAGCGACTACGTCCATTTGTACCGAGACTGGATCTACGAGACCCGGCTGAGGCCGGCGTCTGTCGTTCCAGCGGTCGACGCGTTTGGATTCTCTGTCGATGTCAGTGGTGACTCGATCACCGTGGGCGATTCGTTCGAAGCCAGCTCGGGAAGAGTCGGGCGCCGTCTACGTGTTTCGGTAGGGCGCAGGCGTGAATCGGGACCGCGGACTCCCTCGCCGATGCTCAGCGGGTCGTGACGTTCATGTTGGGCTGGAAGTTCGGTGAAGACGACGCCGGCGTGAGCGTTGGGGTCACGCCGGTCGGCGTGTAGGACTGGAAGCGCCCCATGGCGCCGCCGCCGCCGCCGGGCGAGCCCTGCGAAACTGGAGGATTGCCGACGCCCGGCCCACCACCCTGGCGACCGCCGATGCCACCGGAGCCGCCGGACGATCCACCGACCACGGCGCCGTTACCGCCGCTGGCCGAGCTGGCCGAACGCGGGCCGTCGCCGCCGACGGTGCCGCTGGTGTCGCTGGCGCCGCCGCCGCCGCCGCCGCCGTTGGCGAAGACCGAGCCCGTGACCTGGACGCCGAGGCCCTGGATCACGCCGTAGCCGCCGGTGCCGCCGCCGCCGCCGCCGATCAGACTGAGCTGTGCGCCGATGATTTGATCGAAGCCGGGATTGGCGCCACCGCCGCCGAGGTCGAGGGTTCCGGACACGACGACGTTGCCGCGACACGAGACGAGCAACTGCGCGCCGCCGCCGCCGCCGCCGCTGACGCCGAGACCGATCGTCGGGCGCGCGCCGCGGGCTCCGCCCACCATCACGGTGCCGCTGAGCGGATCGAACGCGGCACCGCCGTTGGCGGCGCCGCCCGCGACGGTCTGATTGCCGCCTGCACCACCAGCGGTGGCATATCCCGCGCCGCCGGCACCGGTGGTCGAGTTCGACAGGGCGCCCGAGGTCAACGTGCCGCCGCCGGGGCCGTGGGTGAGGCCGTTGGCGGAGGCATCGATGATGCCGGCGACGGTGAGGTCGCCGTCGGAGACCAGCGCCGCGACGCGACTGCCGGTGAGGGTGAGGGTCCGGCCCGACATGACGTTGATGGTGCCGTAACGAAGGACGCAGATCGGCGGCCCGCCCGTCTGCGGGACCACGGTGCCGGTGCAGTTGGTGTCGAGGGCGGTGTCGATGGTCGCGCTGGCGTTGATGGTGAGCGACGGCATGGCCGCGGCGGCGTCACAGATGTCGGGGAGGTACCGGGGCGAGAGGTACGCACAGTGCGCGGTCGGCGCCGCGACGCAGGAGAGCTGGCAGGTCTCGTCGGCGAGCGGCAGCCCCTCGGCGTCGCAGCTCTCGAGCACGGCGCCGTCGCAGGTCGAGAGGCCGGGCTGGCACATGTTGCAGCGGCGGGCGGTGGCGTTGCAGCCGTTGCCGCCGCAGCTCTGGATGGTCACGCCGTCGCCGGTGCCGTTGCAGATGCGGGCGTTGCCGTTCTCGCAGTCGACGAACTGGTTGGGGATGCAGTTCGTGATCGGCATGGCGTCGGGTGCGTCGACCATGGCGTCGTCGGGTGGATCGACGTCAGCGTCGACGTCTCCTCCTTCGACCTTGCCGCATGCGGCGAGGGCGACGACCAGACCGATGACCAGCGGTGAACGAAGCAAGGCGACGGAACCCATGGTTCCACGGTGCCACAAACCGCGCTGGCACGGGCTGGCAAGTCGCCCCGGGGAGGCGCCGAGGTGCGTCAACGCACGACGGCGAGCGCGGCCTGGCCGGGTCGCTGGCCGGCCAGCGAGCGTGCCATGGCGTCCACCCAGAGCTGCTCGAAGTGGCCGATGCGGGCCTCGAGCTGGCGGGCGTGGATGCCGGCGGGCAGGCCGGCGGCGCGCAGGCCGCGGTGGACCTTCTTGACCACGCCGATGTCCTGGTCGGTGGTGCGCTCGAAGGCCTGGCGGCGCAGCTCGCGAAGCGGCTTGCCGCGGGCGGGTTCGTCGTAGCTGCGCACGAACAGGCGCAGCCGATCAGGCGCCACCGGATCGACGCGGATATAGGTGAGGTCGACCGGTGACAGCACCGGGATGAGGTTGGGAAAGATGCAGCCGAAGCGGATGCGGGCCAGCGCCGGATCTTCGCCGGGCGGCACGTAGTTCGGGTTGATGTTGGCCCACGAGTAGGCGCCGTGGGCCTCGATCGTGGTGGTGCCCGAGCCGGGCTGGAGCAGATCGGTGAGCACGTCGTGTACGACCGGGATGTGGTAGCCGTCGTTGGCGTTCTCGACGAAGATCTTCCAGTTGGCCTCGACCTCGTAGGTCAGCTCCCAGGCCAGGGGCCAGGTGTCGACGCCGGCGGCGACGAAGTCGGCGGCCAGCGTGCCGGTCCAGGTCTCGAGCGGCGGCGCCTGCGGATCGAGGCTCGCGAACACCAGCGGCCCGACGGTTCCGACTCGCACCGGCAAGAGGCCGAGCGTCGTCTGATCGCAGTCGCCGCCGTCGGCGGCCCGCTCCGCGGACCAGTCGAACAGCGCGCCTTCGCGCGCTTCGCCTTCGCCGGCTGCGCCGGCGTGCCGCCGCTGCGCGTCGGCGGCCCGCTCCGCGGACCAGTCGAACTCCTCGCGGAACGGCACGCCGATCAGGCGGCCGTCGTGGCCGTAGCTCCAGCCGTGGTACGGGCAGCGCAGCTGCTTCTCGCAGCGGCCCTTGCCCTCGACGAGCTGGGCGCCGCGGTGGCGGCACGCGTTGACGAAGCCGCGTAACCCGCCGCCGTCGCGCGCCTGCAGGATGACCACCGGAGTCTGACCGATGGTCGCCGCCACGTAGTCGCCGGGCTCGCGCAGGTCGGCGACGTCGGCGACGTGGACCCAGCCCCGGCCCCAGATCGCCGCCTCCTCGGCGTCGAACACCACCGGCGAGACGAAGGCTCGCGGCGGGAGGAGCCGGCCGGGTGCTAGCGGGACGAGATCGATGCCGTCAATCTGAGCGGGCATGGCGGGCCTCCTGGTTGCCCTCGGTGAGGGCGGCGATGTGGGGCGCGATCGAACGAGCGCAGGCCTCGACCTCTTCCGCGAAGCGGCCGCGGGTGACGCCGAGGAGCACGTGACAGATGCCAGACAGCGCGATGGTGCGAAACCCGTCGAGGTCGCACTCGCCGACGCCCCAGTGGAGGAACGCCGCCATGTATTGAGCCCACATGTGGCCGGCGACCACGCGGGGCTCGGCCCACGCCACGAGCTCACCGGCGTCGCGGGCGGCGGTCAGGTTCGCCGTCATGAGGGCGTGGAAGCCGAGCTCGGTCCGGGCCCGGATCGGCCGCGCCTCCGCCGACGTCATGAACAGCGGGATGAGGCGGCGGTAGAAGTCGGGCGCGTCGGCGATCATCGCCATGCCGGCGTCGAAGCCGAGCTGGGCGCGACCGAAGAAGGTGGTCCCGGGCGGCACCACCAGGCCCGAGATGCGCTCGACCGACTCGGCCATCGCCGCGGCGAGGATCGCGTCCTTGCCGCCGAACAGGTTGTAGAGCGTGGGCACCGAGACCCGCGCCGCCTCGGCGAGGTCGCGCATGGTCAGGCCGTCGTAGCCCGACCGCGCCACCACCCGGCGCGCCGCCTTCAGGATGCGGGCCCGGCGCTCGGACTTGTTCTGGTCGAGGAGTCCCATGGAATTTGAACGTGTTAAGAATTTATAACACGTTAAAATCTTCACGCAAGGGGCTTCTTGTCTCCCGGTCAGGACGAGATCAACGGACGAACGACAGGATCACGCGCGCGATCTCGATCCCGCCGAGCCCGCGCACCGTGGGCGGGCGCTGGTAGCGGGTGCTGGTGGCGGTGCGGTCGACGACGGCAAGGAGGCCGGCGATCTGGGGCACGCCGAGGGTGGCGAGGCCGTCGGTGTAGACGAGCTCGGCCTCGCCGCTGGTGCCGGGCGAGAGATCGAGCACCAGCTCGAGGTGGGGGCCGGCGGGCCGGGTGCGGGTGTCGTCCTTCACCAGGCTGTAGTCGCCGCGACCCAGGCGCAGCCAGCGCACGGCGGCGAGGGTGACGGTGGCGCCCGGGCCGGCGACGCCGGCGGCGAACCCGGTCAGCTCGTCCCACAGCGGGTCGATCCGCAGCGCGTCGTTGTGGCGGTAGCGGCCGCGATCGGCGAGGTCGAAGGCGGTGGTGCCGGCAGCGTCGAGGCGCGCGCGCAGGTCGGCGGCGACGGCGCCGTCGATGGCCTCGGGCAGGAGCAGCGAGGGCACCGGCGCCGACGGCATGGCCTCGCGCAGGAGCAGCCCGGCGTTTTCGATGGCCAGGTAGTCCGCGATCACCGGAACCAGCCCGCGAGCGAGATCCGCGCGCCCATGGTGATCTCGCGGATCTGATGGAGCGACGTGTCGGAGACGTCGAACAGGACCAGGCGGTTGGCGCGCGGCTCGATGCGGACCGCCGGTTCGGTGGCGACGATCTCACCGGCGCCGTCGACGTCACAGTGGAACAGCTCGAGCTCGCCGCCGTGGCACTGGCCGTCGTGACCGAGGTACGCCGCGAACGCGATCTGGCGCCTCAGATCGTGGCGGCCGTCGGTGTGGGGCAACAGGTACCCGCCGGCCAGGTAGCAGTAGCTTCGGACCTCGACCGAGGAGACCACCTTGCCAGTGATGGCCCGCACCGCGGTCAGCACGGCGGGCGCGGTCAGCGCGGTCCCGAACGCGGCCAGGTTGGGGTGCTGGAGCTTCGCCGCCGACGCCAGGCAGTCGACGATCTCGCTGTGCTCGGGCCCGTGCGGCTCGCGCGAGATGGCGTCGCGCAGGACGTCGAGCCGCATGGCGCTGACCATGCCGTCGATGACGACGTGCGGGAACGGCGTCGCCGCGCGCCACGTCGCCGCCAGCGCGGGGACGTCCCAGGCGGCGAGCTCGAGCAACACGCGGCGCTCAGGCTCCGCCGAGGCCGAGCCAGAGCAGGAGCGGGACCAGCACGGCGATGAGGGCCTCGCCGGCGATCAGACCCGACGCGAACGGGACCAGCGTGATCTCGGCGCTCTTGGGGTCGGTCTTCTTCCAGATCGAGCCGATGACACCACCGATGAACATGGTGGCGACCACGGCGAACGGCACCAGGATGCCGATGCCGATGCCGGTGGGCGACGGCACGTAGGGCTTGAGCTTGGGCTTGCTCTCGAGGATCGTGAAGATCACGCCGAGGACGCTGAAGACCAGGAGCATCCACAGCGACGACGTCGGCAGCGAGCTGAAGCCGCCCTTGAGGAACTCGGCGAACAGCGCCCACTTGCGCGAGATCGCGCTCGACAGCTTGTCGCCGCCGACCGCGCCGTAGGTCTCGACCAGCTCCGGGTAGACCAGCGCGACGGCCAGGGCGCCGATCGGCACCGCCATCAACTGCGCCCAGGTCAGCGAGCGCGGGGTCGAGCCGATGATCTCGCCGGCCTTGTAGTCCTGGATGATCGCCTCCGACGAGACCGCGACGGTGCCGGTGGTGCCGCTCGCCACCATGTTGGCGGCGATGTTGCCGGGCGCGACCACCGCGAACAGGCCCTGCATCATGTTGGACAGTGCGCTGATCGGGCCCCAGTTGGTCTCGCCGAGGACCCGCAGGCCGACCAGCATCAGCGGCAACGACAGGACGATGGCGGCCAGCGTCAGCCAGGGCGCCATGTCGAGCGCCAGCCACTGGAAGATGGTGAGGGCGACCGTGCACACCGCGACGCCGATGCCCACCCAGGCGATAGGGAACTCGGAGGAGCCGAACTTGGCGTGGCGCAGCTCGGTGAACGTCGAGATGATCAGCCGCCAGCGCAGCGCCAGCGCGGTGAGTCCGCCCGACACCAGCATGCCCGTGGCCGGCCACATGACCCAGAACAGGACCTGGTTGCGGGTCGCCTTCGAGGGGATCCAGTTGATGTCGGGGCCGATCAGGATCCAAGGCACGATGAGCCAGGCCAGCACGCCGCCCACCATCATCCAGATGTTGATGCGCAGCCCGATGATCATGCCCGACCCGATGCTGAGCAGGCTGTAGGACACGCCGACGGCGAGGTTGGCGAGGACGATGCCGCCGATGACATAGGTCGGCTCCCAGCCGTCCTTGAGGACCTTGAACATCTTGGCCTCGTCGCGGAACAGCATCAGCAACGCCGAGGCGCCCAGGCCGATGGCGAGGGCGACGGCGGCCTGCTTGGCGCGGCGGATCAGTTCGGGATCGGCGCCCTTGCCGCGCGGCGGATCGAGGACGATCAGGGTCTCGGCGGCGGCCATGCCGTCGGGGTAGGGCAGCTTCTCGTCGACGATGAAGTGGCGGCGCAGCGGCACCGCGAGCAACACGCCGAGCGTGCCGGCGATCGACAGCCAGATGAACGTCTTCCATGTGGTCAGCTCGAGGTGGAAGCCGAGCGCAGGGTTGGAGCGCAGGATGTCGAAGGCGCCTAGCAGCACGCACATGAACGCGGTCTGGGCCGCGCTGGTGCCGGCGGTCTGGACGATGTTGTTCTGCCAGCGGTCGTAGCCGGTCCGCGCGATCAGGTTGAACAGCGACAGGAAGAGGAAGCCGAAGAAGGCGGCGACCACGCTGAGGTTGGGCCCGAAGCCCAGCTTCAAGACGATGTACGGATACGACGCGCCCATCAGGGCCGCGACGATCACGCTGGCCAGGATGGTGGACGGCGTCAGAGTGCCGCGTGTCGGGGGAGTCGGTGACCCGGGTTCGTTCACGCCGGTGGAATATCACGGGTCGCCGGCGGTTCGGGCGGCTGCGACGGGCAGCGGGCGATGAAGTAGGCGCCGTAGGCCATGAGCGCGGCGCCGAGCGCGATGATCCACCAGGCCGGCTTCGACCACAGGATCATGTAGGTCAGGCTGGCGATCATCGAGCCCCAGGCGATGAGCTTGGCCCGCAGCGGGATCACGCGATGGGCCTTCCATGCCCGCAGAGGCGCGCCGAAGAAGCGGTGGGCGAGCAGCCACGCCTCCAGCCGCGGCGAGCTGCGCGAGAACGCCCACAGCGCCAGCAGCATGAACGGCGTGGCCGGCACCAGCGGCAGGACGATGCCGGCGACGCCGAGGCCGAAGAAGATCCAGCCGAGGCCGAGGTACAGCCAGCGGATCGCGGCCACTGCTACCGTCGAATCGAGCTGGCGTGCGCGGTCGCCGCCGCGTGATCGCGGGCCGCGGCGATCGCGGCCTCGACCATCTTGTCCTGCTCGGCGACGTCGGCCCAGCGGGCCTGGATCTCGGGCGCGAGCGTATCGACGGGATCGAAGTACAGGAAGTAGCCCGGCTTCACCGACGGCGCGGCCCATACGCTCACGCCGGTGACGCGATCGTAGTGCTCGAACGAGTGCACGACGCGCTTGCCGCCACCGCCGGGCGCGTCACACACGAAGGTCGGGGTCTGGAAGCCGGCGGTGGTGCCGCGCACCGCCTTCTCGACGTCGATCGCGGTCTGCACGGTGGTGCGCAGGTCTTCCACGCCCTTCACCAGGTCGTGGACGTAGACGTAGTACGGCTGCACGTTGCAGAAGCCGAGCCGTTTCACCAGCTGCTGCATGACCGGGACGGTGTCGTTCACGCCCCGCTGCATCACGGCCTGGTTGCGGACGATGATGCCGCGTTCGTGCAGGCGGTCGAGGCCGCGCCGGGTGATCGCGGTGATCTCGTTGGGGTGGTTGAAGTGGGTGTGAAGCACGACCTCCTTGTGGAGGCGGCGCCCCTTCTCGACCACGCGGGTCAGCGCGTCGACCCACTCGTCGTCGGTGAGGAGCTTCATCGGCATCACCGCCGGACCCTTGGTCGCGAAGCGGATGCGGCGGATGTGGTCGATGTCGAGCAGCGTGTCGCCGATCAGGGACACCTGGCGGGCCTTGAGCTGGTAGCTGTCGCCGCCCGAGACCACGATGTCCTCGAGCTCGGGCCGCTCGCCGATGTAGCGGAAGGCCTTGGCCCAGCGGTCTTCCGTGGCCTTGAGCGAGACCTTCTCGACCTCGTCGGTGTCGACGCCGACCGCATAGCTGCGGGTGCAGAACCGGCAGTAGACCGGGCAGGTGTCGAGGGCCAGGAACAGGGCCTTGTCGGGATAGCGGTGGGTCAGCCCCGGCACCGGCGCGTCGGCCTGCTCGTGCAGCGAGTCGAGCGTGAGCTTGGGGTGATCGGGCAGGAGCCGCGACGCCACCGGCACGAACTGGCGGCGCAGCGGATCGCTGTACGGATCGGTCCAGTCGATCAGCGAGAGCAGGTACGGCGAGACCCGGATCGACATGGGCGCGCGGGCGAAACCCTCGATCACGTCGTCGTAGAACGACTGCGGCACCAGATCCTGCACCGCGGCCAGGAGCTTCTGCGGGTTGGTGATCGAATTCCTGGCCTGCCAGCTGTGATCGAGAAAGGTGACCTCGTCGACGCCGCGGTAGGCAGGGATGCGCTGCCAGAACGAGCCATCGAGGAGCTGGCGATAGGCCAGGGTCGCCGGATCAACCGGCGGCTTGAGGTGCATCACGTCGTCAGCGGGTGCGCTGCGACCGATCGTCTTGAGCGGGTCCATGTGGGTCTCGACTTCCAGGAGTTGAACAGACGCGTCTGATCGTGACAGCCGTCAGCTCGACGCGACATCCGGAAGGTGAGGGACGTTGCCGTCCAGGTACCACATCCCGACACCATAACACCGGCTTCGTGGCATCGTCGAGCCTTGCTTCGCGCGTCCCCGCCCAGCACGGCGTGGTCCCTGTTCACCGCCGCGCTGCTGCTGGTGATCGGGCTGTGGGGCGCCATCGCGGCCGGCGTCTCGGGCAGGGAATTCATGGACGATCTGGACCGGCCGCTGCCAGCGCTGGCCGCGTCGCCGCCGGTGGTCGAGCCACCGCCCAACGCGCCCCTCGCCCAGCGGGTCGTCATCGCCATCATCGACGGCCTGCGCCTCGACGTCTCGCGCGGGTTGCCGTTCCTCGACGAGCTGCGCGCCCGCGGTGTCGACGGCCGCGCCCGCGCCCAGTACCCGACCTGGTCGCGGCCCGGCTACGTCAACATCCTCACCGGCGTGCCGCCGGCGTTCTCGGGCGTGCGCACCAACCGCTACCGCGGCGCGGTCCGCCTCGACTCGCTGATGGACCGCGTCCGCGCCGTGCCGGCCACGGGCACCGCCAGGCGAGCCGGCTTCGCGAGCGACTACGATCCGATGCCCCGCCTGTTCCTGCGCCCGCGCCTGGTGCCGCTCAACGATGTCGACATCACCGCGATGGACGAGGGCACCGCCGAGGCGTGGCTGCACGCGATCCACACCGATCTTCGCGGCGACTTCGACGACCCCCGCTACGCGCCGTGGCCGGGTGGCTTTCGCGACGCCGCCGAGAGCGTGGTCGCCGCCAACGACGCTCTGGCGGTCTTGCTGATCGGGGCGGTCGACGCCGCCGGCCACGAGTACGGCGGCCTCGAGCCCGAGTACAAGGCGGCCGCGTTCGAGGCCGATGCCGCGCTGCGGGCGTCGGTCGCCGGGCTCGATCTCACCCGCGACGCGATCATCGTCATCGCCGACCACGGTCACACCGACGGCGGCGGCCACGGCGGCCTCGAGCCGACGGTGGTGGAGGTGCCGTTCATCCTCGCCGGAGCCGGCATCGTGCCCGGCGCCAAGGTCGACGTCGAGCTGATGGACGTCGCGCCCACCGCCGCCGTGTTGCTCGGCATTCCGGCGCCCGGTCACGGCCTCGGCCGCGCGGCGCTGCCCGCGCTGCGGCTGGCGCCGGCCGAGGCCACGCGCATCGCCGCCCTCGACGACGCGCGGGTGCGGGCCAACAAGGCCGTGGTCGACCGCGAGCTGCGCGGTGAGCGCACCGCGCGCCTGGGCAAGCGCGCCCTGCGGGTCGCGATCGTCGCCGCCGCCGCCGGGTTGGCGGTGCTGCTGGCCTGGTGGCTGCGCCTGCGCGGGGGCATGCGCCTCGACCTGCGCGTCATCGGCGTCGGCGCCCCCGCCTTCTTCATCGTCTATTACACCCTCATCGGCGTGCTCGGCGAGCGCTTCAGCCCGTCGCTGCTCCCCGATCGCGGCCACATCGCGCTGGAGCTGCTCAAGTACGGCGCGATCGGCGCCGCCGTCCACATCGTGATCGGCTGGCTGGCGCTGCGCCGGCGGCTCGAGCTGGCCGAACGCCTGGCCGCCGCCAACGGCATCGCCTGGCTCGGACTCATGTTCGCGATGGTGCCGGCCGGTCTCCTGTGGGCGTACTTCCCGGCGCCGTACGTCGAGGTGCCGAGCCCGCGACTGCTGGTCTTCATCCCCGCGGTCAAGGTGGCGATCGCCTGCTACGCCGGCGCGGTCGCGCTCTCGCTCCTGCTCGAGGTCGTCGTCTTCTTCTCGCGCGCCGTCGATCCGCGCGTGCGCGTGATCCGCCTCGAGCGCGCCATCGAGAAGGCGCGAGCCCAGGCCGACCGGTCGTCAGCCGGAGGCCGAGGGCGCTAGTCGCGTTCGCCGAGCTCAGCAGAAAGGCAGACCTCGGACGTCACCAGTGACCCCGCACCCCGGAGTCACGGTTGGACGCTCGCTCATCGCTCGCTAACGACGACGAAGCGGTAGCGGCGCGGTCGAGTCGCCGGGGGCGTGGGCGCGGCTGGCGGCGGCGTCGTGGTCGCACTCGCTGCCCTGGTCGGCGGTGATCTGGGCGCGCATGGCCTGGGTGTGATCGATCCACACCGCCTGGACTTCGGGATCGATGGCGTGGGTGGCCATCACGTTCTTCAGGATCTGGAGCCGGCGGTCGAAATGCCCGCCGAGGATCGGGTGCCTGGCGTGCACTTCCTTCATGGGGCGGCCGGTGTAGGGGAGGTCGGCGCCGAGCATGCGGGCGGCCAGCTCCCACTCCTTCTCGATGAGGCGGGCCTTGTCCTTGCCGGCGAAGAGGAAGCCGATCATCACGTCGGCGAAGACGTGCTCGTAGAACTCGACGATCACCGCGCGCAGGCGATCGCCGCCGATGCGGTCGAACAGGGCCGCATCGCCGCGCTTCATGCGGTCACGGCCTCGCGCACCACCGCGGCCGCGCGCGTGACGGTCACTTCGACGCCGGTGAGCGCGGCGGTGCCCGAGAGCAGATCGACGAAGCCGGTGTCGGTGACGTCGTTGGCCGATACGCCGGCGTGGGCGTTGGCGACCTGGGTGCGGGTGCCGGGCCGGCCATGACCCCAGCCATGGGGCAGGCTGACCACGCCCGGCATCATCTCGTCGCTGAGCTCGGCCGGCACCACGACCTCGCCGGCCCTCGACGTCAGTCGCACCGGATCGCCCTCGGCGATGCCGCGCGCGGCCGCGTCGCGGGGGTGGACCAGGAGCGTGCAGCGCGGCTTGCCCTTCACCAGCCGCTCGCTGTTGTGCAGCCACGAATTGTTGCTGCGCAGGTGGCGGCGCCCGACCAGGACGAGTGGGCTCAGGCCGTCGCCGCGCGTCGCCGCGCGCGCGGTCCACTCGGCCAGCCGGCGATCGAGCCGCGGTAGATCGCCCACGTAGGTCGCCGGCACCAGCTTGACCCGCTTGTCGCGGTGCTTGAGCCGGCCGGGCAGCCGCGGCTCGAGCGGTCCGAGATCGAGCCCGTGTGGCGAGCTGCGCAGCTTGGCCAGCGACAGCCCGTCCTGGCCGCGCTTGAGGCCGTGGGATCCGGCGCGCAGCCCGAGCTCGAGCAACTTCTCCGGCGTGAGCGCCAGCAACGCCCGCCGCGCCGCGCGCGCGGCCAGCGCACCGAGCGGACCGCGGGGCGCGTACCAGCGGGCGGCGAGCTCGGCGTAGATCTCCCAGTCATGGCGCTGATCGGGGCCGCGCTCGAACACCGGCGGTGCGTACTTGGCGATGTTGCGCACCGCGAACGCGGCCAGCGCCACGTCGTAGTGCGAGTGCTCGAGTACCGAGGTCGGCGGCAAGATCACGTGGGCGAAGCGCGTGGTCTCGTTGATGTAGGGATCGACCGAGACCATGAAATCGAGCTTGGGCAGGAGCTGCTCCAGCCGCGGCCCGCCCGGCGCCGACAGCACCGGGTTGCCGGCGCTGGTGAAAAGCGCGCGCACCTGACCGTGGCCCGGCGTCTCGATCTCCTCGGCCAGTGTGACCACCGGCAGTTCGGCGCCGAACTCGGGCAGGCCGCTGACCCGGCTGGTCCAGCGGGCGTGGCCGCCGTCGAACCCGACCTGCCGCGCCACGGGCAGGATGTCCACCGCCGGCGTGGTGAACATGAGCCCGCCGGGCTCATCGAGCCGGCCGGTCACCACGTTGACCGCGTAACACAGCCACGCCGCCAGCCCGCCCAGCTCCTGGGTGCACACGCCGAGGCGGCCGTAGAGGACCGCGCGCGGCGCGGCGGCGAAGGCGCGGGCCAGGGTCCGCACGTCGCCGGCGGCGATGCCGGTCGCCGCGGCGGTGGTTTCGGGTGCGTAGCGGGCGGCGATCGTGCCCAGCTCGTCGATACCGTCGGTGAAGCCGGCGACGCGCCCGGGCTTGACCAGCTGCTCGGCATAGAGCACGTGCAGAAACGAGAGCAGGAACGCGGCGTCGGTGCCGGGACGGATGAAGAGGTGCTGATCGGCGAGCTCGGCGGTCTCGGTGCGCCGCGGATCGATCACGGTGAGCCGGCCGCCGCGGGCCTTGATGGCCTTGAGCCGGGACTTCACGTCGGGCGCGGTCATGATGCTGCCGTTGGAGACCAGGGGATTGCCGCCCACCACGATCATGTGCTCGGTGCGGTCGATGTCGGGCACCGCCATCAGGAGCTGGTCGCCGAACATGGTCAGCGCGGCCAGCATGTGGGGGAGCTGATCGGTCGACGTCGCCGACGATGCGTTGCGGGTGCCCAGCTTGCGCAGGAAGAACTGGCCATGCATCATCAGGCCGACGCTGTGGACGGTCGGGTTGCCCTGGTAGACGGCGATGGCGTCGAGTCCGTACGAGTCGCGGACATCGCGCAGCCGGCGCACCACCAGGTCGAAGGCCTCGTCCCAGCCCAGCTCGCGCCACGTCGAACCCTCGCGCACCATCGGCCGCTTCAGGCGATCGGGATCGTGATGCAGATCGGCCAGGGCCGTGGCCTTGGGGCAGATGTAGCCCTTCGAGAACGGATCGGCGTCGTCGCCGCGGACCGACACCACCCGGTCACCCTCCACGTCGATCGCGACGCCGCAGGTGGCCTCGCACAGGGAGCAGGAGCGATAATGGGTGGTGGCCATGGCCCCGGAGTCTAGCAGTCCACTGACCCTGGACGACCTCCATCGCCTGCATCCGTGGCCGGCGCGCTGGGGAGACGGCGAGAAGCTCGAGTACCTCTGGCACGTCGAGCTGGAGGCCGCACCCGCCGACGTCTGGCGCATCACGTCGGACACGTCGCGGCTCAACCGCGCGCTCGGCACCACCGAGATGCACTTCGACGAACGCGACGGCCAGATCCACGGCTGGTCCAGACCCGCCGGGGTCCGCCACGACTGGCTCGAGCTGCCGTGGAACTGGGTGGCCGGCGAGTGGCTCGAGTCTGTGCGGGTCTACGAGCGCGGCTTCATGCGCGTGGTGCATGCGGTCCAGCGGATCGAGCCGCGCCCCGGCGGTGGCAGCCGTTTCACCGCGTATTTCGGCTTCCTGCCCCGAGGGTTCATCGGGGCCACGATGATCAAGCTCGGCTTCATCGGGCTGGAGAAGACCTACCGCAAGGTGCTGGCCGATGTCGATCGCCAGCTCGCGGCCTCGTCGTCGATACCGCAGGCGCTGGTGGCCGCGCCGCCGGTGCTGTCGCCCGACGCGCGCGCTCGCCTCGACACGATCACCCGCGACCTGATCGGCCAGGGCCTCGACAAGGACGCGGTCGAGAAGCTGGTCGAGTGGGTGACGACCGCCGACGACGCCGACCTCGGCCGCATCCAGGTGTGCGAACGAGCGCGGGCCTGGTCGATCGACCAGGACGTGCTCCTGGGGGTGTGCCTGCACGCCACCCGGGCCGGCCTGCTCGATCTGTCGTGGGACGTGGTGTGCCCGCACTGTCGCGGAAGCGAGGGTCACGGCCGGCTCGGGGCCTTGCCGGCCGACGCGCGCTGCGACTCCTGCTCGATCGTGTTCGGCACGGACCGCGAGAACGTCGTCGAGATCACCTTCCGCGTGCACCGCTCGATCCGCGAGGTGGTGACCCGATCGTTCTGCAGCGCCGAGCCGGCCCACAAGAGCCACGTGCGGGTGCAGCGCGCGCTGGCGCCGGGCGAGTCGGCCGAGGTCGCGCCGGCGCTCGAGCCCCGGCGGTACCGGCTGCGGTTGCACGGCGAGGAGCGGTACGGATACCTGGATGTGGGGGACGCGAGTGGTGACGGGAAGATGGAGTGGAAAGCGAGCGCGTCCTTCGATTCGGCCGCGGCGGCTTCGCTCAGGAGGGCGGGGGCCAAGGTGGTCTTGATCAATGACAAGGACGAGGAGACTCGATTCGTCCTGGAGGAGGCGCAGTGGTCCGACGTGGCGCTGCGGCCGGGCCGGCTGCTGTCGTTCCAGGAGTTCCGCGATCTGTTCAGCGAGGAGTACCTCGGCGCCGATGTCCAGCTCGCGATCGGCGAGCAGACCATCCTGTTCACCGACATGGTCGGCTCGACCGCGCTCTACGCGTCGCGCGGCGATCCAGCCGCGTTCGTCGAGGTCCGCAAGCACTTCGCCGACGTGTTCGCGCTGATCGCCGAGCACCGCGGCGCCGTGGTCAAGACCATCGGCGACGCCGCCATGGGCGCGTTCAACGATCCGCTCGACGCCGTGCGCTGCTCGCGCGCCATCCACGATCGCTTCCCGCCCGGCTGCACCCACTCGGTGGCCCGGCTGCGCATCTCGCTCAACACCGGCCCCTGCATCGCGGTGAAGCTCAACTCCAACATCGACTACTTCGGCGGCACGGTGAACGTGGCCGCCAAGCTGCAGGCGCTGGCCGAGTCGTGGCAGATCGCGATGTCGACCGCCACGTACGCCGCGCCCGGCGTGGCGGCCTGGCTCGGCGAGCAGGGCGCCACGCTCGAGGACTGCGTCTACCAGAGCAAGGCGCTGACCGACGAGGTCAAGGTCAAGCGCTGGACCGTCTATCGGGAGTAGTCCGGCGCAGCACGAGCTGGTGCAGGGCGAGGGTGCGCTCGGCGAACGCGGCCTCGGAGAAGGCCAGGTACAGGTTCCAGGTGCGGATGAAGGGTTCGTCGAAGCCTGCGCGCGCCCCGGCGGCGGCGAAGCGCTCGCGCCAGGCTCGGAGGGTCGGGGGATAGTCGTGACCGAGGTCGTCGGCGCGCTCGACGGTGAGGCCGGCGCGGGTCGCCGCGGCGCGGATCGCGCCCAGCGACGGGATGTGCGAGCCGGGGAAGACGTAGGTCTGCATCCAGTCGACCGAGCGGCGGTACGCGTCGTAGCGTTCGTCGGGCATGGTGATCGACTGGATCACCGCGCGGCCGCCGGGCCGGAGCCGGGCGGCGACGGTGGCGAAGAACACCGGCAGGTAGGCCTCGCCGACCGCCTCGAGCATCTCGCACGACAGCACGGCGTCGTAGGTCCCGGCGGTGTCGCGGTAGTCGCGCAGCGCCAGCGCGACGCGGGCGGCGACCTCGGCGGGCGCGGCGGCGACGCGGTCGCGGGCGTGGGCGAGCTGCGCCGGCGACACGGTGACGGCGTCGACCTGGGCGCC